>JBLMYC010000164.1:0-3582 GCA_050258075.1 Acidobacteriota bacterium
GCCGCGGTCGGCGAGGCCGACTTGGTGATCGAGGCGGTGCCCGAGAAGCTCGAGCTCAAGGCCGCGACGTTCCAGGAGGTGCAGCGCCACTGCCCGGAGCACGCCCTCTTCGCCTCCAACACCTCGGCGCTGTCGATCACCGAGATGGCTGCTTCAACCGACCGTCCCGAGCGCTTCGCCGGCATGCACTTCTTCAATCCGGTGCACGTCATGCGTCTGGTCGAGGTCGTCGCCGCCCTGCAGTCGAGCCGCGCAACGATCGACGCGGTCAGCGCGGTCGCCCAACGCATGGGCAAGGAGACGGTCGAAGTGCGCGAGGCGCCCGGCTTCGTCACCACCCGCATCAACGCGCTGATCGGCAACGAGGCCTTCCGCATGCTCGAGCAGGGCGTCGCCTCGGCGCCGGACATCGACAAGGCGCTGAAGCTCGGCCTCAACCACCCGATGGGTCCGTTCGAGATGATCGATCTCGTCGGTCTCGACGTCCGCCTGGCGATCCTCGAGCACCTGCACCGTACGCTCGGCGAGGCCTTCCGGCCCAGCAACCTGCACCTCCAGTACGTGCGCGCCGGCCGTCTGGGCCGCAAGACCGGCCGCGGCGTGTACGCCTACGACGAGCAGGGCCGGCGGATCGGCTAGACTCGCGCCCATGCCTTCCGATCTCGCCGGACAGGTCGCGCTCGTCACCGGCGCCTCGAGCGGCATCGGCTTCGCGACCGCCCGCGCCCTGGCCCGCCGCGGCGCCCGGATCGCGATCTCGAGCCGCGGCGGCGACAAGCTCGAGGCGGCATACCACCAGCTCGAGCCCGAGGCGGTCGAGGTGCTGGCGTACGGCGCCGACGTACGCTCCGCGGAGGCGCTGCAGGAGCTGGTCACGGCGGTCGAGGCGCGCTTCCGGCGCATCGACATCCTGGTCGCGAACGGCGGCGGCCCCGCCGCCAAGCCGGCCGCCGAGCTCACCGACGACGATTTCGCCGCGGCGTTCGCGCTCACCTTCCTGTTCGTACCGCGACTGTGCCGCCTGGTGCTGCCCGGCATGCGCGAGCGGCGCTGGGGACGGATCGTGGCGATCAACTCGATCTCGACCCGCCAGCCGATTCCCAACCTGGCGCTGTCGAACTCGTTCCGTCCGGCGGTCGTCGGCTACCTGAAGACGCTGTCCCAGGAAGTCGCCGCCGAAGGCATCACGGTGAACTCCGTTCTCCCCGGCTACACGCGCACCGATCGCCAAGAGGAGCTGGCGCGCGCCAACGCCGCACGCACCGGCAGGAGCCGCGAGGAGATCCTGGCCGGCTGGGCGGTGAACGCCGCGATCGGCCGCCTCGCCGAGCCCGAGGAGATCGCCGAGGTGGTCGCGTTCCTCTGCTCGCCGGCCGCGTCCTACCTCACCGGACAAGCCGTGACCGTGGATGGCGGTTACGTGAAGGCGCTCTTCTAGTGCCGCGTCGAGAGCGCGTCGGCGCGCCATCCCGGTGGCCGGCTGACCCCGCCGGGCGCGGCTAGAGGCTGGCGTGCCGGTCCGCGATTTCCAGTTCGTCGAGGCCCACCTGGCCCTGCTGGCGCTGCTCGCCGCCGCGACCTCGACGGTCGCCGCCGCGGCCGTGTGGGCGTGGCTGCGCGGGCACGGAAGGCGCGAGGCGGCGCGGCACGCCGCGGCGATCGGGCTCGCCATTCCGGCGCTCTACGCCGTGGCCCTGCTCGGCCTCGGCGCTTTGAGCCGCGAGCGCACGCTCGCGATGGGCCAGGAGAAGTACTTCTGCGAAGCGGACTGCCATCTCGCGTACGCCGTCGTCGCCGCCCAGCCCGGCATGTACGTCGCGGGCGGCGGGCCTTTCCTGCTGGTGACCGTGCGCTTGCGCTTCGACGAGACGACGATCTCGCCGGGCCGCGGCGACGCGCCGCTGCAGCCCAATCCCCGGCGGATCGAGGTCGTCGACCGCGCCGGCCATCACTACCCGGTGGTGGCGGCGGCGACCAAGGCGCTCGCCGCCGCGTTCCCGAAACCCGATCTCGATCAGCCTCTGCGCCCGGGCGAGGCGCGCACGGCTCAGCTCGCCTTCGCCGTGCCTCCGAGCGCCCAGGACCCCCGGCTGCTGATCGTTTCCGCGGACTGGCCGACCCGCCTGCTGCTCGGCCACGAGACGAGCCCGCTCGCCGGGCGCGCCTACTTCAAGCTCACCCGCTGAGCCGGCTGCGCCGCAACCGCAGGCTGTTCGACACCACGGTGACCGAGCTCATCGCCATGGCGAGGGCGGCGAGCGCCGGGTGGAGGGTGCGCAGCGCCTGGGGCAGCGCGCTGACCGCAAAGAAGGCGCCGGCCGCGGCGGGGATCAGCACCACGTTGTAGAAGAACGCCCAGAACAGGTTCTGGCGGATGGTGCGCAGGGTGGCGCGGCTCAGCGCCAGAGCCTGCGGCACCGACCGCAGGTCGCCGCGCACCAGGGTCACGTCGGCGGCCTCCATCGCCACGTCGGCGCCGGTGCCGATCGCGATCCCGACGTCGGCCTGGGCCAGCGCCGGGGCGTCGTTGATGCCGTCGCCCACCATGCCGACCAGACCGCGACCCTCGGCCTGCAGGCGCTTGACCTCGGCGACTTTGCCGGCCGGCAGGACGCCGGCGAGCACCCGCTCGATTCCGACCTCGCGGGCCACGGCCGCCGCGGTCGCCGGCTGATCGCCGGTGAGGAGAACGACCTCGACTCCCGCGGCGCGCAGCGCCTGGACCGCCTCGCGCGCTCCGGGCTTCACCCGATCGGCGATCGCCAGCAGGCCCAGCGCGCGGCCGTCGGCTGCCACCCAGACGACCGTGCGGGCCTGCGCCGCCAGGCGCTCGGCGGCCGCCTGGAGCTCCTGCTGCGAGACCGACCATTCGGCGAGGAGGCCGGCGCTCCCCACCAGAACGCCGCGCCCGTCGATGATCGCCTGCACGCCATGCCCGGCCACGGCGTGGAAGCCCTCGGGCTCGGCGAGCCGCAGGCCACGGGCTCGCGCCGCGTCGACCACCGCCTGGCCGAGCGGGTGCTCGCTGCCGCGCTCGGCGGAGGCCGCCAGGCGCAAGACCTCGTCCTCGCCGCCTGGCTCGGCGGAGACCACCTCGACCACCTCGGGCTTGCCGATCGTCACCGTGCCGGTCTTGTCGAGGACGATCGTGCGCAGCGCCTGCGCCCGCTCGAGCGCCGCGGCGTCCTTGAACAGCACGCCCATTTCCGCGCCGCGCCCGGTGCCGACCATGACCGCGGTCGGCGTGGCGAGCCCGAGCGCACACGGACAGGCGATCACCAGCACCGCCACCAGCCGCACCAGGCCGGGAGTGAAGCCGGCGAACGCCCACCACAAGGCGAACGTGACGAGCGCGATCGCGATCACCGCCGGCACGAACACCGCCGATACCTGGTCCGCGAGGCGCTGGATCGGTGCCTTGCTGCCCTGCGCCTGCTCGACCAGGCGGACGATCTGCGCCAGCGCGGTCTCCGCCCCGACCCGCGTCGCCCGCACGCGCAGCAGGCCCATGCGGTTGATCGAGGCGCCGACCACCTCGTCGCCCGGTCCCTTGTCGACCGGCAGGCTCTCGCCGGTGAGCAG
>JBLMYC010000165.1:0-7334 GCA_050258075.1 Acidobacteriota bacterium
CGGTCAGGTTGCCGGTCGGGCCGACCAGCTCGCGCACCAAGCGCAGCTGGGCGTGGTTGGTGTCCTGGAACTCGTCGACCAGCAGGTAGCGCAGGCGCCGCCGCACCCGCTCGCCCACCTCGGCATCCTCGGCGAGGAGCTTCACCGCCAGCGCGATCATGTCGTCGAAGTCGACCCCGGAGGCCTCGCCGAGCAGCCGCTGGTAGCGCCGGTACACGCGCGCCACCCGCACCTCGAAGAAGTTGGTCGCGGTGCGCTCGTAGGCGTCGTGCGAGATCAGCCGGTTCTTCGCCGCCGAGATCGCTCCCAGCACGGTGCGCGGCGGGAACGCGGTCTCGGCGAGCTGCTCGAGCTCGAGCGCCTTCTTGATCAGGCTCACCTGGTCGTCGGTGTCGAGGATCGCGAAGTCGCGGCGCAGCCCGAGGCGCTCGCCGTAGCGCCGCAGCAGCACCAGGCAGAAGCGGTGGAAGGTGCCGACGAAGGTCGGCAGCGGATAGCGGCGCAGCAGGTTCTCGGCGCGCTCGCGCATCTCCGCCGCGGCCTTGTTGGTGAAGGTCACGGCGGCGATCGCGCCCGGATCGACGCCGCGCTCGAGCGTCAGCCAGCCGATCCGGTAGGTGATCACCCGCGTCTTGCCCGACCCCGCCCCCGCCAGCACGAGCTGCGGCCCGTCGCCGTGCCGGACGGCCGCGATCTGCTCGGGGTTCAGGACACTTTCAAGGTCAAGAGGGGCGGGCTCGGCCATCTGTGTAGTTTCTCCCGAGCCGCCTTCCGGCTCAAGCCAGATCCTGCCGCCGGCAACCGCTGCCGGCCTCGGAGCTCAGGAAGCCTCGGGGGCGTCGAGCCGTGCCACGTCGGCAAGGTCCTGGGGACGGCCAGTGGCAAGTTTGTTTCGTACCAGATCCTCGCGCCCCAGGAACGGGAGCGTCATCCCGGCGACATCGTGCAGCACGCGCTTCTCCCACGCTGAGTCGAACTCAACGCCAGTGATGCCGGTGAGGATGTCGATACGCGCCGGCGCCACCCCGATCTGGAATACCAGATCGGGACGCCTGAGGTCGGCAGACCGCATCCCCTGGAGCGGCGCGCCGAACCGGGCCAGTGCCGACCACACGCGTTCAGCGTTCTCCGCCGTGGGGCGCACCCAGATATCGAGATCGCCAGTCGCTCGCGGATGGCCATGGATCGCCAGCGCGTGCGCTCCGACGATCAGGAAATCAGCCCCTGCCGCGGACAACGCGGACAACATCTCGGCGAAGTCGCGGTTCATCGAAGCTCCCTTCCTTGAATTCCCAGGCCTGCACAGTGAGCGTCCACACCATCTCGAATCGCTCCGCCGGCGTCAACCGAGAGACGTCGGGCGGGGCTTCCTGGTCGAGGCGGACCTTGCGAACCGGGTAGTGCGAGCGGTCCACGGCTCACTCCACCGTCACGCTCTTCGCCAGGTTGCGCGGTTGATCGACGTCGGCGCCGCGGCGCACGCCGATGAAGTAGGCGAGGAGCTGGAGCGGCACGACGTTGACGATCGGCTGCAGCAGCTCGGAGACGCGCGGCACGCGGATCGTCTCGTCGGCCACTCCGCCGAGCTCGTCGGGGTCGCGATCGATGAGCGCGATCACCCGCCCGTCGCGCGCCTTGACCTCCTGCATGTTGCTCTTCACCTTGTCGAACACCCGCTCGCCGGTGGCGATCGCCACCACCGGCAGGTGCTCGTCGATCAGCGCGATCGGGCCGTGCTTCATCTCGCCCGCCGGGTAGCCCTCGGCGTGGATGTAGGAGATCTCCTTGAGCTTCAGGGCGCCCTCGAGCGCGATCGGGTAGTTGATGCCGCGGCCAAGGTAGAGGAAATTCTCCGCCCGCTGGTACTTGCGCGCCAGCTCCTCGATCGCCGGCTCGGTTGCCACCGCCTCGGAAACCGCCTGCGGCAGGTGGGCAAGCGCTGCGAGGTGCTCCGCCGAGACGCCGAGCCCGCGCGCCTGGCGCAGGTAGAGCGCGAGCAGGTACAGCGCCACGAGCTGGGTCGTGAAGGCCTTGGTCGAGGCGACGCCGATCTCCGGGCCGGCGTGGGTATACACCACCCCTTCCGACACCCGCGTCGCCTGGCTGCCGAGCACGTTGCAGATCGCATACAGCCGCGCTCCGCGCTCCTTCGCCGCCTCCATCGCCGACAGCGTGTCGGCGGTCTCGCCGGACTGCGAGATGCCCAGCGCCAGGGTGCCCGGGAGGACGATCGGATCGCGGTAGCGGTACTCCGAGCCGTAGTCGACCGACACCGGCAGGCGGGCGATCTCCTCGATCAGGAACTTGCCGACCAGCGCGGCGTGCCACGAGGTGCCGCAGGCGAGCAGCTGCAGGCGCTCGATGTTCCTGGCCTCCTCAGCGCCGAGCCTCAGGGTGTCGAACTCGACCTCGCCGGTCTCGAAGTCCACCCGCCCGCCGAAGGTGTCCTGGAGGGCCTGAGGCTGCTCGTGGATCTCCTTCAGCATGTAGTGCTTGTAGCCGCCCTTCTCGGCCTGGATCGGGTCCCAGTTCAGGCGCTGCACCGGGCGCTCGATCGCCTTGTCGGCGCGGTCCCAGATCTCGACCCCGCCGCGGCGCAGGCGCGCGAGGTCGCCGTTCTCGAGGAAGACGACGTCGCGCGTGTAGGCGAGAAGGGCGGCCGGATCGGATGCCAGGAACTGCTCGCCCCGGCCGAGGCCGAGGATGAGCGGCGGACCCTGCCGCACGGCGAGGATCTCCTCTTCGCTCGAGCGCACCGATACGACCGCGAACGCGTACAGGCCCTTGAGCTCGGCGCGCGCCGCCTGAACCGCGGCCAGCAGGTCACGCCCGCGGTCGAGGTGCGAGGAGATCAGGTTCGCCACCACCTCGGTGTCGGTGTCGGAGGAGAACGTCCATCCTGCGGCGATCAGCCGGCGCTTGAGCTCGAGGAAGTTCTCGATGATGCCGTTGTGGATGATCGCCAGGCGCCGCTTGGCGTCGAGCACCGGATGAGCGTTCCTCTCCGACGGCGCGCCGTGGGTTGCCCAGCGGGTGTGGCCGAGGCCGTAGCGGCCGACGAGCGGCTGGCGCGCCAGGCGTTCGACCAGCCGGTCGAGCTTGCCCTCCGCCTTCACCGCCTCGAGCTCGCCGTCGCGCACCACCACGACGCCCGCCGAGTCGTAGCCGCGGTACTCCAGGCGGCGCAAGCCCTCCACGATCAGCGGCACGACCTCGCGCTCGCCGAGATAGCCCACGATTCCGCACATCTGCGATTACTCCTGGTTGCCCCGCCTGCGCTTCCGGCGCGCCGCCCAGCCGGCGACGTTCTTCTGCCGGGTGCGCTCGACGCCGAGCGCCCCGTCGGGCACGTCCTGGGTGATGACCGAGCCGGCCGCCGTCGTCGCGTCCTCGCCCACCCGCACCGGCGCGACCAGCATCGTATCGCTGCCGACAAAGGCGCCGGCGCCGATCTCGGTGCGGTGCTTCGCCACTCCGTCGTAATTGCAGGTCACGACGCCAGCGCCGATGTTGGCGCGCGCGCCGACCTCGGCGTCGCCGACGTAGGCGAGGTGGTTGGCCTTGGCGCCCGGCCCAAGGCGAGAGTTCTTGACCTCGACGAAATTGCCCACCCTGGCCCCCGCGCCGATCCGCGTGCCCGGCCGCAGCCGGGCGAAGGGGCCGATCCTCGCGCCGCTCTCGACCTCGGCAGAATCGAGCACGCTGTAGGGCTCGACGACGACACCGTCCCCCAGCCGGCAGTCGCGCAGCCAGGCGCCCTGGTGCAGGGCAACGCCGCGGCCGACGACCGACTTTCCGAGCAGCGCGACGCCGGCGTGCAGCACGCTGTCCTCGCCCACGGTGACCGCGGTCTCGACCGTGGTCGTGGCCGGGTCGAGGATCGTGACGCCGGCGAGCATCAGCTCGTCGAGCTTGCGCTCCACCAGCCGGCGGTGCGCCCGCTGCAGCTCGCGGCGGTCGTTGATGCCCCAGGCCTCGGCCGCGTCCTCGAGCTCCACCAGCGCCAGCCGGTGACCGTCCGCCACCGCCGCGCCGAGAGCATCGGTGAGGTAGAGCTCGCCCTTGGCGTTCTGCGGCCGCAGGGCGGCGAGGTAAGCGAAGATCTCCGGCGCCGGCAGGGCGTAGAAACCGGCGTTCACGCGACGCACGGCGCGCTCGACGAGCGTCGCGTCGACGAGCTCGACGATCCGCTCGAGCCCGCCGTCGGGGCGCGCAACGACGCGGCCGAGCGCACCGGGATCGTCGAGCTCGGCGACGGCGAGCGCCCCGAAGCTCTCGGCGGCCGCCGCCAGGAGCCGGGCGAGGGTCGCCGGCCGGACGAGCGGCGCGTCGCCCGAGAGGACGAGCAGCGTCGCGGCCCCGGCGACCGCAGGGGCGGCCTGCAGCAGGGCGTGGCCGGTGCCGAGCTGCTCGCGCTGCTCGACGAAGACGAGGTCGGGATCGGGAAACGCGGCGCGCACCCGCTCGCTTTCGTGGCCAACGACGACGATGATGCGCGCGCAGCCGGCCTGGCGTGCCGCGGCGAGCGCCCAGCCGAGGAGCGGCCGGCCGGCCGCTTCGTGCAGCACCTTGGGCTGCGCCGAGCGCATGCGGGTGCCCTTGCCGGCCGCGAGCACCACCGCCACCGTGGGCTTGCCGGTCAAGCGTCCTCCCCGGTGACTTGTTGGGCGAGAGCGACGAACGCCGCAGCGAGCTTCGCCGGATCATGGCGGATGAGCTCGCCGGCCGCCAGCAGCTCGGCCGGCAGCACCCCGACTCCCCGCACCGCCAGGGCCTGCGCGTCGACGCTCACCGGCTGGGCGCCGGCAGCGGCGTACAGCCGCAGCGCCGAGCTGGGCAGCGGCGTGGAGTTCACCAGCACGCTGTCGAGCAGCCCCGGACCGGCGTGCGCCTCGAGCGCCGCCACATGGTCGAGCGCGTCCATGCCGTCGGTCTCGCCGGGCTGGGTCATCAGGTTGAGCGCCAGGACGACCCGCGCGCGGCTGGCGCGCACCGCGGCCAGGATCCCGGGGATCAGCAAGTTGGGCAGGATCGAGGTGTACAGCGAGCCCGGTCCGAGCACGATCAAGTCGGCATGCAGCAGTGCTTCGACCGCGGCCGGGAAGGCCGCCGCATTCGACGGCTCCAGCCCGAGCTCGACCATGCGCTCGCCCGAGCGGCCGACCGCCGACTCGCCCTCGTAGACCCGGCCCGACGCGCCGCGCCCGCGCAGGCGTACGTCCTGGAGCGTCGCGGGCATGATCTTGCCGCGCACCGCGAGAATCGACTCGGCGGTCAGCACCGCCTGGTAGAAGTCACCGGTGATCCCGGTGAGCGCGGTCAGGAACAGATTGCCGAAGCTGTGCCCGGCGAGGTCGCCGCTCGGGAAGCGGTACTGGAAGAGGCGCGCGATCAGGTCCTCGTCATCGGCCAGCGCGACGATGCAGGCGCGGATGTCGCCCGGCGGCAGCACGCCGAAGTCGCGGCGCAGACGGCCCGAGGAGCCGCCGTCGTCGCTCATCGTCACCACCGCCGAGAGCGCTCCGAGCCCGTCTCCGACCCGGTGCTTGAGTCCGCGCAGCAGGACCGCCAGCCCGCTGCCGCCGCCGAGCGCGACCAGCGACGGGCCGCCCGGGCGCCGCGGCGCCTCAGCGTCCGCCGAGCTCGCCGAGGTCGCGGCGCTCGCGGAGCCCGGCGAAGTCGGGATCGTGGTACGCATGAACACGGTTCTTGGGATTGAGATCGATCGACAGCTCGAGGAGCCTTGCCGCCTCCTCGTCGTCGCCCTGCAGCGCGTGGATCGAGGCCGCCAGATAGGCGAAGCGCTCGTCCTTCGATTGGCGACCGCCGCGGGCACAGATCTGCAGCGCCTCGGCGAGCTCGCCGCGGTTCTTGTGGTACACGGCGAGCAGGAAGGGCTCGTCGGCGAGGACCTCGGCGCCGGCCGCCGCCTGGCGCTGCAGAGTGGCGTCGCGCAGCTGCAGGGCGCGGTCGCGCAGCTCCGGCCACTCGCTCTCCGCGGCGACGCGGGCGAACTGCCTGGCGGCCTCCGCCCACTTCTCGCGATACATCGCCTTCAATGCCTGCTCGTACAGCTCGACGCTGGGGTCGCTCCGCGGCGACGAGCCGCCATCGCGGCTGGTGATCCCCAGCTCGTGCAGCTTGTCCTTCACCGCCTGCGGATCCTTCCTGAGGCGCTGCGCCAGCTCGCGCAGGCTCTTGGTCGCGGCGTAACGCTTCAGATAAGCGAGGTCCGTCTTCTGCCAGCGCTTCGGCATGGCGCCCCCGTCACTTCTTGCGCAGCTCGATCAAGATCAGTTTGGCGACCGCTTTCAGGGTATCGAAGACGCCGATGCCGGTCGTGGCCACGGCCTCGAACGTGGGCTCGCGCTTGTAGTTCAGGATGCGATACATCTCGTCCGCCGGCACCGCGTTCGGCAGATCGCGCTTGTTGAACTGCAGGGCGTACGGAATCGCCTGCAGGTCGAATCCGTGCTCCTTCAGGTTCTGCTCGAGGTTGCGGATCGATTCGATGTTGGCCTCCATCCGCTCCTCCTGGCTGTCGGCGACGAACACTACACCGTCCACACCCTTGAGGATCAGCTTGCGGCTGGCGTCGTAGAACACCTGCCCGGGCACCGTGTAGAGATGGAAGCGGGTGGTGAAGCCGCGGATCGTCCCCAGATCGAGGGGCAGGAAATCGAAGAACAGCGTGCGATCGGCCTCGGTCGCCAGCGAGATCATCTTGCCCTTGGCCTCGGGCGAGGTCTTCGAATAGATGTACTGCAGGTTCGTCGTCTTGCCGCCCAGACCGGGCCCGTAGTAGACGATCTTGCAGTTGATCTCCTTGCTGGCGTAGTTGATGAACGTCATGCCGGTTCACGCTCGACGCCGTACGAGGCGCGGGTCACTCGCTGAACAGCGCGTCAATGTCCTCGTCGGTGATCTCGGCAAACGGACTGGCCGGAGCGTGGCCGCCGGGGCCCCGCTCGCTCTTCTGCTGCATGGCTTCGAAGATCTTCTCCATCTCGGCGCTCGAGCGCTTGACCCGCAAGCGCACCAGGCCCAGCGAGGAGCGCTCGTCGAAGATCACCAGCAGGATGGCGCGCTTGGCGACGATCGAGATGTGGATGTGGTCGCGCTGGCCCTCGTGGAAGAGCACCGAGAACTCGCGTTCCCCGATGAGCTTGGCCAGGCCGTCGGTCGCCGCGACGTTGCCGGCGGTGAGCGAGGCGAGAGAGGTGACGTCGAACTGGCCGACGTCGCCGGCGGCGGCGATCTGCTGGCCGTTCTTGTCGATCAGGAACACCGCTCGCGCGTTGGCCTCCTGGCGCAGGCGCTTCAACGCCTCCTCG
>JBLMYC010000166.1:0-8258 GCA_050258075.1 Acidobacteriota bacterium
CCGACCGATGCCGGCCTGCAGCCGTACCTCGGCGGCGGCGCGAGCTACTACTGGCTGGACTCCAACCTGGGGTCGATCAAGGACGAGGTGGGCTGGTACGCCAAGGCCGGCTTCGAGGTCGGCCGGGGGCCGGGCCCGCGCTTCTTCGCCGAGGCGATGTATCGCGACGTCAGCGGCACGATCAAGCGCCGTGACGAGGCCCTGCCGGACGTCTCATCCAAGGTGAACCTGCAGCTGCGCGGCCTGGGAGCAAACGCCGGTCTGCTCTGGCGATGGTGAAAATCTAGATCGCGGCGGCGAGCCCGGCGCCGGCGGCGATCGCCGCCAGGTTGGCCGCCGCGTAGGCCTTGCCACCCGCCCGCGCCGCTTCCTCGAGGGCCTCGAGGGGCCGCAGGTCGGAGCGGCGCAGGATCGCGGTGGCGAGGGCGAGCGCCGTCTCGGTGCGCGCGAAGCGCCCCTGCGCGGCGGCGGGATCGAGGACCTCGAGCGGCCGCGGCGAGGCGATCTCGCCGAGGCCCGGCGAGGCGAAGACGCGCCCCTCGGCGGCGAGCGAGCGCAGGTACGGCGCCGCCTTCTTGCGACCATCCTCGGTCAGGACGAGCACGGCGTCGGCGTGCTCGATGCCGGTGTCGTCGATCGGCTCCGGCGAGAGGATGAGCTCGGACACGCTGTGCCCGGTCTTCACCGTGATCGGGTAGTCGTCGCGCTGCGCGGCGTAGAGCCCGGAAAGAATCGCCGCCTGGGCGACGAGCTTCACCGCCGAGCGCACCTTGCCGCCCGCCGATCCCGCCACCACCATATGGAACCGGCGGTCGAGGCCGGCCCTGAAGCGCGGCTGGACGCCGCGCGGGCCGAGACGCGGGCGATCGAGATCCTCCGCGTGCGCCGCGCGATAAGCCTGCGCGTACTCCGCGACCGCTCGCTGATAGAGCACGCCCGTCGGGAGCTGAAGGCTGGCGAGCAGGTCGAAAAGCCCCTTGCGCGACATCTGATTGCTCGGCAGGTAGTACGCGGTGCACAGCTCCCAGATGTCGAGCAGCGCGAAACCGGGAGTCGCGATCGCCTCGGCGATGCGCGCCGCGAGATCGTCGTCGAAGCTGGTGAAGCGCCCGGCCCAGGCGGCGCCGTTCACGCCCACCGTGGCGCAGAGGTCGAGCGGCCGCTCGAGGTTGCCCTCCGGCGTGGTCGCGGTCACCGCCCCCAGCGGCGTGGTCGCCGAGTGCTGGCCGCCGGTCATGCCGAAATTGAAGTTGTTGAACACCAGGACGGTGATGCCGACGTTGCGTCGTGCCGCGTTCAGCAGATGGGCGCCGCCGATGCCGGTGCCGCCGTCGCCCATGATCACCACCACCTCGAGCTCCGGCCGCTCGAGCTTGATGCCGGTCGCGTACGTGATGCTCCTCCCGTGCAGGCCGTGGAAGGCGCTGGTGTCGAAGTACTGGTCGGAGAGGCCGGAGCAGCCGATGTCGGTGACCAGGACGACCCGCGTCGGGTCGAGGTCGAGCTTGACCAGCGCCTCGTTCAGCCGGTCGAGGATCGTGGCGTGACCGCAGCCCGGACAGAAGGGATACGGCGTCGCGTTGCGGTACGTCGCGAGCGAGGTGACGGTCGTCGCGGTGATCATCGCAGGGCCTCCTCGATCTGCTGCGGCGAGATCAGCTCGCCGTCGATCCGGTGCACCCCCACCACTTCGCGGCCGCCCGCCAGGCGCTCGACCTCGCGCCGCACCTGGCCCAGGTTGAGCTCGGCGACCACCACCCGCCGGTGCCCGGCGAGCGCCCGCGCCAAGGCGCGTTCGGGAAACGGCCACAGCGACTGCAGGGTCAGCGAGGAGACACGCTGCCCGGCGGCGCGATGCCGACGCACCGCCTGGCGCATGGCGCCGGCGGTGACGCCGAACGACACGACGAGCGTCGTCGCCTCCTCCTGGCGATCGCTCACCGCCATTTCGATCTCCGCCAAGTGCGCTTCGATCTTCGCCACCAGGTGGAGGTTCAGGGCCTCGACCGTCGCCGGATTCTTGGTGATGATGGCCCCCTCGTCATGCGTCGAGCCGGTGAAGCGCAGCCGCGTACCGATGCCGTAGGTCGAGAGCGGCACGACGTCGCTGGCCGGCCGATAGCGGTACGGCTTGCCGTCGCCGAGCTCCGGCGCGACGCGCGGCGGCACGTCGGGCGCCGGCCCGTAGTCCTCGAGGTCCACCGTGTTGGCGGTGAGGTTGAGCTCCTTGTCGGTCAGCAGCAGGACCGGGCAGCGGAAGCGCTCGGCGAGCGCGAAGGCCCGGGCGGTCAGGGTGTAGCACTCGGGGATCGAGGACGGTGCCAGCACGATCAGCGGGTAGCCGCCGGCCGTCCCCCAGCGCGCGAACTGCACGTCGCCCTGGGCAACGGTCGTGGCACCGCCGGTCGCCGGTCCCAGGCGCTGCACGTCGACGATCACCAGCGGCACCTCGCCCATGATCGCCAGACCGATCGACTCGCTGTACAGGCTCATGCCCGGGCCCGAGGTGGCGGTCAGCGCCCGCGCCCCGGCCATGGTCGCGCCGATGCACATCCCGATCGAGGCGATCTCGTCCTCGCCCTGCACCGCGACTCCGCCCACCTTGGGCAGCTCGCGCATCATGGTCATCAGGATCTGCGAGGCGGGCGTGATCGGATAGCCCGCGAAAAAATCGCAGCCGGCGGCCAGGGCCCCGCGGCAAATCGCGGTGGCACCGTCGGTGAGCTCGCGCATTCAGGAACCTCCGCCGAGGGAACGCACTCCGGGCAAGAGGTTAGGCGCGGCGGGTCGCTGCCGCGCCGCCCGCGAGGGTGGGCGATGGACCGCCGGTCGGCGGTGCTTCTCGACCTTGGACGCTAGAGGCTGCGCTTGCGGGCCCGCAGGTTGCGGCGGCTGCCCTTCGGCTTGCCGCCACCGCCGAACGGGGGTCGGTTGCCACCTCCGCCACCGCCGAACGGCTGCGGCGAGAACGGGCGCGGACCGCGGCTGCCGCCCGGACGATCCTCGGCCGCGTTGACGCGCAGCGTGCGGCCCAGGAACTCGTAGCCATTGAAGCGCTCGATCGCCTGCTCGGCCTGCTCGCTGGTCTCGTACTCGACGAACGCGAAGCCGCGCGGCCGACCTGTGGCGCGATCCTGGGGCAGGAAAGCGTCCTTGATCGGGCCGATCTCCCCGAACAGGGTCTCGAGCTGCTCCTTGGTAGTACTGAAGTCCAAACCGCCGACGAAGATCTTGGAACCCAAACCGAGTCTCGCTTTCTGCGTCCCCCTGGGGCTGACCCGTGATGGGTTCAGTTCTGGTCGCGCGACCGCATCTTAGCGCGAATGGCACCCGCCCGCCTTTCCTGCCGGGGCCCGGCCCGTTCCTGGCTCGCACAGCCCTTTGACAAGCGAGCCGCGTTCTGGGAGCCTGGGGAGCCCTCATGCGCGTAGCGCTCCTGAAGTCGCCGATCGGCGGCATTCTCGGGCTCGAGATGCTCACCTTCGTCGAGCCTCTCGGCCTGGTCTGCATCGCCGGCGGCCTCGAGGAAGCCGGTCACGTCTGCCGGATCATCGATCTGAGGATCGACGGCCGTGAGCCCGGCCTCGCCGAGTGCCTGGCGTTCGCGCCCGATCTCGTCGGACTGCAGTGCAACTTCACGACCGAGCGCTGGCGTTCCCTGCGCTTGGCGCAGGAGATCAAGCGCCTGCTGCCGGGGGCTTTCGTGGTCATGGGCGGCCACGACGCGTCCCGCGATCCGGCGTGGTTCGCCGATCCCGCGATCGACGCGGTGGCGGTGGGCGACGGTGAGGACATCCTGCGGCCGCTCGTCGAAGCGCTCGAGCGCGGCACTGATCCGGCCGCGGTCGCCGGGCTCGTCCTCAATCGGCCCGGCGGCCAGGTCGAGACCGCGCACGCACCAGCGCGCGGCGAGCTCGACGCGATGCCGCTCCCCGCCCGTCATCTGATCGCGCGCTACGCGCCGCACTACTACATCAACTTCCGCAAGCCGCTCGCCCTGCTCGAGACGGCGCGCGGCTGCCCCTTCAAGTGCAACTTCTGCTCGGTCTGGAAGTTTCACGAGTCCAGCTTCCGCGAGAAGTCGCCGGAGCGCGTCGTCGCGGAGCTGCAGGCGATCGAAGCCCCCAACGTCTTCATCACCGACGACATCTTCTGGATGGACGTGCGGCGCGGCGAGGCATTGGCGCGCGCCATCCAGGCGGCGGGGATCAAGAAGTACTTCACGGTGCAGACCCGCACCGACATCATCTGCAAGTTCCCGCACCTGATCGAGATGTGGAAGGACTGCGGCCAGCTCGCCATCTTCCTCGGGCTCGAGGCGGTCACCGACGAGGGCCTCGACGCGGTGAACAAGCACAATACCGCGGCCAACAACGAGCGCGCGCTCGGCATCCTCAAGGACCTCGGCGTCGGCTTCACGCCCAATTTCATCGTCGACCCGGCCTGGGACCACGACGACTTCGCCCGCCTGCGCGACTGGATCGAGCGCACCGGCGCCTACAACAGTGGCTTCTCGGTGCTCACTCCGCTGCCCGGCACCGACCTCTGGCAGGCGGCGGAGCAACGGCTGACGACGCACGACTGGGAGATGTTCGACATCGTGCACGCCGTGCTGCCGACTCGTCTGTCGCTGGAGGATTTCTACGAGGAGTACTCGCGCCTCTGGCGCCACGTGCTCGCGGTGCGCTATCGGCTGCGCGGCAAGGCCCGCACCTACGTGCAGCTCGGCGCCGCGCTCGCCACCGGCCGGGTCACCCTCGACGCGGTGCGCAAGGGCATGAACATCGCCAAGGTGTTCAGCCGGCCCGAGACCTTCCTCGCCGCCCACCGCACCGCGGCAGCGTCCTAGCGGAGCTCGCCACTCAGACGCGCGAGCAGCACGGCGATCCGTTTGGCCTGGATCGGCAGAGCGCCGAGATCGGCGGTCTCCTGCTGCGTGTGGCCGCCGCTGCCCTTCAGCCCGACGCCGTCGATGATCCGCGCCACGCTGCCGGCGACGAAGGAGACGTCGGCCGCGCCCGCCTCTCCGGGATCGGTCGCCTCGACCGGGCCCAGGCCGAGATCGCGGCTCGCCCGGTCGAGCTCGGCGAGGAGCGCCCGGTTCCCCGCGGTCGGCGCCATCGGGGGGTAGCCGTCCTCGAAGCGGATCTCCGCCTTGGTGTGCGGCAGGTTCTGGGCAACGATGTCACGCATCCGCTGGCGGGCGCGCTCGAGCTGCTCAGGCGAGAGGGTTCGCAGATCGCCCTGGGCAAGCGCGCTGGCCGCGACGACGTTCGACTTGCCCGCCGCCGTGCCGCGCACCGCCGAAGGATCGAGATCGACCGCCGTGCCGCCGAGCGCCAGTCCGGGGTTGAAGGTCAGGTAAGCCTCCCCGCCGAGCTCGCGGCGGAAGGTATCGAGGATGCGCGCCAGCTCGAAGACTGCGCCGTCGCCGACTTCCGGCCGGAAGACGAGCGAGGAATGGGCCGGCTGGCCGGTGACGCGCAGGCTCCAGCCGCTGGCGCCGCGGCGGGCGACGACCGCGTGCTCGAGCTGGCCGTCGCCGTCCTCGAAACCGATCGCCACCGCGGCGCGCTCGCCGGCCACGGCGAGGTCGCGGCGCGCCAGCTCCAGCGGCTCGCCGGCGTGCTCTTCGTCGCCGCTCATCACGACCTCGACGTTCAGGCGGTCGAGCGCTCCGGTCGCGCGCAGCGCTGCGAGCGCGGCGAGCATCACGACGTCGCCGCCCTTCATGTCGATCACCCCCGGCCCGCGCGCCCGGTTGCCGGGCAGATGCTCGAAGCGCTGGAACGGGCTGTCCTTGTCGAACACCGTGTCGAGATGACCGATCAGCAAGACGCGCAGCGCCTTGGGGTCGCGCGCCGGCCGCTCGCCCACCAGATGACCGGCGCGCCCGAAGGCCGCGCCGTCCACCCAACGGGTGCGGAAGCCCAGCCCGTCGAGCTCGGCGCGGAAGATCGCGCCCACCGCCCGGACGCCATCGAAGTTCAGGGTGCCGCTGTTGATGTCGACCACCCGCTCGAGCAGGCGCAGCGACTCCGCCTGATGCTCGTCGACGTGACGCACCAGCCGGCGCTCGAGCCGCGACAGCTTCTCGGCGGCCAGCCCCGGCGACGCGACGAGCAGCACCGCCATGGCGCCGAACGCCACAGCCCGCCGGCGCGCTGTCATCTCTTCACCCCCAGATCCTTCACGTAAGCCACCAGGTTCGGGTACTCGTCCTCGCCGATCACGCCCTGGAAGGTGGGCATCTGCGTGCCCGGCTTCACGGCCGGCGCGTTGCGAATCCAGGCCGCCAGCCGCTCGTCGGTCGGGTAGTGCTCGGCCGCGTGGCGCAGGTCCGCGATCCCCACCCCCGTCGTGCTGTGGCAGGACACGCAGCCATATCGATAGTAAAGCCGCTTGCCCGCCGACGCGTCGCCCGGCGGCAGGCTCGCGACCCGCCGCTCGACCGAATTGGCGATCTTCGGCACCGTCGCGAGGTAGGCGTAGAGCGCCGCGGTGTCCGTCTCGTCGAGATCCGGGATCGGCAGCATGGGATAGCGCAAGACCGTCCGGTCCGGTCGCACACCGGTGCGCACCGCCCGAGTGAAGTCGGCCTCCGTCCACTTGCCGATGCCGGTCGCCGCGTCGAACGTGATGTTCGCCGAGACGATCGTGCCGCCGTCGAGGTCGCGCAGCGCGTTGCCGCCGCCCATGTAGCCGACGGACTTCTCGGGCTCGAGCTCGTTCATGGTCTTGAAGTCCGCCGAGTGGCAGGAGAAGCAGCCCAGGCTCGAGGACAGGTAGCGACCGTACGCGACGCGGTCGACCGGCGCCGGCTTCTCGATCCGCTGGCGGGGATACGGCAGCGGTCGGAAGACGGTGTGGCTCAATAGCTTGGCCAGGAACGAGGGCCGCGACCGACCCGGCGGATCGACCGCCAGCGGCGCCGTCATCGGGTCGTCGGAGCGCAGGAACGCGACGATCGCCTCGAGGTCGTCGTCGGCCAGCAACGGCAGCTTGATCATGTACGGCGGCACGTACTGACCATGCCGGTCGATGCCGGTGCGCAGGAAGTAGATGAGCTCGCCGTCGGTCCAGCCGCCGATTCCCTTCTCCGGATCGCGGGTGATGTTCTTCGAGTACACGACCCCGAACTGCGGCGGCAGGTCGGCCAGCCGCTTGCCGGTGAGCTGGCGAGTGGTCGGGTCCATGTGGCACCCGGCGCAGAGGATCTGCACGTACTTCCGGCCTTGCGCCACCTTTTCCGGCGTCACCTCCACCTTCACCTGGAGATGTCCGGGCTCGAAGCGTGGGATGCCGACGATCGCGACGTAGGCGGCATAACCGCCGGCGAGGACGACGACGGTCAGGAGGAGGAGGGCTGCAATTTTCAGGGCCTTCTTCATCCGGCGAATCCTAGCCGCCGGACGGGCCCCGGGGCTACCCCAAGGGCCCGGCCAATCAGCCAGCCGTTCGTCCTGCCTTCCGTCCCGCTTGGTGACTCAGCCCGTGATCGCCGTCACCGCCGCCCGCGCCGCGGCGAGGAGCGGCTCGCCCTCCGTCGGCGTGAGAACGCCGTCCGCGATGAGGTCCTCCACCTGGTCGATGAACGCCTCGAGCGAGCCCAGCGCGGCCTGCGTCTTGCCGGCCTGGAAGCGCTCGAGCGCGTGCTTGAGCTTGGTGAGCAGGGCGTTGCCCTGGCCCTTGTTGAGGGCACCCGCCGTGACCAGGGCCGCGACGTCAGCTTGCAGCAGCGTCAACTGCTCCGCGACCGGACGCTCCTCGACAAAGACCGCGGCGGTGCGCGCCGGCACGGTGAGGCCGCAGGTCGCCGGATCGAAAACCGACGTGCGCTCGACCGGGTCGCTCGAGTCCGCCTGGAGCGGATGCAGCTCGAGCGCAGGGCAGGGCGAGACCGGCAGCGTGAAGGTTTGCGGCTCGTCGTCCGCGTTGAAGGCGACGAGGATCTCCTCGGTGCTTCGGTCGATCGCGCCCTCCGCGTCGGTGACCGTCATCACGATCAAGCCGGGGATCTGCTCCGGCCCGGTGTTGTAGAAGCGCAGGCGGTTACGGACGTCCTCTCCGGTGCGCAGCCGGAAGAGCGGCGACCTGCGGCGGATCTCCAGCACCTCGCGGAAGTGATCCCGCGCTTCGACAATGTCGCCGGGCTGCGGGTCGAGGGCCGGGTTCGCGAGCAGCGGCTGGTGAAGGGTCCAGTTGGACTGGTTGTCGCGCGCCGGCGGCAGCCCGACGCCCCAGTTGTCGTGCTGGTA
>JBLMYC010000167.1:0-9549 GCA_050258075.1 Acidobacteriota bacterium
CGCGCGGCGTTTGCCGGGCGATCCCGCGCTTCTTTGGAGTCGGCTCGGCCGAGGTGACGATGCCACAGGCGATCAGACCCGGACCACCCTCGTTTTCGCTCGCGAAGATGAAGATCGCATCGCCCTTGGCGATGTGCTTGCCACCGTACATCGTCTTCTGCTCGCGGAATGCGAACGTCTCTGCCCGCCGGTCGCCGACCTCGGCCTTGATCACGAACATGGCTCTTCTTCGTGCTCCAGAAACTCCGCTCACCCCGCCCTGACCACCAGAGTGTCGTAGTCGTCCGTCGCGTTGGCGAGGAATCCGAACTGGTCGATGACCCCGGTCGCCAGGCCGTCCTCGTTGGCTGCCGTGTCTACGTCGATGCGCAGCGCGAGCAGCAGGGTGTCGCCGGCCCGGGGGGCGTCGAAGGTGACGCCGCGTGGCGGCAGGAAGCTGTCGGCGTTGAAGCTCCGGGTGCGGTCCTCGGAGCGGGTGCCGTCGTAGAACACCTCGCCGCCGGAGATCTCGATCACGGTGCCGCCGATCGTCAGCACCTGATAGTAGTCGATCCACACCTTGGCGTCGTAGCTGGTCGTCGAGTTGCCGTGGCCGACCACCCGCGAGTGGCCGCGGATGAGCAGGCTTCCCGAGGGATGGACCAGGCACCAACGGCCAGCCTGCGGGATGACGGCACTGAACGAGATCTGCATCTCGCCGTACAGGTGCACGCGGGTCGTGCCGCTGGTGTCGCCGGGGTTCCAGACCGTGTACTCGTTCGCTCCCCAGCGCATGGCGCCGAGCATGCCGCGCGCCACTTCGGTCTGCTCGGGCCCCGCCATGTTGTTGTAGACCTCGAGCCCGCGGAAGGCGAAGGGCACGGTCGAGCTGGGGCAGGCCTGCTCGGCCTGGAGGAGCTGGGCGACGACCCCCAGGCCCGCCTGCACCTCGAATCCCTCGGCCGCGCCGGCCGGCAGGAAGGCCTGAGTGTTGATCAACTTCTTGTCCAATCCGAGAGTATCGATCGAGCGGACCTTGTATTTGCGATCGAGCTGGGTGAGCAACCGGGAGAACTGCTTCGGGTCGCCTTCTGCCGCCTTGAGCTTGGCGAGCTCGGCTGGTGTCGGGCGCAGTCCGGTGAACAGCTTGGCGAGAGGGTCTTGATGGGGGCTCTTCGCGACGGCCATGATGATCTCCCTTCCACTCATCACGCTGCCGACCGGGTGCCTGCGGCACACAAGGGAGAGTGGAGCTGCCGCGGCTGGCGCTGAGCGCGGATGACCGCCTCGACCAGCGAATGCGGGTCAGGCGCCGGGTCGCGTCGACGGGATGCGGCGGCGGAGGAGCCAGCCGTACACGGCCACGTTCACGCCCACGACCAGGAGCGCCAAGCCCCACTGGATGCCGCGTGTCAGGCCCGCGGGATAGATCACCGCCAGCAGGTAGTGCTCGAGGAAGCTCTCGGCGTAGCCCGATTGTCCGGCCTGGACGCGCAGGAAGTTCTCGGCGTCGGTGAGCGGGCAGACGCGGCCGCTGATCTCGACGAAGAACCCCCAGGCCGCGGCCGGGAGATGGAGCCAGACGAGCCACCGCCAGCGTGCCGCGAGGAGGCCACCGAGGAGCGCGAACGCGATGAACCCGAGATGGAGAAGGAGGACGGCTTCGGCGCCCAGACCGTAGAGCATGGGCGAACGGGCTAGCGGGCCCGCTGCGCCCGCACTACCGCCTCGACCAGCGACTGCGGCTCCGGGCGCGCCGCCTCGGCGGCAGGCTCGATGCCGAGGGTGCGCAGGTCGGCGCTGGTGACCGGACCGAGCGAAGCAGCGCGCAGCTCGGCGCTGCGGGCGGGCCAGAGATCGCCCAGGACCGCCACGAAATTGCGCGCCGTCGAGCCGCTGGTAAACGTCACCCAGCCGAGCGGCTGGTGCGCGAAGAGCTCGCGGGCACGGGTCGGGGCGGCTTCGGGGACGCGCTTGCGGTAGGCCGCGACCGCGGTGACCTCGGCGCCCGCCTGCCGCAGCGCCTCGGCGAGAAGCGGTCGGGCGTCCGCGGCTTGCGGCAGGAGGATCCGGGCGCCGCGCCCGACGTGCGGTGCGAGCGCCGCGGCGAGGCCCTCGGCGCGGCTCGTCGTGGCGACGAGCGCGGGCTCGACGCCCAGCTCGCGCAGGATGCCTGCGGTCTTCTCGCCGACGGCCGCGACGCGCAGCTGCGGCGGCAGCGCGCCGCCGGCGTGCTCGAGGACGACCTCGGCGGCGTTGGGCGAGGTCAGGACCAGCCAGTTGTAGATCGCGAGCTCGCTCACGGCGCGCTCGAGCGGGCGGGGATCGGAGGGTGGTGCGAGCTCGAGCAGCGGAAGCGACTCGACCCGCGCACCGACCTGACGAAACGCCGCGCTGAGGTCACCGGCCTGATGCTCGGCGCGGGTGACGACGACGCGGACGCCGTCGAGGGGAAGCCGGCTCACCGCGCCAGCGCGGCGCGGACCGCGTCGGCGCCGTCCTCGCGCAGCCGCCGCACGCATTCCTGGGCGACCGCCTGGGGGTCGTCGCCGGCCGCCTCGCCGCGCGCCAGGCGGCTGCCGTCGGGGAGCGCCAGCAGGGCGGAGAGGCGCAGCGCGCCGTGGTCCTCCGAAGCCTCCCGCGCCCAGGCGGCGAGCGGCAGGGTGCAGTCGCCGCCGAACGCCGCGACGACGGCGCGCTCGGCCTCGGCGGCGCGCGCCGATGGAGGGTGGGCGAGAGCGCGGCAGTAGACGTCGGCCGAGGAGCCGGCGCGGGCTTCGAGCGCCAGGATGCCCTGGCCCGGGGCGGGCAGCATCTCCTCCGGATCGAGCGGGTGGGAGGGGATTCCGGAGATCCCGAGGCGGGCGAGCCCGGCTGCGGCGAGGATCACGCCGCCCGCCCGGCGCTCGCGCCACTTGCGCAGCCGGGTGTCGACGTTGCCGCGCAGCCCCTCGACCACGAGATCGGGACGCCGGGCGCGGATCTGCGCTTGGCGGCGCAGCGATCCGGTGAGGACGACCGCTCCCTCGGGCAGCTCGGCGATCGAGCTCGCGACCTCGCTCACCAGGACGTCGCGCGGATCGGCGCGCTCGGGGTAGGCGGCGACATGGAGGCCGGCGGGGAGCCGTACCGGCAGGTCCTTCAAGCTGTGCACCGCGAAGTCGAGCTCGCCGGCGAGGAGCCCCGCCTCGAGCTCCTCGGTGAACAGCCCCTTGCCGCCGAGCGTCGCGAGGTCGCCCTGGAAGCGATCGCCCTTGGTGCTGATCGGCACCAGCTCCACGGTGAGCCCGTCGTGGCGGGCCTCGAGGGCGCGCGCCGTCTGCCCGGACTGGGCGAGGGCGAGCGGGCTCGCGCGAGTGCCGAGGCGCAGGTGGTCGCGGCTCATGGACGCGGCTCGCCGTTCTCCTCTTCGTCGTCGAGGCTGAACAGCTCGCGCACCAGGTCGAGGTGGGCGAGGGTGTCCTCGCCGGCGCGGCCGCGCAGGCGCATGCTGGGATGGTGGAGGATCTTCTTGATCAGCGAGCGGGTCAGCAGGTCGAGCTCGCCGTGGGTCGCCTCCGGGAAGCGCGAGCGCACCCGCTCGATCTCCTCGACGCGGATCTTCTCGGCCCGGCGCTGCAGGCGGGCGAGCACCGGCTCGGCCTCGAGGCCGCGGTACCAGGCGAGGAAGCGCTGCAGCTCCTCCTCGACGATCGCCTCGACCTTCGGCGCCTCCTCGCGGCGCCGCCGCAGGTTGCGCTCGATCAGGCTCTGCAGCGCGTCGATGTCGTGCAGGAAGACGCTGGGCAGCTTGCCGACCGTGGGCTCGACGTTGCGCGGCACGCCGAGGTCGACGATCAGCATCGCCCGCGCGCTGCGCTTGCGCAGGGCGGCGGCGACGTCCTCCTTCCTGAGGATGGGCTCGGTCGCCGAGGTCGTGGTGGTCACGATGTCGACGTGGGTGAGGGCGCTCAGGCGCTCCTCGAAGTCGACCTGACGGGCGTGCGGGAACTCGCGCATGAAGGCCTCGGCGCGCTCGCGGCTGCGATTGGTGAACCACAGGCTGCCGATGCCGCGCTCGGAGAGGTCGCGCGCCACCATGCGCCCGGTCTCGCCCGCCCCGATCACCAGCGCCGAGCAGTTCTCCAGGCTCTTGAAGATGTTGCGCCCCAGCTCGACCGTGGCGTAGCCCAGCGACACCGCGCCGGCGCCGATGGCGGTCTCGGCGCGCACTCGGCCGCCGGTCCCCACCGCCGTGCGCAGCAGGCGCTTGAGCACCGTGCCGACCGAGCCGGCCGCTTCGGCCGCGGCGGCGGCCTGCTTCATCTGGCCGAGGATCTCGGGCTCGCCGAGCACCATCGACTCGAGCCCGCTCGCGACCCGCAGCAGCCGCCGCGCCGCCTCGCCGTCGTGCAGCGTGAAGAAGCGGCCCTGCTCCTCGACCTCGGGCGCCCGGGTGCGGAACAGCACGTCGAGGGCGGTGTGGTACGCCGGCTCCTCGTCGCGCGGCGCGAGCAGCAGCTCGGTCCGGTTGCAGGTCGAGACGAGGAGCGCCTCGGAGATCTCCGGTCGGGCGAGCAGGCGCACCAGCAGCTCCTCGCCCTCCGCCGCCCCGAACGACACCCGCTCGCGCAGCTCGAGCGGCGAGTTGCGGTGGTCGGTCCCGACGAGCAGCAGGGTGGGCGCGTCGCGGCGCTTCTGGGGCGGGCTCGCGGTCGTCACTGGAAGTCGTGGAAGTGGGTGAACAGCAGGTTGACCGCGAACAGCGAGAACAGGATGGCCACCAGTCCCGCAAGGCTGGCGATCGCGGTCTGCAGACCCTGCCAGCGGCGCAGCCGGCGCAGCACCAGGGCCGCGACGTAGATCAGCCAGGTCACGATCGTGGCCAGGATCTTCGGGTCGTGCAGCCACTCGCCGTGATACAGGCGCTGGGCCCAGAAGGCGCCGGCGACGACCGCGCCGGTCAGCGCCGCGACGCCGACCCCGAGCGCTCCGACCAGCATGCGCTCCAGAACCTCGAGCGGCGGCAGCTTGCCGTAGAAGATCGAGAAGCGGCTGCCCTTGAGCTCGCGGTACAGGACCAGGAAGAGGAACCCGTACGCGGCGGCGACCGCGAAGGCGGCGTAGCCCAGCAGCGCCAGCGCGACGTGGGTCGCGAACAGCGGGTCGTGGAAGAGCGCGCGGTTCTCGGGCGGCCGCTGGAGGAGCGAGGACAGCAGCTGGAACACGAACACCAGGGCGATCAGCCAGAAGCCGGTGGAGCTCTCGCGGCCGTGCCACTCGACGATCGAGTACACGATCGCCACCGCGAAGGCGACCACCGAAAGCGCCTGCGACACGTTGACCGCCGGCAGCTGCCCGTAGCGCGCCACCAGGGTGACGATGTAGCCGGCGTGCACGACCAGCGCGACGCGCAGGGTCGGCGCCGCGATCCGGCGGCTGGAGGGGTGAGCGGTGAAGAAGAGGAAGCCGTAGTCGAGCGCCACCACGAGGTAGAGCAGGGGGAGCAGAACGGCGAAAGCGTTGAGCAGCGCGTCCACGAGCGCGTTGTATCGTAACAGCAGGTTGCGCAGGCCGCCCGCCGGGGCAGGACGACCCGCCGCCGCGGATCGTTGCCTTGCCGCCCTCCGGGGCATCTGCTAACGTCTTGATTTGCCGCGCTCTCCGCGGCTTCTCACTTTCTCGCGGCTCGAGTTTCTATGGCCAACGTCATCGTCGTCGGCATGCAGTGGGGGGACGAGGGCAAGGGGAAGATCGTCGATCTCCTCTGCCCGGCGTACGACGTGGTGGCGCGCTACCAGGGTGGCCATAACGCCGGCCACACCGTGAAGTTCAAGGACCGCCATTTCTCGCTCACCCTGATCCCGTCGGGGATCCTCCACCCCGGCCTCGCCTGCGTGCTCGGCAATGGCATGGTGGTTGACCCCGAGGCGCTGTTCGCCGAGATCGGCAAGCTGCGCGAGTCGGAGGTCAACGTGCGCGGGCGACTGTTCGTGTCGAACCGCGCCCAGGTCCTGCTGCCACCGCACGCGGCGCTCGACAAGGCGCGCGAGGCGAAGCGCGGCGAGGGCAAGATCGGCACGACCGGTCGCGGCATCGGTCCGGCGTACGAGACCAAGGCGTCGCGTCTGGGGCTGCGCGTCTGCGACCTGTGGGCGAGTGATCTCGAGCAGCGGCTGCGCGTCCAGCTCGCCCACATCGAGCAGGAGATCCTCGCCCTCGGCGGTGGCCCGCTCGGCCATCCGGCGGCGCTCGCCGATCGCTGCCGCGGCTACCGGGACGAGCTCAAGCCGATGGTGATCGACACCGGGCTGGCGCTCTCGACCTGGATGACGGAAGGCAAGACGGTGCTCTTCGAAGGTGCCCAGGGCACCCTGCTCGACGTCGACCACGGAACCTACCCGTTCGTCACCAGCTCGAGCTCGACGGCGGGCGGCGCCTGCACCGGCACGGGGGTGCCGCCCACCAGGATCGACGGCTCGCTCGGCGTCGTGAAGGCCTACTCGACACGGGTCGGCGGCGGGCCGTTCCCGAGCGAGCTGCACGGCGTGCTCGGGGAGTTCCTGCGCAAGCGCGGCAACGAGTACGGCACGGTGACCGGCCGCCCGCGTCGCACCGGCTGGCTGGACCTGGTGGCGCTGCGCTATGCCTGCCGGCTCAACGGCACGACCGCGATCGCCCTGACCAAGCTCGACGTGCTCGACGTGCAGGACGAGATCGAGATCTGCGTCGCCTACCGCTATCACGGCAGCGAGCTGCGCGAGTTCCCGGCCGAGCTCGAGGTGCTGGAGAAGTGCGAGCCGGTCTACCGCAAGGTGAAAGGCTGGCAGCGCAACATCGCCGGCCTGCTCGAGGAGGACCAGCTCCCGCCGACCGCGAACGACTACGTGCGGATGATCGAGCAGGAGCTCGAGACGCCGATCGTCATGGTCTCGACCGGCCCGCGCCGCGAGGAGACCATCCTGCGCGAGCTCGACGTCCTCGACCGGCTGACCTCCGGCCGCGTCCACCACGTCCTCGCCCAGCGCGCCCACTGAGGCCCGCCGCCATTCGCTATACTGACCCGGCGGGCCGTTAGCTCAGTTGGTAGAGCCGCGGGCTTTTAACCCGTTGGTCGGGGGTTCGATTCCCTCACGGCCCACCACCACGACCCGCAGCAGGCCAGAAACGCCCCCGTCGTCTAGCGGTCAGGACGCTGCCCTTTCAAGGCAGAGGTCGCGGGTTCGAATCCCGCCGGGGGTACTCGTCACTCAAGCCGCCGGCTTCTGGCAGCTTCCTTACACCTCGCAGCGTGTGCCCGATCGTTGCCCACAAGGGGGACCACCCCAATGGAGGGGTGGCCGACCCATTCGGAGGGTGTGGCGCACTGGATCCGGGTGTCCAATCCCTGCAGACCAAGCGAGATGTTCGCCGCACGCTCGGCTCCGAGGGTGGATCCGTGACGCTTCTCCCAGGCGCCCACCTTGGCCCCTACGAGATCCTGTCTCCGCTCGGTGCGGGAGGCATGGGAGAGGTGTATCGGGCGCGGGACACGCGATTGGGGCGCGAGGTGGCGCTCAAGGTGCTGCCCGAGGAGTTCGCCCAGGATCCGGGGCGGCTGCGCCGGTTCGACGGCGAGTCGCGAGCGGCCTCCGCGCTCTCCGACCCGCACATCGTGATGGTCTTCGACGTTGGAGAAGATCATGGGGTTCATTACTTCGCGTCGGAACTGGTAGAAGGCCCGGACCTCCGAACACTGCTCGAGAGAGGTAGGCTGCCGCTCCGGAAGGCGCTCGATCTTGCCGGGCAGATCGCATCTGGCCTTGCGGCGGCGCACGAGAAGGGGATCGTCCACCGGGACCTGAAGCCGGACAACATTCTGACCACCAAGGCGGGGGCGGCGAAGGTAGCGGACTTCGGGCTCGCCAAGCTCACCGAATGCGGCGGGGGCGGCGTTGCGGAGCTGCCGACAGCCGGCACTCATCCGACCTCGGCGGGCGTTGTCGTGGGGACAGTCGCCTACATGTCGCCGGAACAGGCGCAGGGCCGAGCTGTGGACTTCCGATCGGACCAGTTCGCCCTCGGCACGATCCTCTACGAGATGCTCGCCGGTAGGCGCCCGTTCGGAGGCGACTCCGCTCCCGAGATGCTCACCGCCATTATCCGCGAGGAGCCCCCACCGCTTCCCGTCGGGTCGAACGTGCCGCTTCCAATCGAGAGGCTGATACGGCGTTGTCTCGAGAAGAGCCGCGAGGATCGCTACGGCTCGACTCGAGACCTGGCGCGGGATCTGGAGGGTTTCGGTGAGCTTCTGGCGGGTGATGGTGGGAGGTCCATGGCGACGGCGGCAGCCCGACCGGCACGCCGCCTTCCGCGGCTCCTGCTCCTGCTCGGACTAGCCGGGCTCGGTGCCGGTGCGGGCTACTTCGCTTCTTCGCGCTCAACGACAACGGCGCCACCCTCGTACCGCCCGCTGACCTTCCGCCGCGGCATCATCACTGGTGCCGCCTTCGGAGCGGACGGCAAGACGGTGTACTACAGCGCGGCATGGGGGAGTGAGCCCTCCCGGGTGTACGCCACACGCCTCGACAGCACCGAGTCGTCGCTCCTGGATCTACCACCGGCGCTCCTGCTCTCGGTGTCGCGCAACAATGAGCTCGCGGTGCTGCTCACGGACCAGCGCAGCCCGCACAACTCGCGCGGCACGCTGGCGCGCGTTTCGGCGCTCGGCGGCACACCACGGATGCTCGCCGACAATGTGAGGGATGCCGACTGGGCGCGCGATGGCGAGCGCTTGGTCGTGAGCTTTGACGACCGCCTCGAGTTTCCCCTCGGCCAGGTGGTGCAGACGCCGCTCGGCGTCGCGCAGGACCCGCGGCTCTCGCCGGATGGGAGATACATCGCCTTCGCCGGCGGTGGTGGCATCGAGATCACCGATCTCTCAGGCCGGCGCGTCACAAGACAGCCGACGGCCTGGCAGTTCGGAAAGGCGTGGGCGCCGTCGAGCCGAGAGCTGTGGATCACCTTCTCCGCGACCGGCGGCGGGTTCGATCGCGCCCTCTACGCACGTTCGCTGACGGGGACGTTGCGGCTGCTGGCACGTGCGCCCGTGGCTCTCACCGTCTGGGCCGTCGGTCCCGACAGCAAGAGTGCCCTGGTGTCCACGGGATCGGGTTGGACCGTCGTGCGCGGGCTCCGCCCCGGAGCCGCCCGCGAGCAGTCGCTCGATCTCCTGGGGCGCACGTTCGCGGTCGGAATCTCGGCGGATGGCCGTTGGGTCCTCGAGACGGAACTCCGCGAGGTGGGGGGCGGCGCCTATCTGCGCTCCACCGACGGCGCACAAACGGTCCGCCTGGGAAGCGACCTGGCGCTCGGCCTGTCCCCGGATGGAGGCTGGGCGCTGGTCTGGAACGACGCGGCGGGCACCCTGATGCTCGCGCCGACGGGGCCCGGGGCGCCGCGCCGCGTCTCGCTTGCCGGTCTCTCCCTTCCGGGCGGAGAGATGACGCACGTGGCGGCAGTGTATTCACGCGCCCGGTGGGCACGCGATGGGCAGCGTCTCTTCCTCTGTCTCGCACCCGCGAACGTCGTCTACGTGCGAGACGGCGAGCG
>JBLMYC010000168.1:0-6719 GCA_050258075.1 Acidobacteriota bacterium
CGTAGTGCTCGGGGAAGGGGCCGTCGTTCAGGGGCGCGAACAGCTTGCCGACCCCCTCGGGGAGCATGATGAAGGCGCCGAAGGTCCCAGGAGGCGCGTCCGGTTTCATGTCCGGCACGTCGCCCACCCATTTCGCGCCGTTCCACTTGATGCCGGCGCGGGTGGGATCCCACGGCTTCCCTTCCGCGTCGGCGGAAGCCCGGTTGTACATGACGCGGCGGTTGGCCGGCCAGGAGAAGCCCCAGTTGTGGTACATCCCCAGACCGCTTGGATCGTCGGCCGGGTTGCGCCGCTGCGCCATGTTGCCCGCTTCGGTGTAGACGCCCGACATGAGCCAGTTGCCGCACATCGTCGAGCCGTCGTCCTGCAACTGCCCGAAGCCGTCGAGCTGCTGCCCGGCCGCCTTGATGACCTTCGTCTTGTCGACCGGATCGTGGATGTCCTCGAGCGCCCGGCCGTTGAGCTCCTTCAGGATCTCCGCGAGATCCGGCGCCGCGGGATTGGAGTAGCTCCAGTCGACGTTCAGCACCGCCTCGGGGAACGCTCCGCCCTCCTTGCGGTAGAGCTCGCGCACGGCGAGGAAGATCCGGGCCAGGATCTCCTGGTCGGTCTTGATCCCGAGCGGCGGATCGAGCGCCTTCCACTTCCACTGGATCCAGCGCGCGGAGTTGGTGAAGCTGCCGTCCTTCTCGGCAAAATTCGACGCCGGCAGCTGATAGACCTCGGTCGGAATCTGCGCCGGCGCCGGCCCGCCGTACTCCTTGGGCGCCTTCCAGAAGGTCGCCGTCTCGATCTGGTGGTTCTCCACCACGACCAGCCACTTGAGCTTGGCGAGCGCGGCGATCATCTTCTGGCTGTTGGGCCCGATGCCGACCGGGTTCATGCCGAAGGTGATGAGCCCTTCCGGCCCCGGCTCCTTGCCGCCGGCGCGCTGCGAGCTGCCGCGGTACATGTCGTCGAAGATGTACATCCAGGAGTAGTTGCCGTCGATCTTCGGCAGCCAGCCGTAGCCGAGCTCGTTGTCCTTGGTCGCCGTCTTGCCATAGCAGGCCTTCAGCACCGAGGCCATGAACTTGGGGTAGTTCTGCCAGTAGTTCATCGACGGGCCGAGCGCCTTGGGGGTGTTGGCCTCGTTGTACTCCTTCAGGCTCTGCCACGCCGCCTGCGGCGTCTTGAGATAGCCCGGCAGAATATCGAAGACGCCCGCCGTGTCGGTCGCGCCCTGGATGTTGGAGTGGCCGCGCAGCGCGTTCACGCCGCCGCCCGGCCGCCCGACGTTGCCGAGCAGGAGCTGCAGCATCGCCGCGGTGCGGATCATCTGCACGCCGATCGAGTGCTGCGTCCAGCCGAGCGCGTACATCATGGTGCCGACTCGCTCGGCGTTGCCGGTCGAAGTGACGACCTCCGCCACCTTGAGGAAGGTGTCCTTGGGGGTGCCGCAGATCCTCTCGACCATCTCCGGCGTGTAGCGCTCGACGTGCTTCTTGAGGAGCTGGAAGACGCAGTGCGGGTCCGCGAGCGTCAGGTCGCGCTTCGCGAAGCCCTTCTCGTCGAGCTGGTAGGCCCAGCTGTCGCGCTTGTACTGGCTGGAGGCCTGGTCGAAGCCGGAGAACAGGCCGTCCGCGAAGTCGAACGCCGGGTTGATCAGGAACGACGCGCTGGTGTGAAGCTTGACGTACTCCTCGTGGAAGCGCTGCTTCTCGATCGCGTAGCGGATGATGCCGAGCAGGTAGGCGATATCGGTCCCGGTGCGGATCGGCGAGTAGATGTCGGCGACCGCCGAGGTGCGGGTGAAGCGTGGATCAACCGAGACGATCTTGGCGTTGCGGGTCTTCTTCGCCTCGATCGCCCACTTGAAGCCGCAGGGATGGTTCTCGGCGGGGTTGCCGCCCATGCACAGGATGACGTCGGCGTTCTTGATGTCGACCCATCCGTTGGTCATCGCTCCGCGACCGAACGTGGCGGCCAAACTGGCCACCGTGGGGCCGTGTCAAACCCGGGCCTGGGTGTCCCGGTACGGCACCCCCCACGCCGACGCCGCTTTCCAGTACAGGAAGTTGAACTCGGTCGTGTCCGTGCAGCCGCCGATCATCGCCATGCCGGGGTTGCGGTTGACGGCCTGGCCCTTGGCGTTCTTGGCGACGAAGCTGCGATCGCGGGTGTCCTTGATGTGGCGCGCGATCCCGGCGATGGCCTCGTCCCAGCTGATGTCTTCCCAGTGATCCGAGCCCGCGCGCCGCACTTGCGGCTTGCTGAGCCGGTCGGGACCGGTGAGGTCGTCCTTGATCGTGCTGCCCTTCGGGCAGAGCGTTCCGCGATTGATCGGATGATCCGGATCGCCCTCGACGTGCACCACCGCCGGATTGACGTTCTTGGCCTTGTCCCCGAGGGTGTGGATGATCACGCCGCAGGACACCGCGCAGTACGGGCAGGTGCTGCGCGTCTCGGTCGTGCGCGCGATCTTCAAATCGCGCATCTCCGCGCGAGCTTCGGTCAGGTCGAGCCCGAGGGCGACGACGCCGCCCACCGCGCCCACCTTGAAGAAGCCCCGTCTGGAAATCTCCATGGGACGCTCCTTTCGCGATTTTCTCCGAGAGTAGCACCGCATCGCGGGCAGGGGAAGTCCCCGCTCGCGCCGCGCTCTCTACAGACCGCTCAGGCGCTCTGGATGGGTGTAGACGTTGTAGGTTTCGCCGCGCAGGAAGCCGACCAGAGCCACCCCCGCCGCGTCGGCGAGCTCGACCGCCAGGCTGGTTGGAGCGGAGATCGCGGCGAGCACGGCGACCCCCAGCCGCGCCGCCTTCTGGGCGATCTCGAAGCCGACCCGGCCGGAGACGAAGAGGATCGGCGGCACCGGGGCTCCGGCGCGCAGCAGGGCGCCGACCACCTTGTCGGTGGCGTTGTGCCGCCCGACGTCCTCGCGGGCGAGGAGCAGTCGCCCGGCGCCGTCGAACAGCCCGGCGGCGTGCAGGCCCCCGGTGGCGCTGAACACCGCCTGCGCCCCGCCCAGGGCAACGGGCAGGCCCGGGAGGATCGCCGCCGGCAGGACGGGATGGTGGACCGGCGCCGAGCTGCGGCCGGCGGCGAGCGCCAGCACCCCGGCGATCGAGCGCCGCCCGCACACCCCGCAGGCCGAGGTCGTCACCCCGAAGCGAGTCGGAATGCGGCGCGCCCCCTGCGGGCGCGGATGAAGCCGGGCGACCAGGACGTTCCTCGCGATGTCGGGATCGATGCGCGCCTCGGGCGGCGGCGCCAGCGCGGCGATGTCGGCGGCGCGGTCGATCAGCCCCTCGCCGTACAGCAGGCCGACCGTCAGGTCCTCGTCGTGACCCGGCGTGCGCATGGTCACCAGCAGCCGGCGCGGCGCGCGGCGCGGGCCGTCCTGCAGGCGGATCTCCAGCGGCTCCTCGGCGGCGAGCGCATCGTCGCCGTGCGCCGCCCCGTTGGCGCCGCGGCGCACGACCCGCACCGCCGCAACGGCATCCGACCGGAGGTTGCTCACGCCGGCATTCTGCACCGAAATCGGGAAGGGCGGCGACCCCTTCTGGCGGCCGCGCATTCGGTGCCCTCTCGACGGAGGATGACCACACCCTAGCGCGGCACCACCAGCACCACCGAAGCCGGGTCACGCGCCACGAGGAAACGAATGTGGGCTAGCGTTCGCAGCACTCCCTGCAGCGCCGCCGAGCACCCCTCCGGATCTCCCGCTGCGGGAGCGCTGACGACGAAGGTGTGGCGCCTGCGGCCGGCGCCGAACCAGGTGATCGCGAGCTGCCCGGCCACGAGGTCGGCGTCGAAGATCGCGCTGCAGTTCGCCTGGCGTCCGATCTGCGCCGCGACCATCCCGCGCTGCAGCTCGGCGAACAGCGACGCGGGGGCCCGCCCGAGGATCATGTAGCCCGTGGCGACCGGCGACGCGCTCGAGCCGGGCTGGATCTCGATGAAGTCGCCGTCGCGAAACAGCAGCAACCGGGGCTCGCTGCGCAGTGCGCCGCGCGGGACATCGGCCTGGATCTCGGTGCCCTGTACCGCCAGCAGCAACTCCTGCGCCGGCACCGCGAAGGCGGCGTGGCTCGCTGCGGTTGCGAAGCAGGCGAGAAGCACTGGCCATCGTCGCATGCGGATCCTCCTTGCTCTTCTTACGTTCCCCACCGCCAAGACGCGGACGCGAACCATGTCGGCCGCCGGCCGCCGCGGACCAGCAGGCCCCGCTCAGCCGGCGTAGTCGGCGAGCCGCACCGGGAGGCAGCGACCGCCCCAGCTGCCGGGTCGGGCCTCGAAGCGGCCGGCGATCGCGGTGCCGCAGGCGGCACAGCGCCCGGCGGCGTCGAGCCGCCAGTCGGTGATCTCGTACCCGTCGCGGCCGACGACGCGCGCGCCGCAGCCCGGGCAGTACGTCGAGCCGCCGGTCTCGTCGTGCACGTTGCCGGTGTAGACGTAGCGCAGGCCGTGCGACTTGGCGATCTCGCGCGCCCGGGCGAGGGTGGCGGGCGAGGTCGGCGCGATGTCGCGCATCCGCCAGTCGGGATGGAAGGCGGTGAAGTGGAGCGGCACGTCGGGGCCGAGCGCGCTCGCCACCCACGCGGAGAGCGCCTCGAGCTCGCCGTTCGCGTCGTTCTCGCCCGGGATGAGCAGGGTCGTGATCTCGAACCAGAGCTTCGTCTCGCGGCGCAGGTAGACGAGCGTCTCCTTCACCGGCTCGAGACGCCCGCCGCAGATCCGGCGGTAGAAGTCGTCGGTGAAGGCCTTGAGGTCGACGTTGGCGGCATCGAGGTGGGAGAAGAAATCGCGTCGCGCCGCGTCGGTCATGTAGCCGGCCGTCACCGCCACGGCGGCGACGCCCACCGCATGGCAGGCGTCGGCGACGTCGTTGGCGTACTCCAGGAAGATGACCGGATCGTTGTACGTGAACGCGACGCTCCGGCAACCGAGATCGCGGGCGGCGCGGGCGATGGCCTCGGGCGACGCGCGATCGGTCAGCCGGTCCCAGTCGCGCGACTTCGAGATGTCCCAGTTCTGGCAGAACTGGCAGGAGAGATTGCAGCCCGCCGTGCCGAAGGAGAGGACCGGGGTGCCCGGCAGGAAGTGGTTCAGCGGTTTCTTCTCGACCGGATCGACGCAGAAGCCCGAGGAGCGGCCGTAGGTCGTGAGCACGATCGCGCCATCCCGGTTGGCGCGCACGAAGCACAGGCCGCGCTGGCCAGGGTGCAGCTTGCAGAAGCGCGGGCAGACGTCGCACTGCACGCGGCCATCGGCCAACGCATGCCAGTAGCGAGTGAGAACCGACCCCTCGAAGATCTCGGCGCTCGCGACCACGGCTGCGATCCTCCCGCAGCGCTTGCTGCTACTCTGATGATACGCCGCTGCGCCCGGCGCGATTCGCGATGGCCATCGCGCGACGGCTCTCGGCGCGTCATGTCCGCCCGCTTTGCACGCCTCCGTCCTCCGGCCGTCGCCGGCAGCTTCTATCCAGGCGACCCGGAGGAGCTGCGCCGCACGGTCGACGCCCTGCTCGCCGCCCCGGCGGCCGCTGCCGGGCTCCCGGTCGAGATCGACCGGCCGCTGCGCGCCCTGATCGCGCCCCACGCCGGCTACGAGTACTCGGGGCCGGTGGCGGCTTCGGCCTTCCGGCTGCTCCGCCCACTCGCCGGGAGGATCCGGCGCGTCATCGTCCTCGGCCCGTCGCACCACGTCTTCTGCGCGGGCATCGCGCTCTCCTCCGCCGTCGATTTCTCGACGCCGCTCGGCACGATCCCGCTCGATCCCGCGGCCACGGAGAGCCTGTCCGCCCTGCGCCAGGTCGTCGTCCTCGACCGCGCCCATGCCCTCGAGCATGCGCTCGAGGTCGAGCTGCCGTTCCTGCAGCGCACGCTCGGCGATTTCTCGCTCGTTCCGCTCGTCGTCGGCGAGGCCTCGGCGGAGGAGGTCGCCGCGGCGCTCGACGCTCTCGCTCCCGACGACGCGACCCTGGTCGTGGTATCGACCGATCTCTCGCACTTCCATGACGACGAGACCGCGCGCCGACTCGACCGGGCGACCGCGCAGGCGATCGAGGCGCTCGACTTCGCGGCGATTCGCGACCGCGACGCCTGTGGCGCGCGACCGCTGCGGGGACTGCTGTGCTGGGCCCGCGAGCACCGGCTGGCGATCCGGCGCCTCGACCTGCGCAACTCCGCCGATACCGCGGGCGGACGCGATCGGGTGGTCGGCTACGGCGCCTGGGCGCTCACCGGGTGAGCCTCACCGCCGAGGCGGCGCCAGAATCTCGGGGGGCCGAGCGCCCGGCTCAGTGATGCTCGGCGACCAGCGCGTCGGCCTTCTTCTCGTGCACCGTCCCGGCGGGATGATTCGGCGGCGAGTAGATCGTGTACATCTTCAGCGGCAGGGTCGCCGAGGCGTTGACGACGTTGTGCCGCGTCCCGGCAGGAACGACCACCGCGTCGCCGGCGTGGGCCAGATGGTCCTTGCCGGCCAGCACGAACTTTGCCTCGCCTTCCTCGACGCGAAAGAACTGATCGACGCCGGCATGCACCTCGATGCCGATGTCCTCGCCCGGCCCGAGGCACATCACGACGAGCTGGGCATGCTTGCCGGTGAACACCACCTCACGGAAGTTGGTGTTCTGGAGCGTCTTCTTCTCGATCGATCCGACGTATCCGAGCATGGTTGCTGCCTCCTCGAGGCGACACCGCGCGAGATGCCGGGGCCTCTGCTCCAGG
>JBLMYC010000169.1:0-3672 GCA_050258075.1 Acidobacteriota bacterium
GGGCAGACCGGGCCGCTGAACCGCTGCTCGATCTACGGCAACAAGGAAGCCGGAGCGCGGCTCGAGAAGATGCTGGCGATGGGCCTCAGCAAGCCGTGGCCGGAGGCGCTCGCCGCGGTGAACGGCGGCGAGAAGCGGATGGACGCGACCGCGATCCTCGACTACTTCGCGCCGCTCCAGAAGTGGCTGGACGAGCAGAACAAGGGCCAGAAGTGCGGCTGGTGAGCGAGTAGGAGACCGGAATGGCGAACGGAACGGGACCCAACGCCCGCGACGGGCGACGCAGCTCCGGCGGCTGGGCGATGCAGATCGCCCGGCCGTTCGGGATTCCGATCCGCGTCCACTTCACTTTCGCCCTGCTGCTGCTGTGGTTCGGCTACGCCGCGTGGCAGCAGGGCGAGGACCCATTCCTCGCCGGCCTCTTCCTGATCCTGCTCTTCGCCTGCGTGGCGCTGCACGAGCTCGGCCACGCGCTGATGGCGCTGCGCTTCGGCGTGCGGACGCGCGAGATCGTGCTGTACCCGATCGGCGGCATCGCCAGCCTCGACCGCATGCCGAACGGCAAGGGCGAGCTGCTGATCGCGATCGCCGGGCCGCTCGTGAACGTGGCCCTCGCCGGCGCGATGTTCATCGGCGTCGTCGCCGCCGGGGTCGGCTGGCCGCAGACCCTGGATGCCTGGGTCGGACCGGGGTCGCTGTTGCCGCGACTCTTCATGGCCAACGTCATGCTGGTGCTGTTCAACTCCATTCCCGCTTTTCCGATGGACGGCGGCCGGGTGCTGCGCGCCATCCTGTCGTTCTTCATGCCGCACGAGAAGGCGACGTCGGTGGCGGCGCTGGTCGGTCAGGGCGTGGCGATTCTGTTCGGCGCGGCCGGCCTCTTCACCGGCAACTTCCTGCTCATCTTCATCGCTTTCTTCGTCTTCGTCGGCGCCGGCCAGGAAGCCGCGTTCGAGCGCAGCCGGGCGGCGGTGCGCGGCCTGCTGGCCCGCGATGCGATGGTGACCAGCTTCGCGGTCCTGGCGCCGCAGGACACCCTGGCGCGGGCGGGAGAGCAGCTGCTCTCGACTCATCAGCAGGACTTCCCAGTGGTCGACGCCTGGGGCCGGGTGGCCGGAATGCTGCCCCGCGCCACTCTGCTCGAGGGCCTGGCGCGGCTGGGCAGGGACAGCGCGGTGCTCGAAGCGATGCGCCGCGACGTGCGCCCGGTCTCTCCGGAGACCGGTCTCGACGACGTGCTGCGCATCCTGCAACAGGACCCCGGCATGCCGCTGGTTGTCCTCGCCGAGGGCAAGCTGGTCGGCATGATCACGCTCGAGAACCTCTCCGAGCTGATCCAGATCTCCCAGACGCTGCGCGCCTCCTAGTCGAGGTCGCGGAAGAGCTGCGCGCTGGGCGCGGCGAGCGGTTCGATGCAGCGCGCGTCGTCGACCTTGGGCGAGTTCACGCGCGGATGGACCGCGAAGGTCTCGAGCGGCAGCTCGCGCCCGCCGAGCCCGTGCAGCCACTCCCGCACCTCGGCGGCCGGCGCTTCCAGCCAGAAGGCGTTCTCCTCGCCGCGCAGGACGAGCGGCATGCGGTCGTGGATGGGTGCGATCTGGGAGCTCGGCTCGGTAGTCAGGATGGTGAAGGTGTCGAGCGCCGGGCCGCCGATCGGACGTCGCGGCCGCCAGCGCGACCACAGTCCGGCGAAGGCGAACGGGTGGCCGTCGCGGCGGCGGATGTAGATCGGCTGGCGGCGCCGGCCGTCGGCGCGCCACTCGTAAAAGCCGTCGGCGGGGATCAGGCAGCGCTGGGCGCGGAAGCTGTCGCGGAATGCGGGCTTCGAGTCCACCGTCTCGGCGCGGGCGTTGATCAGCCGGTTGCCGATCGCCGGGTCGTCCGCCCAGGCCGGCACCAGACCCCAGCGCCCGAGCGCCGCCTCGCGCCGGCCGTCGGGGGTTTGGCGCACGATCGGCACGACCTGGGTTGGCGCGATGTTCCAGCGCGGCGCGAGGTCGGCGGTGGCGAGCCCGGCGTCCGCTGCGAGCAGCTCCGCCAGGGCCTCGGCGGGGTGGGTGAGGGTGTAGCGGCCGCACATGGCCAGGACGTCCGCGCCGGTGGTGTTGCGGCTCAGTCGCGGCGGACGGGAGCCTCGGCCCGCGATTCGTCGGGCAGGTTCGCCGCCGCGGGACGCGACAAGGGAACGCCGGCGAGCGGCGCTTCGCGCATCGCCAGCTCGGGCCCGAACTCCTCGACGTAGATCTCGAGCATCGACTGCACGAAGGCGGCGATCACCGGTCCGACGATGATGCCGGTGACGCCGAACGTGGCGAGGCCACCGAGGGTGGAGAAGAAGACCACCAGGTCGTGCAGCCCCGAACGCGAGCCGACCAGGCGCGGCCGCAACAGGTTGTCGACGTTGAGGATGACCAGGAAGGAGACGAGGAGGATCGTCACTCCCTGCCAGACCTCGCCGGTCAGCAGCTGCACCAGCGCGATCGGCACCAGCACCAGCTTGACGCCGAAGGCGGGGATGAAGGCGAGGAACAGCATGACCAGCGCCCACAGCACCGGCGCCTTGACGCCGCAGATCGCCAGGGTGACGCCGCCGAGCAGTGCCTGCAGCGCGGCGATCACGAACGTGCCGGCGACGGTGGCGCGCGCCACCGAGACGAAGCGCTCGATGATCGCGTTCTCGTGGCGCTCGGCGAGCGGGCTCAGGAACTTGAGTCGCGCCACCAGCTTCTCGCCGTCGACGAAGAAGTAGAACATCGTGAACAGCGTCACCGCGAGCATGATCAGCGCCTGCAGGGTGCCGCGCGAGCTGCGGCTGATCAGGGCGGTCGCGGCGTTGCCGAGGCCCTGCAGCACGCCGCTCGTCACCTGAGCCCAGTTCACGCGATCGAGGTGGAGTTGGGTGTACCAGGGAGTGGCCTGGATGTCGCGCAGCAGCGCCGGGTCGGGCCCGGCGAGCAGCAACTGCATCTTGGCCTCGATCTGGGCGTAGACGTCCAGCGCCTCGTCGGCGATCAGGAAGACGACTCCGTACAGCGGCAGCAGCAATCCGAGCAGCAGGATGAAGCAGGAGAGCAGCGCCGCCACCGCCCGTCGCCGTGGGGTCAGGCGCAGCAGGGCGCGATACAGGGGCTGGAAGAGCGTCGCGAAGACCGCCGCCAGGACGATCGGGATCAGGAAGGCGCGGACCGTGTACACCAGCAGCGCGACGGCGGCGATCAGGCCGCCGAGGAAGAAACGCCGCGCCAGGTGGCGCTGCGTCAGGGGAGAGGAGTTCACGTCGCCGAGTGTAGCAAGGCCGCTCAGCCGGCCGCCGCCCGGTGTTCGAGCCACTGGCCGCCCACCGCGGTCGCGACGATCGCTTCCTCGCCGCCGCCGAACACGAACGTGTCGAGCAGCGTGTCGACCTCGAAACCGGAGAGCAGCGGTGAGTTCAGGTCGAGGACCATGAAGTCGGCCCACAAGCCGGGCTCGATCGAGCCCGCGGCGATGCCGAGCGCGGCGGCGCCGCCACGGGTCGCGGCATCGTACAGCACGCGCCCGACCTGGCCCTCGGCGTCGCGCAGCACGCCGCGGCTCTCGCTGCGCAGCCGCTGCGCGAGCTCGAGCCAGCGCATCTCGTCGCACATCGAGATGCGGGCGTTCGAGTCGCTGCCCAGGCAGAAGGGGAGCACC
>JBLMYC010000170.1:0-11135 GCA_050258075.1 Acidobacteriota bacterium
CCGGCCACCGGCGGCCCCCCCGACCCCACCGACTTCCAGGTGTCCTCCGCGTTCAGCCCGGCGATCCCGACCCTCGAGAGCCTCGGTCTGGGGCTGCTGGCCGCGGCGCTCGCCGCCGCCGCCGCCGTCGCGCTGCGCCGCCGGGCAATGAGCGCAACCGGAAAGGAGAGCACCCAGCCTTGACCGCCATCAAGACCGCCGTCGTCACCGGCGCGAGCGCCGGCTTCGGCGCCGCCACCGCCCGCGCCCTGCACGCCGCCGGCTTCCGGCTGATCCTCGGCGCCCGGCGGCTCGAACGCCTGCGCGAGGTCGCCGAGCCGCTCGGCGCCACCGCCGCGTTCCTCGACGTCACCGATCCGGCGAGCGTCGAGAGCTTCTGCGCCGCGGTCCAGGACGTGCACCTGCTGGTCAACAACGCCGGCGCCGCCCTCGGCCTCGACCCCATCGAAGACGCGCTCGACGAGCGCTGGCAGCGGATGTTCGAGCTCAACGTCCTGGGCGTGCTGCGCATGGCGCGGGCCCTGCTCCCCAAGCTGGTCGCATCCGGCGACGGCCACGTCATCAACCTCGGCTCGACCGCCGGCCGCGAGACGTACGTCGGCGGCGGCGGCTACACCGCTTCGAAGCACGCCCTGCGAGCCCTCACCCAGACCTTGCGGCTCGAGCTCCTGGGCAAGCCGGTGCGGGTCACCGAGGTGGCGCCGGGGCTCGCCGAGACCGAGTTCGCGCTGGTGCGCTTCGGCGGCGACGCGGAGCGCGCCCGCGCGGTCTACCGCGGGATCGAACCGCTGCGCGCCGAAGACGTCGCCGAATGCGTGGCCTGGGCGGCCACTCGGCCGCCGCACGTCAACGTCGACGAGATCGTGGTGCGCCCGCGCGATCAGGCGACCTCCGCGCTGGTCTACCGCCGCCCCGGCTAGAATCATCGCCATGCCGCGACACCGCATCGCTTTCGTGCTCGCTCTGCTGACCGCCGTCGTCTTCGCCGGCTGCGATCAGGTCGAGGACCTCCTGGTCAAGCGCTCGCCCGGCGAGAAGCTCTATCGCCAGCTGTGCGCCGACTGCCACGGGCTGGATGCGCGCGGCAACACTCCGCAGTACATGGGGAACCCCAACGCCGACCTCACCGACGAGCTGTCGCGGGGCAGCGACGACGGCTCGATCGAGGTGGTGGTCCGCGAGGGGATCTTCGGCAAGATGCCCGCCCACGACGAGCTCGACCACGAGCAGATGAAGCAGCTGATCGGCTACCTCCAGGAGCTGCGCAAGCGCGCGCAGGGACCGACCTGAGTCGCGCCCGGCGCCCGGCAACCGTCGCCGCTCCGCTCGTCGCCGCCCTCGTGCTCGTCGCCTGCGGTGGCCCGCCCCGGGCGACCGGCGATGCGGCGACCCTGTATACGGAGTACTGCCAGCGCTGCCACGGCAGCGATGGCCGCGGCGACCCGCGCACCGTGCAGCTCAACCCCAACGTCGATCTGGTGCAGGGCCAGGTGCTCGCCGCCGGCGATCGCGAGAAGATCTTCGGCCGCATCGCATTCGGCTACGGACCGATGCCGGGATTTGGCCACAAGCTCGACCCGAAGGACATCCAGGCCCTGGTGGACCTCTGCCTGAAGCTCCACCGCCAGGCCCCTTGAGGAGACCCACCGATGGACGCGCAGCGCTTTACCGAAGCCTACGAAAGACTGGAGCTGCTCGATTCGCGCGCCACGCACCGCATCCGGCCGCGCAGCGGGCTGCAGTCTCCCGGCGCCGAGCAGCTCGCCGAGCAGGTGCGTGACCTGCAGAGCTACTCGATCGAGCTCAAGGAGATCCTGCGCGAGCTGTTCGCCGCGATCGCCGGCCGGACCCAGCCGCCGGCCGGCGGCTGAGGGCAACTCACCGCCGGCGTCAGTCGAGCCGTCGCTCGAGCCGCAGGCCGTCGCGGCCGGGACCGTAGTAGTCCGGCAGGAGAGCGACGACCGCGAATCCCGCCTTGGCGTACAGCGATCGCGCCGGATGATTTTCCGCCCCGACCTCGAGCCGCAGCGCGCCCCGGCCTTCGCGCCGCGCCCGGCGCTCGGCGAAGTCGAGCAAGACTCGCGCAATCCCGCTCCGCCGCGCCTCCGGCTCGACGCCGAGCGACAGGATGCGGAGCGTCCCGCCGCGCCGCTCGAGGACCAGAACCCCCAGCAGCCGACCACCCTCGGCGCCGACCACCACCGCTCCCGGCCGCCCGATCAGGGCCGCCCACTGGCGGCGCAGGATGCGGCTCGGATCGTCGGGGAAGACGCGGTTCTCGAAGGCGACCAGCGCCTCGAGATCGGTGGAACGGGCGCGGCGCAGGCGCAATCCCGGGCCTAGCTCGCCGGCGCCACGGGGCGGCGCTGCGGCGGCTGGATGCCGAGCCGCGCCGCCACCCGCCGCGCGACGTCGGGATTGGCGAGGTCGGGCCCGCGTTCGGCGCCGACGCCCGGCCCGATCTCGAGGTAGATCGCCTGCATCTCCGGCATGGTGTTGGGAAAGCCGTGCTGTCCGTAAACCTCGGCGGGTCTCACCGCCTGCCCAGGAACGCGATCCGAGCGCAGGCGGAAGCCGGGTGCCGCGACCGCGACGAGATCGCCGGCGTTGGGCCCGCCAAGACCCCAGGCTTCCGCCTCGGCATGCGAAAGGATCGTCGCGAAGACCCGCTCGCCGTCGACCTTGAATCCGGCGAGCGCGGCGCGCGCTCGTGCCAGCACCTGCTCGGCGCGCTCCGGCGAGACCACGCCTCCAGGCTCTCGCCCCGCGAGATTGAGATAGACGTGCGCGGTCTCCCCCGCGGAGTGGGCGTACGCCTCGACGCTCTCGGGCACCAGCGCGCCGCGCTCGCGATCGACCGCCAGCAACCCGGCGGCGAGCAGGATCGCGTTGGCATCGACACTGCTGTGCACCGGCGCCATGCCATGGTCGCTGACCACGATCACGGTGGTGCGCTGGAGATCGAGGCCGTCGAGCAGGCGACCGAGCTCGCGGTCGACCGCCTGCCAGACTTCCTCGCGGGCCGCAGCGAAGCGCGCCGCGCGCTCGGGCGAGTAGCCCGGCTGGCGCGGATCGGTCAGAAGGAGCGCGTGCCCCGCCTCGTCGATGACCGGCATGTAGCCCATCGCCAGGTCCCAGGGCTGGGTATGGACGCCGACCAGCAGCGCATCGACGAAGAAGCGCGCGCTCTTCTGGGCCTCTTCGACCCAGGTCTCGAGGTCGTCGCGGCCGGCCGCGCCGCGGGAGAGGAGGAGATCGTCCGGAGCCTCCGGCCACGCCTCCCCTTGCGCCGCGAGCGCCTGCGAGTAGCCTGGCCCGTAGGCGTCGATCTCATACGGCGCACCGACCAGCACTCGGACATCCGCCAGGTCGCCGGGGACGCCGAGCAGCTTGAGCGCCGCGCCGGTCGGCCGCCCGGCGATCGGCGCCAGCCAGGCCGTCGCCCAATGCCCCGGCTCGAGCAGCGCCGCGGGCGTTGCCTCGCCGGGCGTTGCCACGCCGGGCGCTGCCACGCCCTCCACCCAGACCGCGTCGTAGTCGGTTCGCCCGTCGTCGCTGCGATCGACCGCGAGAAGATCGGCGATGGCCAGCGTGCCGCCGCGCCGCGCCGCGACCGCGAGGTGCGCGCGCAGCACCGGCGAGAAGCTGACGACCTCGGCGGGCAGCGCGCCCCCGGCTGGCTGCCAGCTCGGGCGCCCGAGATCGACGATGCGGGTGCGGGCCAGCGGACCCCGGTCGTCCGCCCAGATCATCCCCCAGTCGGCCGTTCGCCGCGGCCCCCGCCCGTCGCACCCCGGCCAGCCGGCGACCCCGACCGTCTTGCCCTGGCGGTGCGCCGCCTCCCACAACGTCTCGGCCCCGATCGGAGCCTGGAAACCGCTCGTCGCGCGGGTCACCGGCTGGCCGAGGACCCGGAACCAGTTGCTGACCACGCCAGTAACGGTCGGCACGAAGCCGGTCGCCAGGCTGATGTGGTTGGGCGACGTCAGGGTCGGGTTCACCGGACGCAGGTGGGAGACCCGGCCTTCCTTGGCGAAGCGCGCGAAGCCGCCGCTGAGCTTGCCCGCCGCGAGCAGCCGATCGAGCTCGAGCGCCGCGGCGCCGTCGAGGGAGAAGAGCACCACCCGCGAGGCCGGCGCCGCAGGAGCCGGCGAGCCGGGGCGCGGCGCCGCGGTGCGACAGGCGCTCGCGAGCAGGGCAAAGGCCGCCGCCAGCGCAACGACGGACGCGGCAGCCCGGGAGCGAGCGACGATCATGAAGGGAGTCTAGCCGTCATCGGCTAGCGGGCTAGCGGCGACCGGTCGAGCCGAATCCTCCGGGACCGCGCTCGCTGTCCTGGAGCGCCTCGGCCTCTTCCCACTCGATCCGCGCGCAGCGCGCGACGACGAGCTGGGCGATGCGCTCGCCGCGCTTGACCACGAAGGGCTCGCGGCCGAGGTTGGCGAGGATGACCGCGACTTCGCCGCGGTAGTCGCTGTCGATCGTGCCCGGCGAGTTCAGGCAGGTGACGCCGTGGCGCAGGGCCAGGCCGCTGCGCGGCCGCACCTGGCCCTCGTAGCCGGGCGGCAGCTCGAGCACCAGACCGGTCGGCACCAATGTGCGATCGCCCGGTGCGAGGACGAGGTCCTCGTGGATCGCGGCGCGCAGATCGACGCCGGCCGCTCCCGGCGACGCCGCCGCCGGCAGAGGCAGGTCCGCGGCGTGCGGCAGCCGCCGCACGCGCAGACGCAGGCGCTGCTCAGCGGAAGCCGCCATCTTTCGTCGGATCCGGCGGCGAGGGCTGCGGCTGCGGCCAGGAGATCGGATGCACCGGCTGCTCGGGCGGCTTCCCGCCGCCGGGCCGCATTCCGGGCATTCCCGGCGGCACCGAGCCCGGCGAGCTCTGGCCCTCGAAGGGACGCCCGATCCAGGTGGCGTTGGCGCTGCGCGGGATGTTGTTGCCGGCCACCACCGCGAAAGCGTTCTGCACCATCTGGGCGGTGAACCTCCAGTCCTTGTAGCGCTGCTGGCCGAACAGCACCTTGATCGACGCCTTGTCGCTGGTGCTGAAGACGCCGAGGATCGGCGCCGGCACCTGCGGGTTCTGCGGATTGCTGGGATCGCCCGGGTTCGCTCCCGGCACGCCCTGCTGGCCGGGCGGCAGCCCACGACCGCCGGGCAGCTGGGGCTGGTTGGCGTAGATCAGCCCCCAATTCCCCTTCTCGGTCATCGGGTCCTTCCAGAGCTGGCGGATGCAGCGCGGCTTCGACTGGTAGAGCTCCTCGAGGCGAACCGGGTAGCGCCCGAAGCGACGCTGGAAGACGCGGATCGCCTCGGCGTACTGGAAACCGCGGAAGATCAGCTCCTCCTCCTTGTCGCGTTGGATCTGGGTATCGATCGCGGGCAGCGCCACGGCGACCAGGATGCTCATCGCGGTGATCATCACCATCAGGATCACCAGGCTGTAGCCGCGCGCCGAACGTCGCCCGCGCCGCACCATCACCACTCGTTGTAAGGCTTGCCGTCGAGCCCGAGCCCGGTCGCGCCGGAGTGCACATCGATGATGCCGGGGCCCTGGTTCTCGTCGGTCTGGTCGACCTCGGCCACCGGCTGGTCGGGATTCTCCTCCTCCCGCACCACCTGCCAGGTGTCTTTGCGCTGGGTCATCGGGTCGATCGGAATGCCGCGCAGGTATCCCTCCTTGACCAGCGCCTCGAGCGACGGCGGCCAGTGCCCCTTGTCGCCGTGGTACTGGTCGATCACGTCCCGGATGGTGCGCAGGTCGGTCTTCAGCGCCGCTTCCCGCGCCTTGCGCGGGGCGTTGATCAGGTTGGGCATCACGATCGTCGCCAGGATGCCGATGATCGCCACCACGATGATCAGCTCGAGGAGAGTGAAGCCGCTCTGCTCGCGGCGCCGGCGAAGCTGGGTCAGAGTCACCATTTCGCGTAGGGAATGCCGTTCAGGCCTACCGCCTGACTCTTCGAGTGTACGTCGTAGACGTTCTCGCCGCCGCTGAACGCCGAGTCGTCGCCGTCCTGGTAGCTGCGCACGTCCCACTCCGCCTTGCCGGTCATCGGGTCGACCGGAATGGCGCGCAGGAACTTGACCTTCTTGTCCACCTGGCCCACCAGGCTGACGCCCTCGACCAGCGACTTCAGCTCCTTGGGATAGCCGTCGGTCCCCAGATCGATCGCGATCAGCCCGGCGTCGCTGTAACGCTTGTACTCGTCGATCGCGTTGCGCATGGTGCGCAGCGCCAGGCGCAGGTCCGACTCGCGGTCCCGCTGCACGGTGAACTTGGCGATCGGCAGCGCCACCGCGGCGAGGATCGACAGGATCGCGCAGACGACGACCAGCTCGACCAGGGTGAAGCCGCGCTCGCGGCGTCTAGCGGCCATGCACCTGGGGCTCTCGCGGCTCGCGTGGACGCGGTTGCGGCCGCACGCTCAGGGCGAGCGGCTCGGTGTGCACCGGCGCCAGCGGCCGCATCGCGCCGTCGAGCGCCCGCGCGACGTTGAAGTCCACCACCGCCGGCCCGGCGGCGAGGGCGCGGAACGTGATGCGTGCCACCACCCCGTGTCCGGCGACCCCCGGCACCCGGCCCAGGCGGCTGGCGCCGATCAGCAGATCGCCGGGATGGCTGACGTCGCTCAGCACCTGCGCCTCGCCGGCACCGCCCAGGAAATCCCCGGCCGCGACCTTCTCGACCGCCAGGCGCTGCGGATCGAAGCGCAGCGCCACCGGCAGGTGGGACACCGGCTCGAGCGCATCGACGTCGAGCTCGACCTCGAAGCGCCCGTCGACGACCGGCTGCAGCGCCGAGACCGGCATCAGGCTGAGCCGCACCCCGGCGCCGCCTTCGCCGGTGAAAGCGGCGCGCACGGCGAGCGCCGCATCGGGATCCGCGGTCGCCGCCGGGTCGGGCTGCGGCGCCGCCACCGGAGCGAGCGCGGCGTTGGGGCCGGGCGGCTTCTCTTCGTCCTCCGGCGGCGGGGTCGGCTGCGGCGCTGGCTTGAACACGTCGGTCGGACCGGAAGACGGCACCAGGTTGACCCCCGGCGGCGGCTCCTGGGGCTTCTGCTCCTGGACCTCGCCTGCCCGCCGGTAGTCGCGCACCCCCGGCGGCAGCTCCTCGAGCCGCTGGCGCAGGAGCTCGCGCACCTGGTCGGACTGGGCGCCCTCGTCGAACGGCCCCTGCTCGGGCGACTCGACGCGCGGGCTGCCGCCGCGGAACGTGATGTTGGACTCGGTGCCGACCCAGATCGGCATCAGGTCCTGGGCGGTGATGTCCGGCGTGCGGATGATGTGCGGGGTCAGGGTCAGGATCAGGTCGGTGCGCGTGCCGGTCGTCTTGTTGTCGGAGAACAGGCGGCCGAGGATCGGGATCTCCGACAGCCCGGGCACGCCCGTCTTGCTGCTCGACTCGTCGCTCGACAGCAGGCCGGCCAGGAAGTTGGTCTCGCCGTCCTTCAAGCGGATCGTGGTGTCGATCGTGCGCGTGCCGATGATCGGCTGCGACTGCCCGCCCGAGCCCTGCACGCTGCCGTTCAGCCGGCTGACCTCGACCTTGATCGACAGCGTGATCTCCTTGTTGTGGTGGACGCGCGGCTTGATCTCGAGCTTGATGCCGACGTCCTGGTACTGGAACGAGGTCAGCGGAACGATGTTGCCGCCCACGGTCTGCGCGGTGTTGAACGTGGTCACCGGCACCGGCACCTTGTCGCCGATCAGCAGCTTGCCGGTCTCGCCCTCGCTGATGCGCAGCTTGGGCTGCGCCAGGGTCTGGGCGTCGCCGCTCGACTTGATGAAGTTGTACACGAAGCTCGGGATCGACAGCGCCCAGTTGCTCTGATTCAGGTACGGGATGTCCGAGAGGTGGAGCTTGGCCTTGTCGCTGCCCAGGTCGAGCGACTGACCGATCGAGTAGCCGCTGGCGTTGTTGGCGCCCACCAGCAGCACCCCGAGCTCGCGCAGCTTGTTGGTGTTGATCTCGAGCAGCTCGACGTCGACCACCACCTCGGACTTCGCCTTGTCGTTGGAGTCGATGATGCTCTGCGCCACCTTCACGCGGTCGGCGGTGTCGCGCATGATGATCGCGTTGAGCTGCTCGTTCGTCGCCAGCTTCTTGGCGTCCACCAGGCTGCGCAGCTGCTGCATGACGTCCTTGACCTCGGCGTTGGAGAGGAAGAACGTCTGGATCACCAGGTCCTCGTAGTTGCGGCGGTTCTGCGGGGTGTCGGCGGCGATGATGATCGAGTGCTGGTCGAGCACCTTGTAGAAGTGCCCGGCGGTGCGCATCAGCGTTTCCAGCGCCTGCTGGGCGTCGACGTCCTTGAGCTCGATCGCCAGGTCCTGGTCGCGCAGCTGGGGGTCGAACGTGATGTTGATGCCGAAGGCCTTGCCCAGCGCACGGTAGATCGAGAACAGCGACACCGGCTTGGGGAAGGACAGCGAGATCGGCGCCTTCGAGCGCGGCTCGAGAGTCGGCGGCTGCGGCTTGGCGTCGTGCACCTGCTTCTTCAGCTCGTCCAGCGTCGGCTCGGCCTCCTCGCGCTTGGCCTTCGCGTCGACGTCGGCGCGCACGCGGCGCAACTCGACCTCGGCGTACTGGTTCGTGGGGTCGAGCTCGACCGCCTGCTGCAGCTCGACCATGGCGCGCTCCGGAGCGCCGGCGGCCGCAAACTCGCGGCCCTTCTTGAAGTGGTCCTGGGCGGCGCTGATCTTGGCGCGCAGCAGCGCGCCGCGCAACCGCAGGTTCCCCGGATCGTCGGCAGCGGCCTGCATGTAGAGCACCACGGCGCGGTCGAAGTCGCCGCGCTCCTCGGCGATCTGGGCCTGGCGGTAGCTGCGGAAGCTCGCGCAGCCGGTGGCCGCCAGCAGCAGCAGCACGACGGTGGCGGCGCGGGCGATGCGAAAGCGCATGGTCGGTTCCCTCCTGGCCATGGGGACGAGCCTACTTGCTACCCCCGGCCGGCAGACGCTTGGCCGGCTCGTCGGGGAAGCCGACGAACTTGAGGTCCACGGACTCGAAGCCGATTCTCTGGACGATGAACTTGCCGGCGAGGGTGTCGCCCTCGAGGGCATTGTAGATGTTCTGGCCGTCCGAGAAGACGGCGATGCGGCGCCTGCTCGGGCCGAAGCTGCCGAGGTACACGAGGTTCACCTCGGGCGGATGCGGCTTGCTCTCCCACTCGCGGCGCGCCGCCTCGGCGCGCTGGCGAGCCTCCTCTGCCTCGCGGCGCTGGCGCTCCTGCGCGGCGAGCTCCGCGGCGGTTGGCGGCGGCGGCGGGGGCGGCGGCCCGTAGTGAAAGGGATCACGGCCGGCGGCCTGGTACTGACCGGTCGGTGCGCTCAGCGCATCGGTGCGCAGATCGAGGACCTCCATCCCCTTGCTCGACAGCCGGGCAACCGGCGATTCCGCCTCGCCCGTCAGGCCGCCGGGCAGCAAGCGACCGCCCCACTGGATGGCGGCGAACGCCGCGACCAGCGCCAGGAGCACGCCCAGCAGCCGCTTCTCGCGGACGCCGAGGCTCATCTCCCGGCCTCCTCGGCAACGCGCTTGGCGGCCGGCGATGCACCGGGTGTCGCGGGCGGCGCCGGGGCGCCGGGAGCGGGCGCCGACTTGCCCGGCACCGCCGGCGGCGGGGCGGCGTCGCCCGGCTCGGCGGCAAACAGCGTCGACAGCACCATCTTGATCTGCAGGCTCGGCGCGTTGGCGGCACCTTCGGCGAGGCTGACCTGCTCGAGGGTGAGGAAGGTCGGCGACACCTCGAGCAGGTTCACCAGCTGGCGTAGACCGGCGTAGCTGCCGTTCACGCCGAACACCAGCGCCTTCTTCACCAGCCCGTACTCGCTCCAGCGCTGCTCGGGATAGGAGATCGTGGTGGGCTCCAGCCCGGCGCGGCGCGCCAGCTCCTTGAACTCGGCGATGGTGCGGGTGAGACGGACGCGCTCGCTCGCGAACTGCTCGTCGTACAGCGTGCGCATGCCCTCGCGGTTGTGCCGCAGGCGGTCGATCCGCGCCTCGAACTCGTGCCGCACGTCCTCCAGCCGGCGCTCGTCGGCGGACTGCCGGCGCAGGCGCTCACCCAGCACGTCGACCCGTCCGGCGTACACCAGCCGGTACATCGACAGCAGCCCGAGGTTGAGGACGAAGAAGAGCAGCGCCGGGGCCCATACCCGCCAGCGCAGCCGCCAAGGCGTCCACAGGCTCATCGCCCGGCCCCTTGCCCGCCGGCGCCCGCCGGCGGCGTCGCGGCCGGAGCGGCGGCGGGCGGCGCCGTCTCGGGCGCATCCTTGGCGGCGGGGAGGTAGGTCACCGTGAGATCGAAGTTGATCTCGCCGCTGCTCTGGCGCGCCTCGCGCGACAGATTGGGAGCGCTGAAGGCGGGGTGGCGGAACAACGCGTCGACCAGCTGCAGCAGCGCCTCGTCGGACTGCGCGGTGCCGAGGATGCGCAGCTCGAAGCGATCGGCGAGGCGCGCGACGCGGCGCGCATCGCGCCCGGCCGGCACGATGTTGACGCTCGCCAGGCTGCGGATGCGCACCGCCCCGGGCAGCACCTCCGCCAGGCGGTCGAACAGCCGGCTCCAGCCGAAGCGCCGCTCGGCGATGCGTTCGTTGAGGAACTCAACCTCGCGGTTGAGGTGCTCGAGATCGGCGCCCTTGAGCTCGGCCTCGGCGCGGCCGATCGCCTGCTCGGTCGCCGCGCGCCGCTGCGCCAGGTCGGCGAGCTGCGTCTGCAGCCCCGCCGTGCCCCGCAGGTAGCCGCGGAACAGCAGCACGTTGGCGACGCCCAGGCCGGCGCCGAGCACCCACAGCAGCACTGCGATCCGCGACACCGGCCGGGCGTTGAGGAACGGCCGTCGGGCGAGATTGAGGAAGCCGCTCACTCCACCTCCTGGCAGGCGGCACCGGCGAGCGGTCCGAGGGCGAGCAACGGCTCCGGGGCGAGTGGGTCGGCGAGGCGCAGCGCCTCGGCGCCGAGCAGGCGCGGCGGCTGCGCCAGGCCCTCCTCCAGCCAGTCGCGCCACGCCGGGGCGAGATCGGGCGGCGCCAGCAAGAGCACGCTCGCGAAGTCCTCGGCCCCGAAGCGCTCGGTGAGGAAGGTACGGGTCAGACGCAGCTCGCGCGCCACCTGGGCACGCCGCGCG
>JBLMYC010000171.1:0-13000 GCA_050258075.1 Acidobacteriota bacterium
GCCGCGGTCAGCGCGCCGCGCGGGTTGCGCACGACTTCCGCGGCCCCGACGAGCGGCGAGAAGCGCACCTCAGCCCCGGGGCGGGCCTGCGCCAGAGCTGCGGCGCCTTGACGCATCGCAAGGCCGGTCGCGCGCGCCCGGGCCACGGCGTTGCGCAGGTCGACCGACTGCAGGAGGGACTTCACCGCTCCGGCCGGACCGTAGCGGGCGTCGAAGTTGCCCTGGCTGGAGGTCGGCCCGGCGGGCCGAAGGACCGTGCTCCCGGCGACGACCGCGCCGCCGAGGCACACCAGCAGGACCAAGAACGAGACGAGAGACCGGCGGCTTAGCTTGCTGGGCATCGCGCGCTCCCGAAGAGTGCTCGGTTTGAGTGGAACGGCGAGTACCTTAGCATGAGCATGGCGAACATCGACCGAGGCACGCCTCGGATCGACAGTTCGATCGCAGGCCACCCGAATCTGGCACGATCGCTGCAGCTTCACGTCGCCGACGCCACTCTGGCGTCCCGCGGAAAGGAGGGCACGGCATGGGAATCCTGTCTTGGATCGTGATGGGCCTGCTCGCCGGGCTGCTCGCCCGGCTGATTGCGCCGGGCAGCGACCCAGGCGGCCTCATCGTCACCGTCGTGATCGGCATCGTCGGCGCCCTGATCGGCGGCTTCATCGCCACCTGGCTCGGCTTCGGAGGCATCTCGGGCTTCGACCTGCGCAGCCTGGTGATCGCCACCCTGGGTGGCGTCGTCTTCCTGCTCCTGCTGCGCGCGTTGCGGCGGGCCTGAGCCGATTCACCGCGGCTCGACTCGGGTCTCAGCGCCGGAGCTGGGCCACCAGGTGGGCGGCCTCGGGGAGGATCAGCCGTTCGAGCGCCAGCGCCACCGCTTGCGGCGAGCCGGGCAGGACGAAGACGGCGCGGCGATGGGCGGTGCCGGCCAGGGCGCGGCTCAGCATCGCGGCGGCACCGATCTCGGCGAAGGACAGGGCGCGGAACAGCTCGCCGAATCCGTCGACCGTGCGCTCGAGCAACGGGCGTATCGCTTCGACCGTGACGTCGCGCGGCGAGAAGCCGGTGCCGCCGGAGACGACCACCACGTCGATGCCGTTGGCGATCAAGAGCTGACGCAGCGCGTCCTGGATCTCGCCGATCTCGTTCGGCACCCGTCGCGCCGCCGCCAGCTCGTGACCGGCCAGGGTCACCCGCTCGCGCACCAGGGGCGTCGTGCGGTCGTCGCCGGCGGTGCGCGTGTCCGTCGCCACGATCAGAGCGAAGCGCAGCGCCGACGGCGCCTCCTCGCGATGCTGGTCGAGAGCCATGGCGATTCACGCTATCACCCGCGCCGGATAGGATTCCGGGGCCACCATGCCGCGTCGCCGCTTCCCCGCCGCCGGGCCTTGCCTCGCGCTCGCAGCCATCCTGGCGCCCCCGCTCTTCGCCGTGGAGACGGCGCGCCTGCACGTGCCGACGATCGCCGGCGCCAAGCTGACCCTCGACGGCCACCTCGACGAGCCGGTCTGGCAGCAGGCGGCAGAGATCCCCGACCTCACCCAGCACGAGCCCTACCCCGGCCAGTCGACTCCGTACCGCACCCGGATCCGGATCTTCACCGACGGCGAGAACCTGTACCTGGGATACGACTGCTTCGACCCCGAGCCGCAGAAGATCGTGGTGCGGACCCTGCAGCGCGACGGCAACATCGAAGGCGACGACTCAGTGGACTTCGTGCTCGACACCTTCGGCGACGGCCGCACCGCGTACTGGTTCCTGGTCACGGCCGGCGGCGCCCGCGCCGACGGCCTGGTGAGCGACGCGAGCGGCGGCTTCCCGTCGCTCGACTGGGATGGCGTGTGGGACGCCGCCGCGCGGCGCACCGCGACCGGGTGGAGCGCCGAGGTGGTGGTGCCGGCGCGCACCCTGCACTTCAAGCGCGGCGCCGAGGCGTGGGGGTTCAACATCGCGCGTCAGGTGGCGCGCAAGCAGATGATCCTGCGCTGGACGGCGATCCCGCACGACGCCGGGTTCTTCGACATGCATCGCGCCGGGAAGCTCGACGGCCTCGGCGACATGAAGCAGGGGCTCGGCCTCTCCTTCGCGCCTTTCGCCACCGCCTCGACCGCGCGGCAGCGGCCGGCTGCGAGCGAGAGCACGGCCAACGGCGGCGCCGACCTGGCGTACAGCTTCACGCCCGAGTTGGCCGGCTCGGCCACCTACCGCACCGACTTCGCGGAGACCGAGGTCGACGCCCGCCAGGTCAACCTGACGCGCTTTCCGCTGTTCCTGCCCGAGAAGAGGACCTTCTTCGTCGAGGGCCAGAATCAGTTCGATTTCGGCTACGGCCTGGGGCAGGACTTCATCCCCTTCTTCTCGCGGCGGATCGGCCTCTTCGCCGGCGGCGCGGTGCCGATCGACTACGGCCTCAAGCTGCTCGGCCACGCCGGGCGGATGAGCATCGGCGTGCTCGGGGCGCGGACGCGGGACAGCGCCGGCGGGCCTCCGGCGAGCGATTTCATGGCCGGCCGCCTGGCGTACGACCTCGACGAGCACTGGCGGGTGGGCACGATCTTCACCCGCGGCGACCCCGACGGCGTGAACGAGAACTCGCTTGGCGGCGGCGACGCGGTGTACCGCACCACCCGCTTCCGCGGCGACAAGAATCTGGTGGCCGCCGTGTGGGGCGCCAGAAGCTCGGGCGATCTGCGGCCGGGAAAGCGCTCGGGGTGGGGCGCCCGGCTCGAGTACCCCAACGACCTCTGGAGCCTCTACGCCGACCTGCGCGAGTTCGGCGACGCGCTCGACCCGGCGCTCGGTTTCCTGCCGCGGCCGGGCACCCGCTGGTACCAGGCGGGCGGCGCCTTCCAGCCGCGGCCGCGGCCCGACGGCCGCTTTGGCTGGGCGCGCCAGTTCTTCTACGAGGCGTACGGCACGGTCGTCACCGACCTTGCCGACCGCCCGCAGTCCTGGGAGCTCTTCCTGGCGCCGTTCAACGTCCAGACCCATTCCGGCGATCACCACGAAGTGAACGTGATCCCGTACTTCGAGCGCCTGAACGAGCCGTTCGAGATCGCGCCGGGCGTCGTGATTGCGCCGGGCGCCTACCACTTCACCCGCTACCGCGTGCTGGCCGAGGGCGCCTCGTCTCGGATCTTCCGGCCGAGCCTCGCCATCCAGTTCGGCGAGTTCTACGACGGCCACCTGACGCAGTGGCAGCCGGCGGTCGGGTGGAGCTCGCCCGGCGGGCACGTCCGTCTCGACGCCAGCGCCGAGCTCGACTACGGAACGCTGCGCGCCGGCAGCTTCGTCGCCCGTCTGCTCGCTCTGCGGGCGCTGTACGCCGCGACGCCCAACCTGGTGCTGTCGAGCTTCACCCAGTACGACTCGGGATCGAGCTCGCTCGGCACCAACAACCTGCTGCGCTGGACGATCGCTCCCGGCCGCGATCTCTACCTGGTGTGGAACCACTCCTGGAACCGGACCGCCGGCGAACGCTTCAGCCTGCATCCCCAGGCCGAGCAGGTCAGCGCCAAGCTGCGCTGGACGTTCTGGTGGTAGACGTCTAGCATCGGGATGCCCCCCGAGACGCCGCCCGTTCCGCGGCGCTCGTCCTCTCGCACCGACGATCCGCCGTGCCTGGAGGCTGTCGTGTCTCAACCCCGGTTCGTCTCGCTCGCCGTCCTGGCTTTCCTCCTCTTCTCCGCTGCCCTGCCCCTCGCGGCGGCCACGCCGCCATCCCCGCCACCCGCCCTCGACGTCGCCAGGCTCGACGCCCTGACCGGCTTCAAGGGCACCTACAACGGCGGCGAGCGCGTCTACAAGATCGCGGTGCCGCGCGCCGACGTGACGGTCGCGGTCGGCGGTTGGGACTTTCCTCCCTTCCTCGGCCTGACCTCCTGGATCGCCTTCCAGCCGCACGGCAACGGCGTGATGGCGATGGGCGACCTGGTCCTGCTGCAGGACGAGGTGAATCCGACGATCGACGCCGCCTTCGCGAACGGGCTCGAGGTCACCGCGCTCCACAACCACTTCTTCTACGATCAGCCGCGCGTCTTCTTCATGCACGTCGCCGGCCACGGGCCGCTGGAGAAGATCGCCGCCGGCGCCGGAGCGACGCTGCGCGCGGCGCGCGAGCTGCGCGCCCGGCGCCCGGCGCCGAACGACTCCGTCGGCCCGCCGCCGCCGCCGAGCGCGATCCACGGCGAGGCACTGGCGGCGATCCTCGGGGCGCCCGCCCAAGCCAACAAAGGCATGGCCAAGTTCGTGTTCGGCCGGCAGGTGACCATGGACGGCGCGACCGCGGGCAGCGAGATGGGGGTCAACTCCTGGGCCGCGTTCGGCGGCAGCGACGACGACGCGGTCGTCGACGGCGACCTGGCGCTGGCGGAGGACGAGCTGCAGCCCGCTCTGCGGGCGCTGCGCGGCGCCCAGATCAACATCGTGGCGATCCACCAGCACATGACCGGCGAGTCGCCGCGGCTGCTCTTCGTGCACTACTTCGGGCGCGGCGCGGCGACCGCCCTGGCGCACGGGGTGCGCGCCGCGATCGACGTCGAGCGGCGTTAGGAGGCCGGCGCGTCCGGCTTCTGGCGCATGAAGATCCACAGCGCCGCGGGGAGCGCGGTGAAGTCGGCCAGCATCGCCAGCGCGAAGGCGGTCGAGGTCAGGATGCCGAACTGGCGCATCGGCGGCAGCGGCGAGAGGGTGAGGGCCAGGAAGCCGCCGGCGTTGATCAGGGTGGCGAAGAAGATCGCGCTCCCCGCCACCCGGATCGCGTAGCGCAGCGCCTCTTCGCAGGAGCCCTCGCGGCGCTTCTCCTGGAAGTGCCAGAAGAAGTGGATCTGGTCGTTTTCGGTGGCGCCGAGGACCGTGGTGGCGATCAGGATGGTCGCCACGTTGAGCGGGATCGCGAAGACCCGCATCACCAGGAACATCACCAGGATCGCGAACAGCGACGGCACCATCGCCATCAGGCGGGCGGCGCCGCTGCGGAAGACGAACAGGAAGGTGACGAAGATGACCGCCGCGGTGAGCAGGAAGCTCTCGACCAGGGTCGGCACCAGATGGCTGGCGATCTTGCCACCGACGAGTCCCCGCCCGACGACCTCGGCAGTCGCGCCGGCGAGACCCGGCGAGGCGGTGGCGGCTTGGCGCCACAGCGCCGCGATGCGTCGCTTCAGGTCCTCCGGCCGGAACTCGCTGCCCGCCCGCGCCACGACCAGGAGCTGCGTCGAGTCGAGCCGCTCGGCATCGACGTAGGCGCGCAGCGCCGGCTCCGAGAGCAGGAGTTGCTCGAGCTCCTCGGCGGCGCGCGCCCAGGCCGCCTCGTCCATCGTCGCCGGCGCCCCGGCGGCCTGGCGGCGAAAGCGCACCAGCGCCGGCAGCCCGACGACCGAGCCCACCTGTGGCTCGCGCTCGCGCGCGGTCGCGAAGCGGTCGAGGCCGGAGAGAAACGCCGGATCGAGCACCCCGCCGGCGGGGGCGTGGATCCACACCGCGCAGCTCCCGAGGCCGGCGACGTGGTCGCCGAACCAGCGCGCGTCGCGGTACAGATCGACGCCCTGATCGACGTAGTCGAGCGAGTCGACCTCGAGGCGCATCGGCGCGATCCGCCCGGGCAGGCCGAAGATCGCGACCAGCCCGGCGACGTTCAGCAGCGTCGAGCCCAGAAACAGTGGCCAGCGCCAGCGATACGACCAGCGCGGGATCACCTCGGCGGCGCGCAGCACCCAGGCGCCGGCGACCGCGCGCTCGAGCCGGGTCGGCGCGGCGAGCAGCTTCTGCAGCGCCGGGAAGAGCGTGAAGCACACCGCCCAGCCGACCAGCAGTCCGCCCGCCGTCCACAGCCCCATCTCGCGAATCGGCCGGATGTGCGACACCGCAAGAGCCGCGAAGCCGACCGCCGCAGCCAGGACCGACGCGGTCACCGCCCAGAACTTGTTGGCCAGCGCGAACACCCGATGCGCCTCGATGTCCGCGTCCTCCGGATGGTCGACGAAGCGCGAGTGCAAGTAGACGAGCGATGCGGTGCAGGTGACCATCAGGGTCAGCGGCACCAACGCCGAGACGATCGTCTGCGTGAAGCCGAGCACGCCGCCGACCGCGAATCCGCAGAGCACCGCCACCGCCAGCGTCCCCAGGATCGCGGCCAGGGCGCGCTTCGAGCGGTAGAGGAACAGCACCAGGGCGACTACGAACACCCCGAACAGCGGAAAGTAGCGCTGGCTCGACACCCGCGTCTCGCGCTCGATCCACGAGGTGAGGAACGACTCGCCGACCCGGCGCAGGCGGAGCGGACCGTCCGGCGCCGCGGCGCCGCTGGTTGCGACCGCGCGCTCGATCGCGGCGAGCACCCGGTCACGCGCCGCCGGTGAGTCGGCGTCGAGGGTCAGGGCCAGGGTCAGGAAGCCGTCTCCGGCCAGACCCTGGCGACGCAGGAACTCGTTGCCCTGGAGGAAGCGCCGCAACGCCGCGACGTCCTCGCCACCGGCGCCGGGATGCAGGCGCGCGAAGATCGACAGCGGCGAAGCCGGGTGCACTCCGGGGGTCGCGGCGAGCGCCTCTTCCAGCCGGCGCAGCGCGGCGAGCGCCGCCGGCGCCAAGGGATCGGGCGACTCGGCGACCAGCAGGACGGTCGGCCGCTCGGGAAAGACACGCTCGAAGGCACGGGTCGCGACGACGTCGGGATCGTCGGCGACGATCATCCGGTCGATGGCGTCGTCGTGCGGGATACCGAGCGCCAACCAGGCCGCGACCGGCAGCAGCGCCGCGTAGGCGAGCACGATCCAGATCCGCGCCGCGACCACGCGGCGAAACAGGTCCTCGAGGCGCGGGCGGGACGGCGGCATCGCGGCGCGAGGATACTGCATGCTGATAGCATCACTGCGCCTCCCAACCCCTCATGCCGCAGCGTTCCCCGCGCTTCCCTCGCTTGCCGCCCCGTCTGGTCGCCGTCGTGCTGGCGGCCGCGCTGGCCGCCGCGCCGCTGGCGTCCGCGGCGCCGGCGCCGCTCACCCTGGTCGTCTGCGCCCCCGGGTATCCGGGCTCGACGGCCGAGGCGCAGCCCACGATGGACGCCTTCGCGACCGCGGTCGTCGCGGCCGCCGGCTGGGCACCGGGAAGCCTCGCCGCCGTCTACCACGAGAGCGCGGCGGCGGGCCTCGCGCGTCTCGCCCACGACGACGCCGCTCTGGCGCTCGTGCCCCTGCCCTTCTACCTCGAGCACCGCGCGGCGCTGCGGCTCCAACCGCTCCTGCAGGCGGTGACCGCCGGCGGCGCGGCGGATGAGTCCTGGAGCCTGGTGGCGGGCAAGGGGAAGGTCGCCGGCGCCGCCGGCCTGGACGGCTTCGAGATCGTCGGGCTCCCCGCTTACTCGCCGCGCTTCGTCCGTCTGGCCCTCGCCGGCTGGGGAGCCGTCCCGGCGAGCGTGACGATGACCGCTTCCGGTGCCGTGCTCTCGGCGATGCGCAAGGCGGCGAGCGGCGAAAAGATCGCCGTCCTGCTCGACCGCGAGCAGGCTGCCGCCCTGCCCACCCTGCCGTTCGCGGCACAGCTCGAGACCGTCGCCCAGTCGCCGCCGCTGCCGGTCTCCGTGCTCTGCGCGGTCGGGGCGCGCCTCGACCACGGCCGCGCGCAGGCGCTGGAGCGGACGCTGCTCGGTCTCGCCGGCTCCGCCTCCGGTGCGCCCGCCCTCGCCGCGATGCGACTGCAGGGCTTCGTCGCCGCCGACTCCGGGGCGCTGCGCCGGGCCGAGCAGGACTTCGCCAGGCAGAAGCCTTGACCCGACGCGCCACGCGACTCTTCCTCCTGCTGGCGATCGCCAGTCTTGCCGCCTGCGCCCCGGCGCTACGCGAGCCCCGGCCGGTCGCGGAGCTGCGCGGCCCCGCCGTCCCGACCGCAACGCCCGCGCCGGAAGCCAGCGCGGCGGAGCTGCTCGCCCGCTCGCGCGCCGACTTCGCCCGCCGCCCCGACGCCGCGGCGGTGCACGCCGCCCTCGATGCGGCACTCGCCGCCGCTCGCGCCGACGAGAACGGCGTCGATGGGCTCCTCGCCGCGTGCCGCGCCGCGGCCTGGCTGATCGAGCACGAGACCAACCCGGCCACCCGCGCGGCGCTGATCGCCACCAGCCTCGATGCCGCGCAATGGTGCGGCCGGCGCGCCCCGGCCGCGGCGGGGTGCGACTACGCACTGGCGATCGCCCTCGGACAGCAGGCGCGCGAGCGCCCCGCCACCGCCGAAGATGGCCTGCAGAAGATGGTCGCCGCCCTGCGCCGCGCGATCGACGCGGCGCCCGAGCTCGACGAGGCGGGGCCGCATCGCGTGTTGGCGCTCCTCCTGCTGCGCGCTCCCGGCTGGCCGGCAGGGCCGGGCGATCCCGACGAGGGTCTCACGGAGGCGGAGAAGGCCGCGACGCTGCGGCCCGACTACCCTCCCAACCAGCTCGCCCTCGGCGAGGCCCTGCGCACGGCGGGAAAGGACGACCAGGCCCTGGCCGCCTATCAGCGTGCCCAGGCCCTCGCCCAGGCGCGCGCCACGGCCGGCGACCCGGACGCCGCCGAATGGCAGCACGAGGCCGCGGCAGCGCTCGCGCGCCACTGAACGGCTGCTTCAGTTTCCGGGACGGCTTCTGGTCGGCGGCGGGCCCGGCGGTGCCGTGGCCCGCGCGTCCCGCCACTGGCGCAGGCTGCGGGTGACCGCGTCGGCCGCCATCGGCTCGCCGTACAGGTAGCCCTGCAGCAGGTCGCAGCCGTGCTCGCGCAGGAAGCTCGCGTGCTCGGCGCGCTCGACGCCCTCCGCGACCACCTCGAGGCCGAGGCTCGAGGCGAGCGTGATGACGGTGCGGACGATCGCCGCGTCGCGGTCGTGAGTCGCCAGGTTGCTGACGAAGGACTTGTCGATCTTCAGGGTGTGGATCGGCAGGGTCTTCAGGTAGGCGAGCGACGAGTACCCGGTGCCGAAATCGTCGATCGCCACGCGCACCCCCATCGCCTCGATCTCGCGCAGGCGGGCGCGGGTCGCCGCCACGTCGTCCATGGCCACGCTCTCGGTGATCTCGAGCTCGAGGTCGGTGGGGCGCAGGAACGTGCGGTCGAGGACCTTCGCCACCTTGTCGACGAAATCGTGCTCGCGGAATTGCACTCCCGAGACATTCACCGCCAGGCGCACCCGGGTGAAGCCGAGATCGTGCCAGATCACGGTCTGGCGACAGGCGGTGTCGAGCACCCACTCGCCGATGTCCAGGATCAGGCCGGTTTCCTCGGCAAGCGGGATGAAGCGGGCCGGCGGGATGCGCCCCATGGTCGGATGGCGCCAGCGCAACAGTGCCTCGACGCCACGCGTCTCGCCGGAGTCGGCGGCGACCTTGAGCTGGTACAGCACCTCGAGCTCGCCGCGCTCGAGCACCCGCGACAGGCCGGTCTTCAGCTCGAGCTGCGCGAAGTCGTGCACCCCGGTCACCGGCGAGTACAGCTCGACCCGGTTGCGGCCGCGCTGTTTGGCGGTGTACATCGCGATCTCGGCGTTGCGCAGCAGCGCGCTCGCCTCCTCGCCGTCCCACGGATAGAGGCTGACGCCGATGCTGGCGGTCGAGAACAGGTCGGCGCCGCCGAGGTCATGGCGGTCGGAGACGGCGCGCAGCACGGCCGCCGCCTGGCGGCGCACGTCGTCCTGGCTGCCACAACCCGCCAGCAGCAGCGCGAAGCTGTCCTCGCCGTAGCGCGCCAGCGCCTCGCTCCCCGGGCTCTGCTCGAGGCGGCGAGCGATGGTGCGCAGCAGGAAGTCACCCGCCACCATGCCGAGGGTCTCGTTCACGGTCTTGAAGCGGTCGATGTCGAGCAACAGCACCGCGAGCACGTCGCGCCGGGGGTTGCAGCGCCGCAGCGCCTGCTGCACGGCCTCCTGGAACTCTCGCCGGCCCGGCAGCCCGGTGAGCTCGTCGAGGCGCGCGCGCCGCGCCTGTTCGGCGCTGGCCGCCGAGAGGCGCGCCGCGAGGTCGGTGAGCGCCGCCAGCCGGCGCAGCGCCACGCGCGCCGCCGCCGCGCGCCCGCGGGCGCCGAGCAGCCCCACGGCCGTCGTCACGCTCGCCGCATCCCGCGGCGCGAGCAGCAGGCGAAAGCCCAGCCGCGCTGCGAGCCCCGCCAGGGCGGAGGTCGAGCCCGCCTCGAGCTCCGCCCCATGCGCCGCCAGCCAGGCCGCGACCGACCGCGGCAGGCTGCCGGCGACGACCAGGGCGGTCTCGCTCGGGGTCGCGAAGCGCACGACACCGCAGCGCAGCCCCGCGACCTCGCGCTCAGCCTCGGCACAATGGGCGCGAAACTCCATGGCGAGCGCACCGCCTGCGAGCCCGGCCGGAGATCCCGCGCCCGGGTGCGTCGGCGGCTCGGCCGACCGGCGCGCCAGCGCTGGGCGCGGCGCCATGCGTCGCCGCCGCGGCACCCGCGAACCCTGGCGTGATCTACGCGTGGCGCACATCGCGCGGCGCTAGGCGCCGCCCCTCCGTCGCAGCTGCGCGAGCAGCTTGGCGAGCGGCTGCGCATTGAGCACGTCGGCCTTGGTCAGCCAGGCGCGGCGGGCCTGCTCGACGCCGTAGCGCATCAGGTCGAGGTCGCGCGGCGAGTGGGCATCGGTCGAGATCGTGATCTTGCAGCCCAGCTCCCTGGCCCGCATGAGATGAGTATCCTTCAGATCGAGCCGCTCCGGGCTGGCGTTGAGCTCGACCGCCACCCCGAGCTCGGCGCAGGCCTGCAGCACCTCGTCGACGTCGAAGCGCATCGCCTCCCGGATGCCGCGCCGCCGGCCGGTTGGATGGCCCAGCACCTGGGCGGCGGGGTGCTGGATCGCTTTCAGGATGCGCTTCGTCTGGCGCCCCGGCTCGAGGTCGAACTTCGAGTGCACGGTGACCAGCACCAGATCGAGCTTCTCGAGCAGCTCGTCCTCGAGGTCGAGCGAGCCGTCGGCGAGGATGTCGACCTCCATGCTGCGCAGCAGGCGGATCTGCGGGTACTTCGGGGCGACGCGGTCCATCTCCCGCCACTGCTGCTTGAGGCGTCGGGCGTCCAGACCGCGCACCATCGCCAGCGCCTTGCTGTGGTCGGTGATCGCGCAGTACTCGTAGCCGCGCTCGCTGCAGGCGGCGAGCATCGCCGCCACCGTCTCCTGGCCGTCGGACCAGGTGGTGTGCATCTGCAGGTCACCGCGCAGGTCGCCGCGCTCGAGCAGCTTGGGCAGCTTGCCCTTGGCCGCCGCCTCGATCTCGCCGCGGTCCTCGCGCAGCTCGGGTGGAATCCAGGGCAGGCGCAGCGCCCGGTACACGTCCTCCTCACGCTTTCCGGCCAGCCACTTGCCGGCCCAGGGGTCGCGCTCGGCGGCCGCCTCCTGGCGCTCGGCGCGGCGCTGGCGCTTGGGCTCCTGGAAGACGCCGTACTCCGAGATCCGCAGCCCGCGGTCGACCGCCATGGCGCGCAACCGGATGTTGTGCTCCTTGGAGCCGGTGAAGTAGAGCAGCGCCGCGCCGAAGCTCTTGTCGGGCACGATGCGCAGGTCGGCCTGTACGCCGGAACGCAGCACCACCGTGCACTTGGTCTCGCCGCGGGCGTCGACCCGCGCCACCCCGGGATAGCGGACGAAGTGGTCCATGACCGCCGCCGGGTCGCGCGCCGTCGCCAGCAGGTCGAGGTCGCCGACCGACTCCTTGCGCCGCCGCCAGCTTCCGGCGCCCTCCAGTCGCTCGAGGCCGGGGGCCTTGCGCAGGTGGTTCAAGAGGGGCTCGAGGACCAGGTCGGCGTCGGCGATTCCCATGCGCTGCGCCAGGCGCTGGGCGGTGCCGATTCCCTGCAGGATCTTCTCCTGGCTCTTCGCACCGAAGCCTTCGAGCTCGGCGATCCTGCCTTCCCGCGCCGCCCGCTCGAGGTCGGCGATCGACTCGATGCCGAGCTCCTGCCACAGGCGCTTCGCCTTCTTCGGCCCCAGGCCCGGCACCCGCATCAGCTCGACCAGCGAGCGCGGGGTCTGCGCCTCGAGCTCGGCGAGCGCGGCCAGGCGACCGGTGCGCACCAGCTCGGCGACGTGGCTCGCCATCTCCTTGCCGATGCCGGGGAGCTCGGTGAGGTCCTCGCCGCGCTCGAGCATCTCGGCGAGCGGTGTCGTCTGCGCCTCGATCGTGCGCACCGCGTTGCGGTAGGCGCGCACCCGGAAGGGGTTTGCGTCCTGGATCTCGAGCAGGTCGCCGACCTCGGCGAGGACGCGGGCGATCTCGAGGTTGTCCATCAGCGCAAGCCTCCGCCCGGTGGCGCGGCGCTCACCGCGGGTGCTGCCGCTCGGCGACCACGGCCTGGATCCTGGCGACCAGCTCGGGATGCTTCAGCCCCGCCGCCTCGGCCCGCCGCAGCGCCGCGTCCGGAACGACGCCCTTCTCCAGCACCAGCCACGCGTAGTACAGGGCGCCGGCCCGATTGGCGGTCGCGCAGTGCAGGAGGACCGGGCGCGGCGCATCCCGGAAGAGGGCGATGAAGCGGTCCAGGGTCGCCGCGTCGAGGCTCGGCGGGCTGACCGGCAGGTTCTCGTAAACCATCCCGGCGGCCTCGCTCGCCGCCTTCTCGTCGAAGCCATGGTCCTCGGTCGGCGCTCGCAGGTCGATCACCGTCTTGTAGCCGGCGCGCCCCGCCGCCGCGATCTGCGCCGCGGTGGGCTGTCCGGAGACCAGGAGCTGCGCCTCGGGCTGGCTGGCGTTGAGCACGCCGGCGAGATCGGCGGGAAGAGCCGCATGGGGAGCCGGAGGTGGCGCCGGAGTCGGAGCGACGACCGGAACCGGGGCCTGGCGGTGGGCGCAGGCCCCGCCGAGAGCGGCCGCGAACAGCCCGGCGAGAACGGCGGCGCGGGGAATACGACGTAGCGAGATCATCGGAGCCCTCCTGGAGCCAAGGTTAGCAGGCCGCGGCGAGCGACTCACCCGGCCGCCCGCGCAACGTAGTAGCTTTCGCGTGACAGCCCGAGAGGAGAGCCACCATGGCAGTTCGCA
>JBLMYC010000172.1:0-21593 GCA_050258075.1 Acidobacteriota bacterium
GGGCGCATGCGGCGTCTGCCACACTAAGGGGTGAGGCGCCGCCCGCGCACGACCGGATCGCGGCGCCACATCGTCCAGGCTCGGCCGCGCCACGCGCCGGCGAGCACCGAACCGGGGGGAACCGCAGAGGATGAGCCGCAGACTTGTCGGGTGGGGGCTGACGGGGGGAGCCGTGCTGCTGGCCGTCGCGCTGCGCTTCACGGTCTTCCGGGATCGTGGTATCGAGGTCGACATCGCACGGGCGGAGGTCGGCACGGTCGAGCAGACGGTGACCAACTCGCGTGCCGGCACGGTGAAGGCGAAGGAACGCGCCCGGCTGTCGCCGGAATCGGGCGGCCGCGTGGTCGCGATCCCCAAACGCAAGGGCGAGAGGGTGCGAGCCGGCGAGGCAGTGCTGGTTCTCGACGGCAGCGTGGAGGCTGCGGAGCGCGCCGCTGCGGCGCGCGCGGTGGCCGCCGCCGCGGCAACCGAACGCCAGGCCTGCGTGAACGCGGCCCGCGCCGAGCGCGAGCGGCAACGGCTCAAGCGGCTCGCCGCCGAGCAGATCGTGTCGGTGGACGCCTTCGACGAGGCCGACAGCGCGGCGCGGGCGGCCGCCGACGGCTGCACCGCGGCGCGCGCCGACCAGCAGCGGGCCAGCGAAGCGCTGCAGGCCGCCTCCAGCGCCCTCGCCAAGCGCACCTTGCGGGCACCCTTCGACGGCATCGTCGCCGACGTCAACATCGAAGTCGGAGAGTGGGCGACCCCGGCGCTGCCCGGACTGCCGGTGCCGCCGCTGGTCGACATCCTCGACCCGCGCGCCATCTCCTTCGAGTTCGAGATGGACGAGGTGGACGCCGACAGGCTGCACGTGGGACTGCCGGCGCGAGTGACCGTCGACGCGGTTCAGGGGATGAGCTTCGCCGGCCACGTGGTGCGCGTCGCGCCCTACGTGCTCGACATCGAGAAGCAGAACCGCACCGTCGAGATCGAGGTCGAGCTCGACGACCGCTCCCAGGCGGCACGCCTGCTGCCCGGCAGCTCGGCCGATGTCGAGGTCGTGCTCGCGACCCGCAACGACGTGCTGCGGGTGCCGACCAGCGCCATCCTCAGCAATGACCGCGTCCTGGTGGTGGCCGGCGACCGCCTGGCGGAGCGGCGCATCGAGACCGGACTGCGCAACTGGGACTGGACCGAGGCCAGGAGCGGTCTCGCGGCCGGCGATCGCGTCGTGGTCTCGCTCGACCGCCCCGAGGTGAAGCCGGGGGCGCGGGTCGCCAAGGCGAACGAGCGGACCGTCCATCCGGGCGCCAGGTGATCGAGCTCGAGCGTATCTGCCGCACCTACGATCTCGGCGGCGAGCCCGTGCGGGCGCTGGTCGACGTCACCGAGACGATCGTCCGCGGCGAGCACCTGGCGATCATGGGGCCGTCGGGATCGGGCAAGTCGACCCTCCTCAATCTCGTCGGCCTGCTCGACCGCCCGACCTCGGGCTCCTACCGCTTCGAGGGCCGCGAGGTCTCGGGGCTGAGCGAGGAGGAGCTGACCATCGTGCGGCGGCACCGCATCGGCTTCGTGTTCCAGGCCTTCCACCTGGTGCCGCGGCTTACCGCGATCGAGAACGTCGAGCTGCCGATGGTCTTCGCTGGCGTCGCGCCCCCCGAGCGCAAGGCGGCGGTGACCGCGGCGCTCGACGAGGTCGGCCTGCGCGAGCGCGGCCGCCACCGTCCGGCGGAGCTCTCCGGCGGCGAACGCCAGCGGGTGGCGCTCGCCCGCGCGGTGGTCATGCACCCGGCGGTGCTGCTCGCCGACGAGCCGACCGGCAACCTCGACTCGCGCTCCGGCCGCGCCGTGCTCGACCTGCTCGAGCGCATGAACCGCGAGGGCCTCACGCTGGTGGTGGTGACCCACGATCCCGCGGTCGCGCAGCGCGCCGGACGCGTCCTCTTCCTGCGCGACGGGCGGGTCGAGGAGCGGGTGGCGCATGCCGATTTCGCACGCGCCTACGCCTCGTGGGGCCTCGAGGCGCCGCGATGAGCGCCGGCGATCTCCTGCGCTTCGTCCTCGGCGCGCTGCTCGGCCACCGCCTGCGCAGTGCCCTCTCGCTCCTCGCGGTGGGCATCGGCGTCGCCGCGGTGATCGTCCTCACCGCGCTCGGCGAGGGAGCGCGGCGCTACGTCGTCGGCCAGTTCACGCAGATCGGCTCGAACTTCGTCGCCGTGGTGCCGGGGAAGACCGAGACGACCGGCGGCATCCCGGGCATTGGCGGCACCACCCGGGACCTGACGCTCGACGACGCTCGCGCCCTGCAGCGCGGACTCTCCGCCGCCGAGTACGTCGAGCCGGTGGCGATCGGCACCGAAACCGTCTCGCACGGCGAGCTCCGTCGGCAGGTGGCGGTCGTCGGCGGCACCTCCAACTACCTGGTGCTGCGCAAGCTCGAGCTCGAGCGCGGCCGGGCGCTGCCGCCCCTCGAGTTCGATCGCAGCGCCCCGGTCTGCGTGCTCGGGCACCTGGTCGCCGACCAGCTCTTCCCCGGCGCCGACCCGATCGGCGCCGTGGTGCGCATCGGCGCCTCGCGAAGCCGGGTGGTCGGAGTGATCGCCCCGCGCGGCAAGCAGCTCGGGCTCGACGTCGACGACATGGTGGTGATCCCGGTGGCGACCGCCATGCAGCTGTTCAATCGCTCGTCGCTCTTCCGCATCGCCATCCAGGCGCGCTCCACCGCCGACCTCCAGGCGATCGCCCGCCAGGCGCGCGCCATCCTGATCGCGCGTCACGGCGAGGAGGACGTGACGGTGCTGACCGAGGACGCGGTGCTCGGCGCGTTCTCGTCGATCTTCAACGTGCTGACCCTGGCGCTCGCCGCGATCGCCTCCGTGTCGCTCGGCGTGGCCGGAATCGGGATCATGAACGTGATGCTGGTGTCGGTGTCCGAACGCACCGCCGAGATCGGGTTGCTCAAGGCCCTCGGCGCCCGGCGCCGCCAGATCCTGCTCTGCTTCCTGGCCGAGGCGGGTCTGCTGGCGCTGCTCGGCGGGATCCTCGGGCTCGCCGTCGGCTGGGGCGGGACCCGCATCCTGGTCGCCGTCTTCCCCGCCCTGCCCGCCTCACCGCCATCCTGGGCGGTCGGCGCCGCACTGCTGCTGGCAGTGGCGGTGGGCAGCGGCTTCGGCTGGCTCCCGGCGCGTCGCGCCACCCTCCTCGACCCGGTCGCGGCGCTGGCCGGACGCTGAGCTGGAGAGCCCGATGATCGATCTCCTGCGCATCGCGCTGCGCACCCTGGCGAGCCTGAAGCTGCGCTCGCTGCTCTCGATCCTGGGGATAGCGGTCGGCGTCGCGGCGGTCATCCTGCTGACCTCGATCGGCGAAGGCACCCGGCGCTACGTGCTCGCCCAGTTCTCGGAGTTCGGCACCAACCTGATCGGGATCAATCCCGGCAAGAGCAAGACGCTGGGCATCCCCGGCATCCTGGGCGGTGGAACGCGCCCGCTCACCATCGACGACGCCGAGGCGCTGGTGCGCATCCCGGGGGTCGCCGCGGTCGTTCCGGTCGCTTACGGCACCGGCCGGGTCGAGGGCAACGAGCGCGCCCGCAGCGTGGCGGTCTACGGCGTCACGCCAGCGATCTCCGAGGTCCTGCGCCTGCGCGTGCGGCAGGGGGCGTTCTGGCGGGTGGAGGATCCCCGCCGAGCCAGCGCCGAGGCGGTGCTCGGCCAGACCCTGGTCCGCGAGCTGTTCGGCCGCGAGAACCCGCTCGGGCGCTTCGTGCGCATCGGTGGCCAGCGCTTCCGCGTCGTCGGACTGATGGAGCCCAAGGGCTCGATGCTGGGCATCGACATCGACGACGTCGCATACATCCCGGTGGCGGCGGCCATGCGCCTGTTCAACGCTGCGGAGCTGCAGGAGATCGACGTCCTCTATGCCAATCCACAGGTGGCGGACGCAGTAGAGGCCGAGGTCAACCGAGTCCTCACCCTGCGCCACGGCAACGACGACTTCACGGTCACCTCGCAGAAGGCGATGCTCGAGGTGTTCGGCAACGTCATGGGGGTGATCACCCTGGCGGTCGGCGCAATCGGCGGCATCTCGCTGCTGGTCGGCGCGATCGGCATCTTGACCATGATGTGGATCGCGGTCGGCGAGCGCACCTCGGAGATCGGCCTGATCCGCGCCTGCGGCGGCAGCCGCGGCCAGGTCCGCCTGCTGTTCCTCGCCGAGGCGGCGGCTCTCGGCCTGGCCGGCGGCACCGCCGGCCTGGCGGCGGGCCTCGCGATGTGTGCCGCGCTGCGGGCCGTCGTCCCCGGACTGCCAGTCTCGACGCCGCTTGCCTACCTGGTCGCCGGGTTGGCGATGGCGCTCCTGACCGGCATCGTCTCGGGCGTCGCGCCCGCCGAGCGCGCCGCCCGACTCGACCCGGTTGCCGCCCTGCGCGCCGAGTGAGCCGGCTCGCGGAGGAGTTCCTCCTCCAGGTTCCCCCGCCCGGCCCGGCTCGGATACACTCCCCGGGTTTGCCGGCGCCGGCCCCCCGGCCCGCCGTGTCGCCCACTCTCGATCACCGTCCGGCCCCAGGCTGCGGGTGCGCCCCGCGTCTCGCCCGGTCCGCGCAACGATCGCACCAGGAGAGCACGATGCAGACTTTCGAACAGATCGCGACGATGGGCCACGAGCGGGTGGTGATCTGCTCCAACCCCGACGTCGGCTTGAAGGCGATCATCGCCATCCACTCCACCGTGCTCGGACCCGGCCTCGGCGGGGTCCGCATGTGGCCATATCCGACCTTCGCCGACGCGCTGACCGACGCGCTGCGCCTGTCGCGCGGCATGACCTACAAGGCGGCGGCAGCCGGCCTCAATCTCGGCGGTGGCAAGGCGGTGATCATCGGCGACCCGAAGCAGGACAAGAGCGAGGCTTTGCTGCGCTGCTTCGGCTCCTATGTCGAGTCGCTGGGCGGCCTCTACATCACCGCCGAGGACGTCGGCACCGACATGGAGGACATGGAGCTGATCCACGCCGAGACCCGCTACGTGACCGGGGTCTCCCCCGCCCACGGCGGCGGCGGCGACCCCTCGCCGGTGACCGCGTTCGGCGTGCTGCAGGGCATCAAGGCGACCTGCGAGTGGCGTTTCGGCGGCGACGGCGTTCTGCGCGGCAAGACGGTGGCGGTGATGGGCCTCGGCAACGTCGGCTTCCACCTCGCCCGCTACCTGCGCGAGGAGGGCGCCAAGGTGCTGGGCTGCGACATCGACGCCGACGCGATCGGGCGCGCCAGGCGGGAGGCCGGGGTCGAGATCGTCAAGCCGCAGGAGATCTACGACGTCCCATGCGACGTGTTCGCGCCGTGCGCGCTCGGCGCGGTGCTGAACGACCGGACGATCCCGCGCCTGAAGTGCGCGGTGGTCGCCGGCGCCGCCAACAATCAGCTCGCCGACGAAGAGCGCGACGGCGCCGCGCTCGAGGCGCGCGGCATCCTGTACGCGCCGGACTTCGTGATCAACGCCGGCGGCCTGGTCAACGTCTACAACGAGCTGTTCGGCTACAACCAGGAGCGCGCGTTGCGCACGACGCGCGGCATCTACGTCAACCTGACCCGGGTGTTCGAGATCGCGCGCAGCGAGAAGATCCCCACCCACGTTGCCGCCGAGCGCATGGCCGAGGAGCGCATCGCCCGCCTCAAGGCGATGGGGCCGCGCCACTGGTCGCGCCAGATGCGCGCGCTGCCTGAACGGGTCTGAGCCGCGTCGGCGAGTTGCGGGCTGGCGAGCGGCCGCGTAAGATATGCGCCGTTTGCCATGCAAGCGAAAGCTGACCGCCCCGGCCCGGCGGATCGGCAAGTGGCAGGCAGCCCCCCAAGAAAAGCGAGCGGAGGATTCGGATGACCAACGGTCGGCGGCTGGCTTCTGTCGTAGTCCTGGCGCTGGTCGGCGGGGGAACCGCGGCCCGCGGCGCGAACCTGATCCAGAACGGCACGTTCGATACGAACACGACCGGATGGACGAACGTGGCGGTCTGGGACGGGACTCGAGACGCCAACAACAACCCGAACTCGGGCTCGGATCAGGTCGCCATCACTTCGGCGGGCCCCGCCACCTGCACGGACAGCGTCCAGGTCGTACCGGTTTCGGGCGGGACCGGCTACGACGCGAGCGCCGACATCCTGATCGCCTCGGCACTGACGAACGTCGCCGGACAGGCGGCGGTCGTCGTCGACTTCTGCTCCGACGCCAACTGCGCGGCGTGGCCGAGCACGATCGTCGGAAGCTTCTCCATGGGCCCAGCAAACAACTCCAATGCGCTCGACACCTGGCTACACGTAGCCTCGGGGGCACAGATCGCCCCGGCCGGAGCCCAGGCGGCGATCATCTTCCTGAACCCTTGCGCAAATGCCACGGGAACTTTCACCGCCAACTTCGACAACGTCGTCCTTCAGCAGGCGGCGACCGCCGAAGTTCCCACCCTGGGTCTCGGCGGCATCCTGGCTCTCGCTGCGGGCCTGGCGATCGTGGCGCTCCTCACTCTGGCGCGCTGGCGCGTCTGATCGCCGATCGAGCCGGCTCCCACCGCGACTCGATCAGCCTGCTTTCGACCTGATCGCCGCCACCAACCGCTCGACCACCTGCTCGACCGACAGGTCGGAGGTGTCGACGACGGTGTAGGTGGCGTCGTGGGTCAGCGGCGAGTCGGCGCGGCCGGCGTCGCGGCGGTCGCGCTCGCTCATCTCGCGCGCCACGTCGGCGAGGTTAACCGACTGGCCGCGCTCGCGCAGCTCGGCGAAGCGCCTCCGGAAGCGCACTTCCGGCCGCGCGTCGAGAAAGAACTTGTGCGGGGTTCCGGGCACCACCTTGGTGCCGATGTCGCGGCCCTCGATCACTCCCCCGTGCTCCTGGGCCAGCTCGCGCTGCAGCGCCACCAGCTTCGCCCGCACCGCCGGAATGCGCGCGATGCGCGAGGTGACCTCCCCGACTGCCGGACGGCGGATGCGCTCGCCGACCGGCTCGCCGTCGAGCAGAACGCTGACCCCGCCGTCCGCCTCGCGTCGCAGCCGCACCACGGCGGCCTCGGCGACTGCGGCGACCGCCGCGGCGTCGCCCGGATCGACGCCCGACTCGAGGACGCGCAGTCCTAGGGCACGGTACATGGCACCAGTGTCCAGATAGGGGATCCCGAGCGCCCCGGCGAGGCGGCGGGCGATCGTGCTCTTGCCCGTGCCCGCCGGACCGTCGATCGCGACGACCAGCGGGGCGCTCACCGGCGCTTGGGCCTCGCCGGCCCGCCGCGCTGGGCGCGACGCTGACCGCCGGATTCACGCGCCTTGCGCTCGCCCCGCGGCGCGGCGTGCGCCGTGCTGCGCCGCAGCTGTTCGAGCTCTTCCGGCGCCAGCTCGCGGCAGGCACCGACCGGCAGCTCCGGATCCTCGAGCGGGCCGATCGCGACGCGACGCAGCTTCTGCACCGGGTGGCCGACGTGGAAGAACATCTCGCGGATCTGGCGCGTGCGACCCTCGAACAGCTCGACCGTCCACCAGGTGTTCCCCGCCGCCTCGCGACCGCCAGCGGGGGCGCGGCGCGACCGGATCCGGCACGGCGAGGTGCGCCCGAGGCCGGGCACGAACATGCCGGCGCGCAGCTTGTCGAGCTGCTCCTCGGTCGGCTCGCCCTTCACCTTCACGGCGTAGGTCTTGCGGCAGCCGTAGCGCGGATGCGACACGCGCTGCGCGAACTCGCCATCGTTGGTCAGCAGGATCAGGCCTTCGGTCTGGAAGTCGAGGCGGCCAACCGGCACCAGCGCCTTGCGGAACTGCGCCGGCACGAACTCCATCACCGTCGGGCGGCCTTCCGGATCGGAGGCCGTGGACATCACGCCCTTGGGCTTGTTCAGCACGAGGTAGTGATGGACGTCGAACGGGCGTACCCGCTTGCCGTCGACCTTGATCGAGTCGTTCTCGAGGTCCGCCTTCTGGCCGAGGGTGGCGATCTCGCCGTTCACCGTCACCCGTCCCTCGACGATCAGCTCCTCGGCCTTGCGCCGCGCCGCCACGCCGGCCCGCGCGAGGATCTTCTGCAGCCGCTCCGCGCTCATCGCCCGCCCGCCGTCGCGTCGGCGTCCTCGGCCGCGCGTTCTTCGCGCTCCTCTGCGATGGCCTCGACCTCGGCCGTCTCGCGCGCGATCGTCTCCTCGCGGTCCGGAACCGGGCCCGCCGCCGGCGCCAGACCGCCCGCCGCCTCGGCTTCGCCGAGCGCTTCCTCGAATTCCTCGAGCGGCGGCAGGTCCTGCAGGCTCTTGAGGCCGAAGTGAACCAGGAACTCGCGGGTGGTGCCGTACAGGAACGGCTTGCCGACCACCTCCTTGCGCCCCGAGATGCGCACCAGCCGGCGCTCGAGCAGGGTCTTCAGCACGCCGGCCGGCGACACGCCGCGCAGGTCCTGGATCTCGGGCCCGGTGATCGGCTGGCGGTAGGCGATGATCGCCAGCGTCTCGAGCGCTGCCATCGACAGCTTGTTGCCGCTGCCGGCCTCGAAGAACCTCTTCAGCCAGCCGTTGAGCTCGGGACGGGTGACCAGGCGCAAGCCGCCGGCCACCTCCTCGAGCAAGACCCCGCGGCCCTCCGCCGCCGAGTGGCGAGCCAGCACGGCAGCCAGGGCGGCGGCCGCCGCTTCGCGCTCGGCCTCGTCGAACGCCGCGAGCAGGCGCTCGCGCGGGATCGGCTCGGTCGCGATGAACAGGATCGCCTCGAGCACCGCTTCCATGTCGGCCTGCTGGGTCATCCAGGAATCGCCTCCAGCTCCTCTTGCATGAGCTCGCGGGTGGTTCGGTAGAGCAGGATCTCGCCGTTCGCGGTCTGATGCACGCGCACCAGGTTCAGGCGCGCCAGCTCGAGCACCGCGAGGAAGGCCGAGATCGCCTCGGCGCGGCAGGAGCGACCGCGCAGATCGGCGAGCAGGTCGAACGGCCTTGCCGCGTCGAGCTCGTCGAGCAGGCGCTCGAACTGGCCGCGCACCGGGTACGCCTCGCCGCTGACCAGCATCGGCTCGGGATGCTCGCGGCCGTAGCGCAGCAGGGCGCTGCGCAGCGCGCCCATGAGGTCGAACAGCGACACCTCGCCGAGGTCGATCTCCTCGGCTTCCTCGGCGAGCGGCCGCCAGGGCTTGGCCTGCCGCGTCCAGATCCCCTGGCGCACGCGATCCACCTCGGCCAGGGCCTGCGCCGCGTCTTTCAGCCGCCGGTACTCGAGCAGGCGCCGGACCAGCTCCTCGCGCGGGTCCTCGGCCGGCTCCTCGCCGGGCGCGACCGGCGGCCGCGGCAGCAGCAGCTTCGACTTCAGCTGGATCAGCTGCGCCGCCTCGTAGATGTACTCGCCGGCGATGTCGAGATCGAGGTCCTCCATCAGCCGCAGGTACTCGTGGAACTGGTCGCAGACCAGCGCCACCGGGATGTCCACGATCTCGACCTGGTTGATGCGCACCAGATGCAGCAACAGGTCGAGCGGCCCGTCGAACACCGGCAGGTGGACCTTCCACGACTCGGGCAGCAGGCTGCGCGGAGCTTCGGTCGTCACGCCTGGACCGCCCCTTCGGTCTCGAGCAGCCGGTTGATGCTGGCCATCAGCCGCTCGTTGGCGGCGAGCACCCGCGCCTCGCGGCGCATCGCGAAGACCTGCGCCGCGAGGGCGCACCAGAACAGCGTGTGGTGCACCCAGACCGGGACGGCGCCGGTGTACACCCCGCCGCCGACCACGAACAGCGCCATCGCGACCAGCATCGCGAAGGTGAGCGGGCCGGAGGAGAGCTGCTTGAAGCGTCGCGTCTCGGCAACCAGGTTCGGATCGAGGCGATACTCGGCGACCGCCTCGCGGATCGCCTTGCCGGTGCCGATCAGGTAGAAGAGGATCCAGCAGTGCGAGAACAGCAGGAGCAGCGCGGCGGCCAGGGCGACCAGCAGGTGGAAGCGGAAGAGCTCCGGGTGGCCGCCTCCGGCGACCAGATAGCCGAGCACCGCCGCGGCGACCAGGCCGAGCGTCGCCACCGCGCCCACGACCAACAGGGCCCTGCCCATCATCGCTGCACGCCTCCTTCCGGGGAGTCGGACCGGCAACGCCGGCCCCATCCGCCGGCGAGAACGTTGAGTTTACCAGCACCGTCGCTCAGCCGCCCGCGAACTGCTGGTAGCGGCTGGCGGCGCGCGGCTCCACCCGGGCGCGCAGTGCGGCGAGCTCCGCCGACTCGAGGCCTGGCAGGAGCTCGACGGCGTCGCGGCGCGCCTGTTCCAGCCACTCCCGATCGGCGATCAGGTTGGCCACCCGGAAAGTCGGGATGCCGGCCTGGCGGGTGCCGAGCAGGTCGCCGGGGCCGCGGATCTCGAGGTCGGCCTCGGCGATCCGGAAGCCATCGGTCGAGGCGGCGAACACCGCCAGGCGGCGCCGCCCTTCCTCGGAAAGCCGCCCGTGCAGCGCCACGCAGCGCGACGGCCGGGTGCCACGGCCGACCCGGCCGCGCAGCTGGTGCAGCTGCGCCAGGCCGAAGCGCTCGGCGCTCTCGATCACCATCCAGGTCGCCTGCGGGACGTCGACCCCGACCTCGATCACGGTGGTGGCGATCAACACCCGGATCTCGCCGCTCGCGAAGTCGCGCATGATCGCCTCGCGCTCGGCGGAGCTCATCCGCCCGTGCAGCATGGCGCCCCGGAAGTCGCCGAGGAACAGGCGCACCTTCTCGCCCAGCGCCGCGAGCGAGGCGGCGCTCACCCGCTCGCTCTCCTCGATCAGCGGAACGACGACGTAGGCCTGCGCCCCACCGGCGAGCTCCTCGCGCAGCCGCTGGTAGACCTCGCGCCGCCGTCCGGCCGGCAGCACCTCGGTCGCGATCGGGGTGCGCCCCGGCGGCAGCTCGTCGAGCAGCGAGACCGCGAGGTCGCCGTACGCGGTCAGCGCCAGCGAGCGCGGGATCGGCGTCGCCGTCATCACCAGCACGTCCGGGCGGTCGCCCTTGGCCTGCAGCTCGCGGCGCTGCGCGACGCCGAAGCGGTGCTGCTCGTCGATGATCGCCAGCCCGAGGCGGTGGAACGCGACGCCCTGCTGGATCAGGGCGTGGGTGCCGACCGCGATGTGGGCCTCGCCGATCTCGAGCGCCCGCCGGTCGGCCCGGTGCCCCGCCGTCGAGCCGGTCAGCAGGACCAGCCGGTAGCGGCGGCCGAGCAGAATTTGCAGGTTGGCGAAGTGCTGCTCGGCGAGCAGCTCGGTCGGTGCCATGAAGGCGCCCTGCAGCCCGCTCTCGACCGCCAGCACCAGCGCCAGGGCGGCGACGATCGTCTTGCCCGAGCCGACGTCGCCCTGCAGCAGCCGCAGCATCGGGTGCTCGCTCTGCAGGTCCTCGGCGATCTCACGCAGCACCCGCTTCTGCGCCCCGGTCAGTCGGAAGGGCAGGATGTCGCGCACCACCTGGCGGACGCCGTCGTCGATGCGGTACGCATGGCTCTTCTTCTCGCGCACCTCCCGGCTGCGCAGCAGGGCGAGCTCGAGCTGCAGCTCGAGGAGCTCGCCGTAGATCAGCCGCAGGTGGTGCGGCGAGCGCCGCTGATTCAGGGTCTCGACGTCCTCGCCGTCGCCCGGCGCGTGCAGGGCGAGGAGCGCCGGCCCCAGCGCCGACAGGCCGTGGCGCCGGCGCAGCGCCTCGGGCAGCGGCTCGCCGACCTGGCGCTCGAGGTCCACCCCGGCGAGCACGTTGCGGAAGATGCGACGCAGCGCCGCCGGTCCCAGCCGGCCGAGGGCTGGGTAGATCGGGACGATGCGGCCGCCGTGCAGGGCCTCGGCCAGGCGCTCGCAGGTCGGGTTCAGCAGCTCGAGCCCCGCCTTGCCCTGGCGCACGGTGCCGTGCAGCAGGTACTCCTCGTCGGCGGCGACCTGCTGGGCGAGGTACGGCCGATTGAACCAGGTCACCGGCAGCAGGCCGCCGTCGCCCTGGCCGGCGCCTTCGAGCAGGCCGCGCACGATCGACAGGCCGCGCCGCCGGGTGCGGATGACGCGCAGCTGGTGCAGGCGGCCGCGCAACGTGTACAGCCCCTCGCCGCGCACGGCGGCCGGCGTGACGATGTGGCGGCGGTCCTCGTAACGGAACGGCAGGTGGTACAGGAGGTCGGCGACCGTCTCGTAGCCGCCCTTGGCGAGGGCCTCGGCGCGGGCCGGTCCGACGCCCTTCACGAAGCGCAGCGCGGTGTCGAGTTCCATGGCCGGCGGCGGCCGGGCCTTCCCGGCCGGGCGCCCCTAGCGGAGGTGGAAGACCGTCTCGATCACGCCGAAGCGCACCTCGTCGCCGTCCTTGATCTCGGCCGGGACGCCGGTCTCGATGCGGACGTTGTTGACGAAGGTGCCATTCATCGTGCCGATCTCCTCGGCGACGAAGAACTTGTTGCTGCGGCGGTAGATCTTGGCGTGGCGCCGGCTGATCGAGCGCTGGCTGTCGACCGGGGTGAGATCGATGTCGGGGTGGATGCCGGTCACCGGGTCGCGACGGCCGATCGTGCTCTCGCTGCTGGTGGCCAGGAAGAACTCCATCCCCGACTTCTTGTGCACCAGGCGCTGCGGCCCGGCCGCCTCGTGGGCGACCTCGGGAGTCGGCAGCTCCGGGACGCCGCTCGGCCCGCTGGTACCGAGGGCCTCGCGCAGCACGCGATCGGTCTCGCGCAGGCGGCGCGACAGCTTGCGCATCATCCGCACCGCGATCTCGGGATTGCCGCGCAGCATCTGATCGAACGTGGCGCCGTTGATCTGCAGCAGCTTGGCGTCGCCCGCGGCGCGCGCCGAGGCGGTGCGCGGCAGGTCCTCGAGCACCGACATCTCGCCGAAGAAGTCGCCTTTCTCGAGCGTCGCCAGGACCTTCTCCGAGCCGTCCCGCGCCTTCTGCAGGATCTCGACTCGCCCTTCCTGGACGATGTACATGTCGGTGCCGAGATCACCTTCGCGAAAGACGAACTCGCCGCCCTTGAACTCGGTGGTGTAGCTCGATTGCGGCCGCTTGCCGCCCGTCTTGAACACCGGCTTGTTCATAGGAGGATCAGCTGCTCCGTCTTCGCGTCGAGCCGGGCCGGGCGTCCGAGCGGGAGAGTCAGGTTGGGCGCGCCGTGACCACACGGCAGACCCCACGCGACCGGCCCTCGGACTCCGCTGTCGCGCAGGACGCGCATCCAATCCTCCTCCGTCGCACCGTCGGGCAGATAGCAGCGCCCAGCGCCGAGCGTTCCCACCGCCATGCCACGGACGGCGGGGAGCGTACCCGACAGCCGCAGGTGGGTCAACATGCGATCGATCCGGTACAGCGGCTCGTTGACATCCTCCCAGAACAGGATGGCGTCGTCGAGATCGGCGGCCCAGGGCGTCGCCAGGGTGGCGGTCAGCAGGCTCAGGCAGCCGCCGAGCAGCACCCCTTCGACCGAACCCCGCGCCGCCCAGCCGCCCACCGGAACCGCCGGCAACGGTTCCCCGCCAAGCGCCGCCAGGAGCGAGCGGGACTCCTCCGGCAGGAGGCCGCGCTCGAGCTCGCCCGCGACCAACGGACCGTGGAACGCCACCCAGCCGAGCCGCGCGACCACACCGAGCAGGAACGGGGTGAGATCCGAATAGCCGACGTAGGCGCGCGGCCGGCGCGCGATCAGCTCCCAGTCGAGGTCGGGCAGCACGCGCAGCACGCCATGGCCGCCGCGCGCGAAGAAGATCGCCGCCAGCGCGGGATCGGCCACCAGCTCGTGGAACGCCGCCAGCCGCTGGTCGTCGGCGCCCGCGAACAGGCCGTCGCGATCGAGCAGATTGCGGGCCAGGACGGGCTCGAAGCCGAGCTCGCGCAGCCCCGCGACGCCGCGCGCCAGGCGCTCGGGACGCACCGGCCCCGACAGGGCGGCGACACCGACACGCGCACCGGGCAGGACGGCGGGCGGGAACTGCGCGGGAGGGATCAAGGTGGAATCGATCGGATCAGCGGGCCGGAGAGCCCCGTAAGCCGAGTTCTGTGCCCCCGATCGCTCGGGTGGCGGTCATTCCTCTCGAACCGGCGTTGCCGCCGGCCTCTAGCAACCTACCCGGAGACGGATGGCGCCCGAAGGCGCCAAGCGGGACGGGTGGCCCGACGCCGCCTCCCTATTTGGTCTTGCTCCGCATGGGGTTTGCCGTGCCCCGCAACGTCACCGCGCGGGCGGTGCGCTCTTACCGCACCGTTTCACCCTTGCCCGAGCCGGCGAACCGGCTCGTCGGCGGTCTGCTCTCTGTTGCACTTTCCGTCGCGTCGCCGCGCCTCGCCGTTAGCGAGCATGCAACCCGTAGGAGTTCGGACTTTCCTCCCCTCGGCTCGCGCCTCGGGGCGACCGCATGGAGCTCTCCGACCCGCCGCTATTCTACCTCGCCGCGGCCGCCGCCGGAGCGAAACCAAGCCTCCCAGTCCGCGACGTCGACTGCCGGTTCTTCGCCGCCCGCTCCGCGATCGCGCCCGGCCCCCGGCCGCTCGAGGTTGGCCAGAAAATCCTCCACGGTGACATGGCGGGCACCGAGGTCGCGGCAGTGGGCGGCCAGCGCGCGGTCGGCGGTGACCACCGTCCACTGGCGCGGCCGTGGTGCGATCAGGCGCAGGATCTCCTCGTCGGCGCTGCGCGCGCCGCTCCAGCGCAGCTCGACGCCGCCGTAACGATCGGCGAGCCTGGGATCGGCCGGGCCGTCGAAGACGACGACCGCTCGCCGCCGGCAGCGCGCCCAATCCCGCAAACGCGCCACGACCGCGGGCGCATCGCGCGAGCCCCGCCGGCCACCGAGCGCACCGCCGAGGTTGCTGCCGTCGACCACCATTCCCATCGCAGGCTCAGCCCGGCTTGAGCTCGGCGCGCACCCGCTTGAGCAGCGCGTCGCGACGGATGCCGAGGTGGGAAGCGATGCGCAGCAGGCCGTCCTGCGCCTCGAGGTGCTTGGGCTCGATCTCGAGCACCGTCGCGTACTCGCCCGCGGCCGCGATCGCCTCCTCGCTGCGCTCGTGGAGCTGCCCGAGGTGGAGATGCAGGGCCGCATCGCGCGGCGCCAGCTTCAGCCCGGTCCGGCAGGCGTCCATCGCCTGGCCGATCCAGTTGGGGTTGCGGCCCAGGCAGCGCGCCAACAAGAGGTAGTAGCCGGGTTGCGGGTCGAAGACCACCGCCTGACGCAGTAGCTCGACGGCGTGGTGGAATTCCTCGGCGGCGACCAGACCGCTCGCAATCTGGAAGTTGCGCTCGGCCATCCGCGCACGCTCCTCGCGCCGATCGCCCGGCGTGACCTCGATCGCGCCGACTCCCATCCGGGCGTCGTAGCGGGCTCGCCGCTGGGTGTCGCTCAGCGTCAGGTAGGCCTCCGTCGCGCGCTCGAACAGCAGTCGCGGGACAGTGTCGCCGCCCGCCAGGTCGAGGCGCACGGCATGCCCCGGGTGGACCAGGCGGGCGAGCTCCTGATAAGCGCGGAACACCTGGTCGGGAGCGGCGTCGGCCGCGACACCGAGGAGCTCGTAGTGGGTCATCGCTCCACTCTCGGCAAACAGGCGCGCGACCCGAGCCCGGTGCTCGTGGGCGGCCAGCTCCAGAGGACGCGATTCGAGCTCGGCGCCGACCCGAGCGAGGAACCGCTTCAGCACGGTCGGCGACAGCAGGCTCTCCTCGATCTCCGTCACCTGCTCCTCCGCCGTCGCCAGCAGATCGAGGGCGCGCAGCCGGGCCAGCCGCCGCAGTACGGCCCGCCGCTCCATCATCCCCTGCTGCAGGAGGTCGCGCAGCACCATCGGGCTTTCCAGCCGCGACAGGAGAAAGGCGTCCTCGGGCTCGAGCGCGGGCAGGCGCAGCAGCGCCGACGGCCCGCCGCGCCCGACGATCCGCGCCTGGGGACCGCCGAGCTGGATCGTGAGCTCCTCATCGCTGCGACCGCGCGTGGCGCTCTCCATCAAGAGCAGCGCGGTCGGCAGCGGTCCCACCAGATGGATCTCTTCGGCGACGGGATCGCCCACCCGAAGCTCGGTCGGAATCCAGCCCGCCATCGTCTGCACCAGCTCCGCGACGCCCGCCTGGCCGGCTTCACCGCTGCGCGCCAGCGGATCGGCCGGATCGAGGAACAGCTCGCCGGAGCGAAAGTGCAGGGTTTGGTCCCCGCCGCCGTGGACGATCACCACGGTGCCGCTTCGCCGCCCGAGGTAGAAGCCGCGAATCGCCTCGATGACGCGCGCCGACACCGCTAGCTCGCGTTGTTCCATGCCCCTCCCGTCACTGCGGTTCCCGGCTGGATTGTACTTCGCCCGCCGCCGCCGGCTCGCCGAGCTCCCGGTGGAGGCGGGCGGCGAGCTTCGCCCCGACCGCCGCCTCGAGCTCGGCGAGCGACGCGGCACGCACCCCGCCGACGCTGCCGAAGCGCTCGAGCAACGCCCGCCGGCGGCGCGGACCGATGCCCGGGATGTCGTCCAGCCGACTGTGCAAGGTGCGCGCGCTGCGCCGCCCGCGATGGCGCGAAACCGCGAAGCGATGCGCCTCGTCGCGGATCTGCTGCAGGAGCTGGAGCCCGGCGTCGTGGCGCGGTAGGCGCAGCGGCTCGGGCAGCTCGGGCAGGTAGATCTCCTCCTCGCGCTTGGCGAGGCCGACGATCGGCGTCTCCTCCACTCCCAGCGCCGCGAGGGCTGCCAGCGCGGCGTTCAACTGGCCGCGGCCGCCGTCGATCAGGATGAGGTCCGGCATCTCCCCGACCTCCTCCAGCCGTCGCCGGTAGCGACGCTCGACCGCCTGCTGGATGCTGGCGAAGTCGTCCTGGCCGGGCAGGCCGCGCATGTTGAAGCTGCGGTACTCGCCCTTGCGCATCCGACCTTCCTCCCACACCACTAGCGACGCCACCACCTCGGTGCCCTGCAGGTTGGAGACGTCGAAGCCCTCGATCCGCCGCGGCGGCTCGGCGAGGCCGAGGTGCTGGCCGAGGGCGGTCGCGCCGGCGTTCTGGCCTTCGCCCCGGAATCGGCGCCGGAATGCCATCTCGGCGTTGTGCATCGCCAGGGCGACGCGCTCGGCCTTGGTGCCGCGGGCCGGCAGGCGCAGGTACACGCGCTCGCCCTTCTTCTCCGACAGCCAGGCGGAGAGCGCCTCCTCGCCCTCGATCGGCAGCGGCAGGTGGATCTCCTTGGGCACGAACGTGGTGCGGTCGTAGAGCTGCGGCAGCACCTCGGACAGCAGGCGCTCCGGCGCCACCGCTCCGACGCCTTCCCAGAACAGCTCGCGCCGGTCGAGCACCTGCCCGCCGCGCATCACCAGCACCGCCACCGCGGCGTTACCGCCGCGCACCGTGACGCCGAAGACGTCGAGGTCCTCGCCCTGCTCCGAGGACAGCCGGCGGCGCTCGGTCACCGCCTCGACCTCGGCGATCGCGTCGCGCAGGCGGGCCGCCTCCTCGAACTCCAGGCGGTCGGCGGCGGCGTGCATCTCGCGCGACATCTCGCGCCGCAGCGGCTCGCTCTTGCCGGCCAGGAACAGCCGCGCCTGCGCGACCGCCTCGCGATAGGCGACGGGGCTCGTCAGGCCGTCGACGCAGGGGCCCAGGCAGCGGTGCATGTCGTAGTACAGACACGGCCGCGGCAACTTGCCGTCGATCGGGATCCGGCAGACGCGGACGCGAAACAGCTTCTGCACCAGCTTGATCGCCTTGCGCGCCAGGCCGCCCGGCAGGAACGGCCCGAAGTACTCGGCGCCGTCGGGCGCGATGCGCCGCGTGAAGGCGAGGCGCGGCCACTCCTCCTGCAGGGTCAGCTTGAGGTACGGATAGGTCTTGTCGTCGCGCAGCCGCAGGTTGTAGCGCGGCTTGCGCTGCTTGATCCAGTTGTTCTCGAGCAGCAGCGCCTCGGCCTCGGAGCCGGTGAGCACGTACTCGAGCTCCGCCGCCTCGCCGAGCATGGTCGCGATGCGCGCGTCGTGGTCCTCGCCCAGGTAGTTGGCGCCGCGCCTGCGCAGCGACTTCGCCTTGCCGACGTACAGCGCCTTGCCGCCGGAGTCTTTGAAGACGTAGATGCCCGGCTGATCGGGCAGGTTGCGGATGCGCTCGGCGACTTGGTCGATGACCGGCATGGCTCTCCGCGCCGCGTGCCTAGCCGGCGTAGATCTGCAGCTCGCGCAGCTCCTTGATCCGGTCGCGCAGCTCGGCCGCCTCCTCGAACTCGAGGCGCTTGGCGGCGGCGCGCATCTCCTTCTCGAGGCGGGCGATCTGCTCGGGGAGCGGGGTGCCCTCGGCGACCTCCAGCAGGCGGCGCGGGCCGCCGGCCTCGTAGTAGTCGAGGGCGCTCATCTGGACCAGCGGATTGTGGATGTCCTTGAGGATCGAGCGCGGCTCGATGCCGTGCTCGGTGTTGTACGCCACCTGCTTCTCGCGCCGCCGTCCGGTCTCCTCGATCGCGCGCCGCATGGAGTCGGTCATCCGGTCGGCGTACAGAACGGCACGGCCGGCCAGGTTGCGGGCGGCGCGGCCGATCGTCTGGATCAGCGAGGTCTGGCTGCGCAGGAAGCCTTCCTTGTCGGCGTCGAGGATCGCGACCAGCGACACCTCCGGCAGGTCGAGGCCCTCGCGCAGCAGGTTGATGCCGACCAGCACGTCGAACTCGCCGCGCCGCAGGGCGGTGATGATCTCGACCCGCTCCAGGGTCTCGATGTCGCTGTGCAGGTAGCGCACCCGCATGCCGAGCTCGCTCAGGTACTGGGTCAGCTCCTCCGCCATGCGCTTGGTCAGGGTGGTGACCAGGACGCGCTCCTTCCTGGCGACCGTCGAGCGGATCTCGCCGACCAGATCGTCCACCTGGCCCTGCGCCGGACGCACGATCACCTCCGGATCGATCAGCCCTGTCGGCCGGATCAGCTGCTCGACGAACACGCCGCCGGTGCGCTGCAGCTCCCACGGCGCCGGCGTGGCGGAGACGTAGATCCGCTGCCCGACCACCGCGTCGAACTCCTCGAAGCGCAGCGGCCGGTTGTCGAGCGCGCTCGGCAGCCGGAAGCCGAAGTCGACCAGGGTCTGCTTGCGCGAGCGGTCGCCGTGGAACATGCCGTGCACCTGCGGGATCGTCTGGTGACTCTCGTCGACGACCAGCAGGAAGTCGTCCGGGAAGTAGTCGAGCAGGGTGGGCGGCGGCTCGCCGGCGGCGCGCCCCGACAGATGGCGCGAGTAGTTCTCGATCCCCTGGCAGTAGCCGAGCTCCCGGAGCATCTCGAGATCGAAGCGGGTGCGCTGCTCGAGGCGCTGGCGCTCGAGGAGCTTGCCCTGCGCCTCGAGCTCGTCGAGCCGCTCGCCGAGCTCGACCTGGATCGTCTGGATGGCGCGCTGCATGCGGTCCTGGGGCGTCACGTAGTGGGTCTTGGGGTAGACCGCCAGGCGGTCCACCTCCTCGAGCGCCACGCCGCGCAGCGGATCGAAGCGCACGATGCGCTCGATCTCGTCGCCGAAGTACTCGACCCGGATGCCGCGGTCCTCGTATGCCGGCAGGATCTCGAGCACGTCGCCGCGCGCCCGGAAGGCACCGTGGTAGAGATCGAGGTTGGTGCGCTCGTACTGCATGGCGACCAGCTGGCGCATCGCCGCGTCGATCCCTTTCGACGCACCTTTCTCGAAGAACTGCAGCATGCCGAAGAAGGCCTCCGGCGAGCCGAGGCCGTAGATGCACGACACCGAGGCGACGATCAGCACGTCGCGGCGCTCGAACAGCGCCTTGGTCGCGCGCAGCCGCAGGCGGTCGATCTCCTCGTTGATGCTGGTCTCCTTCTCGATGTAGGTGTCGGTCTGCGGGACGTAGGCCTCGGGCTGGTAGTAGTCGTAGTAGGAGACGAAGTACTCGACCGCGTTCTCAGGGAAGAAGCTCTTGAACTCCTGATACAGCTGCGCCGCCAGCGTCTTGTTGTGCGACAGCACCAGGGTCGGCCGATTGATCGACTCGATCACCTTGGCGACGGTGAACGTCTTGCCCGACCCGGTGACCCCGAGCAGCACCTGCTCCCGCGTCCCCTCCGCGATCCCCTCGACGAGCTGGCGGATCGCCTCCGGCTGGTCGCCCTGAGGAGCGAAGGGGGAGACGATTCGGAAGCGGTCCATCCCACCGATTCTAGATGGAACCAGGTCGGCAGGAGCACATTAGCTGCCTGGGAACGCGCTGGTGTCGGCGACGGAGGCCAGGCGACCCAAAGGGTTGAGGTAGAAGCGCACCCTCCCGGTTTCCGTGTCGGTCACCGTGATCCTGTATTCGACGTTGGACAGAGCGCCAAAGAAGACCCAGAACGAGTCGTTGATCGCCCTCTCGTCGAGCACCTTCACCACCAGCTCGACGTTCGCCGGAGCGAAGAACCAGAAGTACCCGCTGTCGGAGGTGAGCGGAACCGCCTGACCCGAGCCGGTGTTCCCCTGGAAATCCGTCCACGTTAGCTCGACCCGGAAGCGACTCGAGTTCAGGCAGAGTGCGGTCGTCGAGGTGCTACAGCCCGTAGCGATGGGGAGCGTGACCTCCCACAGGCCTCCCCCCGCGGCGAAGACGTGGCCGGGCTCGCTCGGATCCAGCCGCACGTCTTTGGCGCCGAAGGTTGCCCCGGGGCCTCCTGGCTGCCAGGTAGCGCCGCCGTCGGTCGACAGCACCACGGCATTTCCGGCGATTCCGATCAGCGTGGGCGGAAACGTCGACGCGGCGATCAGGCGTCGCAACCCGGCAAGCACGCTCCTCCGGTTCCAGGTCGCCCCCGAATCGGCGCTCGCCCAGAGCTCGCCCGTCGTGCTCAGCACGCAGATCGAGTCGGCTCCGAGCGGGTCGACGAGCACACCACTCGGCGGAGCCGCCATGGGCGGCGCCGCGATCCGCCGCCAGGTCGCGCCGCCGTCCAGACTCCTCCATGCCGCCGCGATTCCGTCCGCGGTCGGCCCCGGGACGGCACCGAGCGCAATCACCACGGCGGGTCGCGTGGCGGAGAACGCGACCGGCCCTAGATAGAGCGCCGCCTCGATGTCGCCGGTCGCGGCATTCCAGGTAGCCCCGCCGTCATCGCTGAACACCGCCCCGCCATTCGATCCGACGATTCGCCCGGGGCTCACCGGCTGGAAAGCCAGGGGTCTCGCCGTCGTGCTCCATGGAATCCAGCTCAACCCTCCGTCGAAACTGCGAAAGGACCCGCCCGACAATCCGCCGTGACCGATATACGTCATCGTTGCGACAAAGAACCCATGCGGTCCCACCGCCTGGTCGAACTCCACCGCGACCGGCCCGCCGAAAAACTGGGGAGCTTGCGTACCAGTCGAGCCCCTCCAATGCTGGCCTCCGTCGATCGTGCTGACGACCCCGTAGGACTCGACGCCAAGGAGCACATGAGCTGGGTCCTCACGGTCCACCCAGACTCCGAGCGCGGAGACACTCCCTGGAGTATCCGAGCGCTCGCTCCAAGTGGCCCCGTGGTCAACCGAGACCCACGGCCCGCAGGGCACGTCACAGCTCTCGCCGCCGACGCCGCTGGCGCTGGCCCAGATGGCGCTCCCGTCGCGGGCGATCGCCACGCTCGAAAACGGTACCGCCGGGAGCGAGCCGACGCGAGACCAGACGCGGCCGCCGCTCGTCGAGCGATAGAGCCCGTTGCCC
>JBLMYC010000173.1:0-6694 GCA_050258075.1 Acidobacteriota bacterium
AGCGCCGACGAGGTCGCCGCCTACTGGCAGTCCGATCTGACACGCGGCGTTGCGCCCGACGAGGCGCGCGAGCGGCTCGTCCGCATCGGGCGCAACCGCCTGCCCGAGGAGCCGCCGGAGCCGGTGTGGCGCAAGGTGGTGGCGCAAGTCTCCGACTTCACGGTGCTGGCGCTGATCGGCGCCGCCGCCATCGCCGCCGGCCTCGGCCTCTTCGCCTCGCTGCCGAACGCGTCGTTCATGGAGCGCTTCGGCGACTCGCTCGCCATCCTGGCGATCGTGCTGGTCAACGCCACGCTCGGCCTGCTCCAGGAGCGCAAGGCCGAGCGCGCGCTGCACGCGCTCCGGCAGATGACCGCGCCGACCGCGCGCGTCGGGCGCGACGGCCGCACCGTCGACGTCCCGTCGGAGGAGGTGGTCGCCGGCGACCTCGTGCTGCTCGAGGACGGCGACCGCGTCGTCGCCGATCTGCGGCTCATCGACGCGCACGATCTCGAGGTCGACGAGTCGCCGCTCACCGGCGAGAGCCTGCCGGTGGTCAAGGATCCCAAGGCGTCGATCGCGCCCGACACGCCGCTGGCCGATCGCCGCACGATGGCGTTCATGGGCACGCGCGTCTCGCGCGGCCGCGCGCGCGGCATCGTCGCCAACACGGGCGTCTACACCGATCTACGGCGCCGGCTACCGCGAGTTGCTCTCCCACGCCGCCGTCTACGTCCACGCCACCGAGGTCGGTGGAACCCACCCGGCGCTGGTCGAGGCCATGGGTTACGGCAACTGCGCGGTCGTGCACGACACCCCGGAAAATCGCGAGGTCTGCGGCGACGCCGCGCTCTTCTTCGACGCCACCCTGCCGGCGACGCTGGTTGCCGCGCTGGAGCGGCTCCTTTCCGAGCCCCATCTGCGTCAGAAGCTGCGCCGCGCGGCCGCGCGGCGAGCCGCCGAGAGCTATTCCTGGAGCCGGGTGGCCGCCCTCTACGCCGGCGTCCTGCGCCGCCTGGCCGACGGCTGAGGCATCTCCTCTAGGTTTTCCCGGCCCGGGATGTGATAAACGCATCACCTGTCGCGTACAATAGGTTGGATTTCGTTGCTCTGAGGGGCCGGGAGGCACTCCCGGGCCACCTCGACGGGACTCATGCTCAAGGAACGCGCGCGCATCCTGGCAGTCACGGTCTTCATCCTGGACCTCAGCCTCACGGCTGCCGCCTTCTTCCTCGCCTACTGGCTTCGCGACGCGCTGCTCCCGCACCTCTCTCTGGTGCCGGGGAAGCTCTACCCGCTGGCGGCCTATCTCCCGCTGCTCGGTCTGGCGCTGCTCATCTGGGGAGCGCTGTTCCTGCTCTCGGGGCAGTACCGCTCGCACCGCACGATCCCGCTGCTCGAGGAGGCCTGGACAACCCTCCGCGTCTGCGTCACCGGGGCGATCGTCTTCACGTTGACGATCTATGCCCTGCGTCTCGACGAGGTCCTGCTCGGCAACGACAAGATCAGCCGGCTGTGGATCCTGCTCTTCCCGCTGCTCGCCTGCCTGCTGCTGCTCGGCGAGAAGCTGGGCCTGCGCCTGACCGCGCGTTACATCCGGCTGCGCGGCTTCAATTTCCGCACCGTGATGATCGTCGGCACCAACGACTCGGCGCTCGACATCGTCGACTCGATCGACTCGCACCGCTGGTGGGGGTTCCGCATCCTCGGCTTCGTCGCCAACGGTCCGGTCGAGGGCCCCGACCCGCTGCCCTACCCGCTGCTCGGCCGGGTGGACGACATCCCGGCCCTGCTCCAGCGCCACATCGTGGACGACGTCATCTTCGCGGTCTCGCGCCACGACCTCGATCGGCTCGAGGAGTTGTTCCTGAGCCTGCAGGAGCAAGGCATCCGCACCCGTTTCGCGCTCGACCTCTTCCCCCACACCAAAGCCCAGGTGCAGATGGAGGAGCTCGACGGGGTGCCGCTCCTGACCTTCGCGACCGCCCCCAACAGCCAGTTCCAGCTGGCGATCAAGCGCGCCCTAGACGTCGTCCTCTCGGCGGTGCTGCTGGCGCTCGCGGCGCCGCTCGTCCTGCTGATCGCGTTCCTGATCAAGCTCACCTCCGGTGGCGGCACGGTGGTCTTCCGCCAGACCCGCTGCGGTCTCAACGGGCGCTCGTTCACGCTGTACAAGTTCCGCACCATGGTCGAGGACGCCGAGCAGCGCCGGCGCGCGCTCGAGCACCTGAACGAGATGAACGGCCCGGTGTTCAAGCTGCGCGCCGATCCGCGCGTCACCCTGCTCGGCAAGTTCCTGCGCAAGTTCAGCCTCGACGAGCTGCCGCAGCTGTGGAACGTGCTGCGCGGCGACATGAGCCTGGTTGGCCCGCGCCCGCCGATCCCCGAGGAAGTGCGCCAGTACCAGCGCTGGCAGCGCCGCCGCCTGGCGATGAAGCCGGGCCTCACCTGCCTGTGGCAGATCTCCGGGCGCAACAACCTCGACTTCGATCGCTGGATGGAGCTCGACCTCGAGTACATCGACTCCTGGACGCCCTGGCTCGACCTGAAGATCCTGCTGAAGACGATCCCGGTGGTGCTGTCCGGGAAGGGCGCTTCCTAGCTCAAAGCTTGACGTGACGCGGCGCGGCGCCCGCGCGGCAGCGCGCCGCGCAGCAGCGCCAGCGTCGTCGCAACCACCTCGCGCAGTGGCCGCTCGTCGGCGACGCCGCGGCCGGCGATGCCGAACGCGGTGCCGTGATCGACGGAGGTGCGCAGGAACGGCAGGCCCAGGGTCCAGTTGGTGGCGGTGCCGAACGCCGCGGTCTTGACCGCGATCAGGCCCTGGTCGTGGTACAGCGCCAGCACCCAATCGAACTCGCCGCGCCGGGCGCGCGCGAAGAGCGAGTCGGGGCTCTCCGGGCCGTGGACGTCGAGCCCGCGCGCCCGCGCCGCGGCGACCGCCGGGGCGACTTCGGCCCCGTCCTCGGCGCCGAGCAGGCCGCCCTCGCCGGCGTGCGGATTGATCCCGGCGACGGCGACCCGCCCGCCGGCGTGGCGGTCCAGGCAGGCGAGCGCCGCGTCGATGTTCTCCGTCGTCGCATGGTCGAGCGCCGCGCGCAGCGGCAGGTGGGTGGAGAGCAGAGCCACCTGCAGCTCGGGGGCGAGAAACGCCATCAGGTAGTCGCGGCCGTAGCGCTCGAGACCGCAAGCCTCGGCCAGGTACTCGGTGTGCCCGCGAAAATCGGCGCGCACCTGGTGGGCGATCGACGCCTTGGAGACCGGTGCCGTCACCAGAGCATCGGCGACGCCGGCGCGCACCAAAGCCATGGCCGCGTCGATCGCGGCCATCGCCCCGCCGGCGTCGGCCGGGCCGGAGTCGCCGAAGCGTAGCGCGCGCCGCGCGCCGACCGGATCGAGGACCGGGATCGCCGCCGCCGGCAGGCGCTCGAGATCGACCGCCGCCGGCGAGCCGGCGAAGAAGTGCAGACGCTCGAACGGCGCGCCCGGCAGGACCGGCCGCAACGCCTCGAGCGCGGCGCGCTCAGCGACGAGGAGCGGGCGGAAGGCTCCGGCCGGCTCCTCGGTCACCAGCTTGAGCAGGATCTCGGGGCCGACTCCCGCCGGGTCGCCCTGCGAGAGGGCGAGAACCGGCGGCGCGGCGACTCGGGGGATGGGCGCAGCGGTCATGCCGCGCGCTACTCTTCGGGCTCGGTGCGCACCAGGCGCTTGCCCCGGCGCAGCTCCTCTTCCTTGAACATGTAGCGGATGCTGTGCTTGGGGATCAGCAGGTTCGGACCGTTGTGGCGGTTGAGCTTGATGGCGCCCTTGTCGTACCACTCGATCCAGCCGCGCAACTCCTCGCCGTCGTTGAGCAGCACCACCATCGGCGTGCGCGCCGCCATCTGCTTGAGGTAGTAGAACTCCTCGGCGTTGGTCTGCTCGGGCGGCGAGCCCTTGCGGCGCACGGCGCGCCCCGGGGTTTCCTTCTTCATCTCGCCCATGTCGGGGCGGATCAGCTTGCGATTGCCGATTTCGGACATGACCCTAGGTCTCCGCCGGCAGCCGGGGAGGGATCGCCGACGGATGCGGCGAGCCCTCGCGCTTGTAGTCCTCGTCCTCGTAGGCCAGGCAGCACAGCAGCCGCCCGCACTGGCCCGAGATCTTCGACGGGTTGAGGCTCAGGTTCTGGCGCTTGGCCATCGAGATCGAGATCGGCTTGAACTCCTTCAGCCAGGTCGAGCAGCAAAGCGTCTTGCCGCACACGCCGATCCCGCCCAGGAGCGCGGCCTCGTCGCGCGCCCCGACTTGCACCATCTTGACCTTGGCCGAGAAGCGCCGCCCGAGCTCGCGCACCAGCTGGCGAAAGTCGACGCGGCCCTCGGCGGTGAAGTAGAACGTGGCTTCCTTGGAGTTGAGCGAGAAGTCGACCCGCGACACCTTCATCACCAGGCCGAGCTCGCGCGCCTTCTCCTGGCAGTACAGCTTGCCCTGCGTCTGCTGCTGAATCTGGCGCTCGTGGGCCTGAACGTCCTCGTCGCTGGCGCGTCGCAGGATGCGCTTCGCACCGGCTTTCTGGCAGGGCTTGAAAACCGGCATCGGTGACAGCTCGACGCGGCCGAAGGCGGGACCGTGCTCGCCTTCGACGACGACCGGCTCACCGCGGGCGAAGATGTCGTTGCCGGCGGTGCAGAGCGTCGGGTTCGTCTCCTCGCCGAAGCGCACGCCGACGAACGCGTTCTCTACCGCCGTCGACATCCCTCGATACGAACATCCCGAGCAGCCGGACATAACCTTTGAGCGCTGAATGCACGATGGATACCAGCCCTTCGTGGGCCGTCGAGACGGTCTCCACTCAGCCAGGACGGGAGACTTGTCGTGCGCAAGGAGCGGCCAGAGCCATTATGGCAGCCGCCCCCAGGGGGGTCAACGCGTGTCGGAGGCGGAGTGCGTCAGGCGCCGGAGGTCGACTCGAGCACGCGGCGCCCGATGTCGTGCCGCAGGACCTTGCCTGGCCACTGGATCTCGGCCGCCGCGACGTACGCGGTGCGCAGCGCCTCGCGCAGGTTGGTCCCCGTCGCGCAGACGTTCAGCACGCGACCGCCCGAGCTCACCAGGCGCCCGTCCTCGATCGCGGTTCCGGCGTGGAACACCCAGGCGTTGGGCAGCGCCGCGGCGCGCTCGATGCCGCTGATCGGCTCGCCTTTGACCGGCTTGTCGGGATAGCCCGCTGCGGCGAGCACCAGGCAGGCCGCCGCCTCCTTGCGGAACGACAGGCGCTCGCCACCGAAGTTGCCGGCCGCGCCGGCGGCGAGCACCGGCAGCAGATCGCCGTCCATGCGCAGCAGCAGCGACTGCGCCTCGGGGTCGCCGAAGCGGACGTTGAACTCCAGCACCTGCGGCCCGGCCTCGGTCAGCATCAGCCCGGCGTACACGACGCCGCGGAAGGGCCGCCCCTCCTCGCGCAGGCCGGCGACCGTCGGCAGCACCACCCGGTCGAGCACCGCCACGGCGTCCTCCGGAGAGAGCAGCCCGGACGGGCTGTGCGACCCCATGCCGCCGGTGTTGGGGCCGCTGTCGTCGTCGCCGATGCGCTTGTAATCCTTGCTGGTCGCCAGCGGCAGCACCCGCTCGCCATCGGAGAGCGCCATGAACGAGACTTCCTCGCCGCGCTCGAAGCGCTCGACGATCACCCGGTTGGCGCTGGCGCCAAAGCGACGCTCCTCGAAGAAGACCTGCAGCGCCTGCTCGAGCTCTCCCTTGTCGGTCGGGATCAACACGCCCTTGCCCTGCGCCAGCCCGTCGGCTTTGAGCACCACCGGGAAGCCGAGCTCCTTCGCCGCCCGCCGCGCCTGGTCGGCGTCGTGCACGATCGTGAACGGCGAGGTGGGGATGCCGTGCCGCGCCATGAACTCCTTGGCGAAGACTTTGCTGCCCTCGAGCTGTGCCGCCGTCTGGCTGGGGCCGAAGATCGGCAGGCCGCGGCGCTCGAACTCGTCGGCGAGGCCGAGGGTGAGCGGCAACTCTGGACCGACCACGGTCAGGTCCATCTTCAGGTCGGCGGCGAAGTCGGCCAGCCGGCTGATCTCATCGACCGCGATCGGCACCGGGTCGGCGAACTGGGCGACGCCGGGATTGCCGGGCGCGCAGTAGAGCTCCCCGAGCAGTGGGCTCTGGCGCAGTTTCCAGCACAATGCGTTCTCGCGCCCTCCGGCGCCGATGACCAGAACTTTCACGCCCTCCTCCCTCCGGCCGCGGCGAGCGCCGTGGCGGCCATCACGTCGACGATGTCGGCGGCGGAGCAGCCGCGCGACAGGTCGTTCACCGGCCGGTCGAGTCCCTGCAGGAGCGGTCCCACCGCCCGCGCCCCGGCCAGCCGCTCGACGAGCTTGTAGGCGATGTTACCGGCATCGAGGTCGGGAAAGATCAGCACGTTGGCGCGACCGGCGACCGTGCTCGCCGGCGCCTTGCGCGCCGCGACCTCCGCGACCAGCGCCGCGTCCGCCTGCAGCTCGCCGTCAACCGCGAAGTCGACGCCGCGGGCGCGCAGCTCGGCCAGCGCCTCGCGTACCTTGCGCACCCTCGGGTGCTCGGCCGAGCCGTGAGTCGAGAAGGACAGCAGCGCCACCCGCGGCTCCTCACCGAGCAGGTCGCGGCAGCTCTGCGCCGCCGCCATCGCGATGTCGGCGAGCTCGTGCGGTGGCGGGTGCGGCCCCACCGCGCAGTCGCTGAACAC
>JBLMYC010000174.1:0-13237 GCA_050258075.1 Acidobacteriota bacterium
TGCGGGCGTAGAAGTTGGCCTTCTGGCGGTCCTCGGCGAGGTCGTAGGCGCGAGCCAGCGTGTAGGCCGCGAGGTAGCCGGTCTCGCTCAGCGGGTTGCGGGTCAGGATGCGCCGCAAGCCGGGGATGACGTCGCCCGTCTGGCCCAGCTCCTGGGCGACCGCCGCGCGGTTGCAGAACGCACGATCGGCGGCATTGGGGCGCCCCGCTGAGCGAGCCTGCTCCAGCGCCTGGTCGAACAGCCCAAGGGCGCGCTCGAGCTCGCCGCCCTCGACCGCCCCGCGGCCGGCGGCGATCAGCTCTTCGAAACGTGGCGGCTCAGCCATGCCGGCCTTCGGCGCGACTCTGCGCCGTGCGCAGCACGCGCAGGAACTCCTCGCCGCTAACCCGCAGCAGGGCCAGGAGGTTGAACAGGACGTCGAGGCTGACCCGGAACTCGCCCTTCTCGATCCGCAGCAGGTCGCCGGGCAGCATCCCGGCGCGTTGCGCGACCTCTTCGCGGCTGAGCTTCTGGCGTTGCCGCAGCTCGCGCAGGCTGCGCCCGACGAGCTCCAGTTGCTGCGCCGGCGGGGCGATCCCGGGGATGTCCATGGCCGCGTAAGCGATCAAAGCATAAGGCTAAGGTGTGTACACGGGGGTGTCAAGCGCCGGGGGGTAGGGTAACGCCCGATGAGGTCCGCGGCGGGGGCTCGCCGCTACCTGCCAGGACGCAGTTGAACGTCGTGCCCCCGAGCTCGCGGCGGCGGGCCTCCTGAATGCGGCGGCGCAAGGCCTCCAGACGCTCTCCCAGCTCGGTCGGCAGGGCCTCGAGCAGGTGGCGGCGTTCTGACTCGTAGAGGCCGAGCACGCTCTCCACCTCGACGTGGGCGGGTGGCGCGGCCAGCAGGTAGCCCTCGCCGACCCGGCCGGCTGGCGCCACGATGCCGCCCTCGAGCAGCGGGAAGAGCGCCCGGTGCACCGAGTCGGCGGTCACGTCGAGCAGGTTCGCGAGCTCCTCGGTCGAGGCGTTTGGGCTGCCACCGGCGCGCCGCTCGGCGAGCACCGCCACCGCGCCCAGGCCGAGCCAGCGGGCGTCGAGCGCCTCGCTGCGGCGGGCGTCTGGCGCCATCACCGCGAGATGCTGGGCGACGTAGGACACCTCGCTGCCGAGCAGCACCAGCACCCAGGCCAGCTCGATCGAGACCATGAAGAAGAGGGCCAGCGAGAAGCCGCCGTACACCAGGCTCATGGTGGGGACGGCGTGCAGATAGAGCTTGAACGTGAAGCGCAGCAGCTCGAGAGCGAGGGCCGCGAGCGTGCCGCCGACCAGGGCGCAGCGAAAGCGCACCGCCGTGTAGGGCACCAGCCAGTACAGCATGGTGAGACCGACCCAGGTGACGAGCAGGGGGGTGGCGCGCAGCAGCCAGGATTCCTGGAACAGCTGCTCGAACTCCGGTCGCTGCCGCAGCACCGCCAGGATCGAGTAAGCGGCGCCGATCAGCACCGGGCCCCAGGCGAAGAGCATGGCCAGCGAGTACAGGCGGGTCCGCCAGGGACGGCCGGTGGTCACGTACCAGATGCGGTTCAGAGTGCTCTCGATCGAGGCCAGCGAGAGGGCGGCCACGAGCAGGAAGCCGACCATGCCGATCCCGCGCAGGTGTGCGGCCTGGGCCAGGAAGTCGTCGATCTGCTCGATCAGCCGCGATTCGGAATAGGGCAGGAACTGGCCGAGGATCACCAGCACCTGCTGGCGGTACTGGTGGAAGAAGCGCGAGCCGACAAATGAGATCGCGGCGAGCAGCGGCACGAAGGCCAGGACGGTGTTGAACGCCAGCGCGGTGGCCTCGCGTCCCAGACCGTCACGACCGGCCTTGCGCCAGGTCAGGCGGAGGAGCTTCCCGCCGCGGCGCAGCAGGTCGAGCACGGCTCTGCGAGACCTTTCGGGCATGGTGGCGGAGTGGGCTGGGAAAGCGGAGAGCCCGCGCCGAGCAGTCTAGCATCCGCCCCGCCGGGCCCCCGCCGGGAGCGGCCGGCTGATATCATTCGCAGGTGAGAGACGGGCCTTGCGGGCCCGGGGAGGAAGGGATGGCTGACAAGCCGATGGAGCGTGCCAAGGACGCCATCGCCGAGGGCGTCGAGAGAACGCGGGAAGCGGTGGGCGATGGACTGGATACGGCGCGCGAGAAGTTCGAGGACGTGGCGGACGATCTCGATCGCCGCTACCGTCGTGCGGCGCGCGACATGCGCAAGGTGGGCGACGCGGCGCGCGAGAAGTACGAGTCCGCCAAGGAGGGCGTGCGCGACGCCTACTCGAAGGCGCGCAAGGACTTCGAGCGCCTGGGCAACGACGTCACCGACTACGTGCGTGACAACCCGGGCAAGGCGGTGCTGATCGCTGCCGGGGTTGGATTCCTGATCGGCCTCGCCGTGCGCCGTCGCGGCGGCGACGACTGAGCCGACCGACGATGATCCCGGAGCCCGAACGCGCCGCGCGCGCGCCACGCGCGGCGTCGTCGCTCGCCGACGATGTGGTGGACCGCCTGGTGCCGGAAGGGCTGGACTGGCGGCGGGTGGTGCGTGAGCACCCGCTTGCTTCGGTCGCCGTGGTCGCCGGCGTCGGATTCCTGGTCGGCCGCTCGCGCGGGCGCGCGATGCTCGCCGCGCTCTCCGCGTACGCGGTCGGCGCGATCAGCGACGGCGTGAACGACGCGCTGGGCGAGGACCTGCTGTAGTCGGTTCATCGTTGCCCAGCTTGCTCCACATCTCCGACGTCCACTTCGGGCCGCCGCACCTGGCGGCGCTCGCGGCGGGCGTCCTCCGCCTGATCGCCGACCGTCGGCCCGATGCGCTGGTCATCTCGGGCGACCTCACCCAGCGCGCCCAGCCGCGGCAGTTCCGTGCCGCGCGCGAGTTCGTGGCCCGGGTCGAGGTACCGGTGCTGGCGGTGCCGGGCAATCACGACGTGCCGATGTACCGCTTCTGGGAGCGCGCGCTACAGCCGTACGCCGCCTATCGCCGGCACTTCGCGGCCGAGCTCGAGCCGACCCTGCGGCTGCCCGGTCTGGCGCTGGTCGGCGTCAACACCGCCTTCAACTGGACGATCAAGGGGGGCCGCTTCACCGCCGCCCAGGCGCGCCGCGTCGCCGCGGCTCTTGACGGCACTCCGGCCGGCAGCTGCCGGGTGGTCGTCGCGCACCACCATCTGCTGCACGCGCCGGGGTTCGACGGCCAGCCGGTCATGCGCCATGCCGACCTCGCGGCGCGCGCCTTCGCGGCGGCTGGGGTCGAGCTGGTGCTGTCCGGTCACCATCACGTCGCCTGGGCAGGGAGCTCGGACGAGTTCTTCCCCGACGCCCGACCGCCGTTCGTGGTCGTGCACAGCGGCACCACCACTTCGGGCCGCTACCGTGAGGGCGAGCCGGGTGAGAACAGCTGCAACTGGATCGACGTCAGCGCCGGCGAGATCCTGGTCACCACCTTGCGCTGGCGGCGCGACGAGAGCCGCTTCGCCGAGCACCGGCAGGCACGCTTCCCGCGCCGCGGCTAGACCCGCGGGCTCGCGATATCATCCGCCCGATGCCGCAGGAGTGGGCCTTGCTGGAGAGCCTGGGGACCGAGCAGGAGGCGATGCTGATCGCCGGGTTCCTCGAGAATCAAGGTGTGCCGGTGCGGGTCGAGTCCCGCGTCTTCCGTCAGGAGCCGGTGACCTTCGGCCAGCTCGGCGCGGTCGGGCTGCTGGTGCCGGCGGATCGGCTCGAGGAGGCCCGCCGGCTGATCGAGCGGCGAACCCGCTTCGCGCTGCTCTCCGGCGGGACCGAAGCGGAGCAAGAGGACGAGCCGCCGTCGTCCGGCGAGAACGTCGAGGAGGTCGTGTGAGCGGCGCGCTGCAGCCCGGCCAGTCGCTGGGACGTTACCGGATCACTCAGCTCCTGGGCTCGGGGGCGATGGGCGATGTGTACCTCGCCGAGGATCCGCACATCGAGCGCAAGCTGGCGATCAAGACGGTGCGGATCGCCGACGGCAAGCCGGACGAGGTCGAGGACCGCAAGCGCCGCTTGCTGCGCGAGGCCAAGGCGGCCGGCCGCCTGATCCACCCGCACGTCGTGACCCTGTTCGACGCCGGCGAGGCGGACGGCGTTCTCTACCTGGCGTTCGAGTTCATCGACGGTCCGGATCTCGCCAAGCGGTTGCTGCTGCCGCCGCCGTTGTCGATGGGCGACGCGCTGCGCATCGCGCGCGAGGCCGCGTCGGCGCTGGGCTTCGCCCACCAGCAGGGCATCGTCCACCGCGACGTCAAGCCGAGCAACATCCTGCTCGACGCGCAGGGCAGCGTCAAAGTCGCCGACTTCGGGATCGCCAAGATGGTGGGTCAGGCGACCGAGCTCACGATGACCGGCTCGGTCGTCGGCAGCCCGCACTACCTGTCGCCGGAGCAGGTGCGTGGCGAGGAGCTCGACGGACGGACCGACATCTTCTCGCTCGGGGTCGTGCTGTACGAGATGCTCGGGCACCGCCGGCCGTTCGCCGGCGAGACCCTGACCACGCTCGTGTACCAGATCCTGCACCAGGACCCGGCGCCGCTGCCGGTGCTGCGCGCCGACCTGCAGCCGCAGCTCGACGCGCTGCTGCGTCGCATGCTGGCCAAGGACCGCGAGCAGCGTTTCCCCAACGCGCAGGCCCTGGTGGTGGAGATCGGAGCGCTCGAGCGCAGCCTGCCGGCCGACGTGCTGGCGGCGCCGGCGGCGCCGCCCGACGTCGCGACCGGCGAGACGATCCATCTCGCCGCCGTTGCGGGCGCCGCAGTCCCGACTCCGGCCGCCCCGGCTTCCGCCACCGGAGCGACGCTCAGCAGCGCGCCGACCGTGCTGCGGCCGGCGGCGACGGCGCCCACCGTGCTCGGCCCGGCGGCGGTCAGCGCGGCGGCCGCGCCGCCGGTGACCGCCGCGGTGGCACCGGCGCGCAAGAGCCCGCTCTTGTGGATCGTGCTCGGCGTGCTGGCGGTCGGGGCGCTGGCGGTGGGCGGTGGCCTGTGGATGTTCCGCGATCGGATCCGCGCTCTGGTGAGCCCGCCGCCAGAAGAGTCGGTGGCTACCGCCACCACCGGCGCAGCGCCGAGCGCGGCGGTGTCGCCGGGTGGGCGGAATGCGGTGGGCGGGCAGCCTGAGCCGAGCATCGCTCCACCCACGGCGATGCCCGAAGCGACCCGCTCGCCGGCGATCGAGCGACCGACGCCGCGGTCCTCGGTGCCGCCCGCTGCCGCACCGAGCGAGGCGCCGTCGGTGGAGCCCAGCCCGCGGCCGTCGCCGGTCATGCGACCGACGCCGCGGGCCGAGCCCTCGCCGGCGCGCCCGGCGCCGGAGCCGAGCCCGGTGGAGAGCGCTCCCGCGCCGAGCGCCCGCCCGCTGCCGTCGCTGCGCCAGGAGATCGAAGGCGGCGTCGCGCTGGCGTTCAACGTCGAGCCGCCGGACGCCTTCATCCGCATCCGCCGGGTCGAGGACGAGCGCGGCATCATGATCGGCCAGGCCTCCGACTACTCGGGCAAGAAGCACACCGAGCCCTACTCGTTTCCCGGCCACGGTGACTACGTGGTCACCCTGCACAAGGACGGTTACCCGGAGTACAACGTTCTCGTGCACGTGAAGACCGGTGCGGCGGCGCGCACGCTGACCGCGAACCTGGCCTCGATACCGACCGCGGGACGGAACTCCGGCGGCGCGAGCGGCGGATCCGCGATCACGACCCGCGAGCGCATCGGCTTCAAGGTCGCCCCGGACAGTGCCTCGTTGCGCCTCGACGGCCGGGTGCTGGGACCGGCGCGCGACTACTCGGGCGGCTTCGGGCGTTGGCTCAAGCTCGATGCCGGCTCGCACAGCGTGGTCTTCAGCGCGCCGGGCTACAGAGATCAGCAGTGGACGGTGCGAGTCTCGTCCGACGCCGCCGAAGACAAGCAGATCGTTCAGGTGGCGCTCGAGCGCCAGTAGGAGCCGTGGTCGAGATTCCCGCTTCGCTCGCTGCCCCTGCCGGCGCTGACCGAGCCCGTCTGGTCGTGCCCCGGCTGCCGGGCCGCGCGCACCTGCGCACTCTGCCGAACGGCTTGACGGTCTGCCTGCTCGAGAGCCGGCAGGCGCCGCTGGTGACGACCGCGCTGTGGTACCGGGCCGGCACGCGCGACGAGCCGCCGGGCCAGGGCGGCATCGCCCACTTCCTCGAGCACATGATGTTCAAGGGCTCGGCCGCCTACGGCCCGGGCGAGGTGGATCGGCGGACGCAGGCGCTGGGCGGCTCCAACAACGCCTTCACCTCCCATGATGCCACCGCTTACCACTTCAGCTTCGCCGCCGATCGCTGGCACGAGGCGCTGCTGATCGAGGCCGACCGCATGCGCGGCCTGCGCCTCGATCCAGCCGAGGTCACGAGCGAGCGCCAGGTGATCGTCGAGGAGATCGGGATGTACCGCGACGATCCCTGGGATGCGCTCGAGCTGGAGGTGCTGGGGCGGCTGTTCGGAGGCCACCCGTACGGCCTGCCGGTGCTCGGCACGCCGGAGGAGCTGCAGGGAATCGGCGCCGTCGAGCTCGGTGCGTTCCATGCCGGCTACTACCGGCCGGACAACGCCGTGCTGGTGGTGGGGGGCGACGTCGACGAGCGCGCGTTCGCCGCGGTCGAGGAGGCGTTCGCCGCCATTCCCGCCGGCAGCGCGGCGCGCCGCGAGCAGATTCGCGCCGTCCCGCCACCGGGTTGCGTGCGCCTGGAGCGCCGCCAGGGCGAAGTGGCGCGGCTGCTGCTCGCCTTCCTGGCGCCGCCGGCGCCGCACCCGGATCATCCCGCCCTGCGGCTGCTGGTCGCGGCGCTCGCTGGCGGGAGAGCGGCGCGCCTCCACCGCCGGCTGGTCGACGAGCGCCAGCTCTGTCTGGCGGTGAGCACCGACCTGCACGACACCCAGGCTCCCGGCGCTCTGCTGGTCGGGCTCGAGCTGCTGCCGGGCGTGGAGCCGCAGATCGCCGAGCAGGCGCTGCTCGCCGAGCTCGAGGAGGTGCGCCGTGGGCCGCTGCCCGAGGAAGAGCTCGAGCGCGCCCGCCAGATCCTGGTTGCCGACTGGGTATTCGGCCACGAGCGCGTGCACCAGCAGGCGCTGACGGCGGGCTTCGCTTTGGCGCTCTTCGACCTCGGCCATCCGGTTCGTCAGCTCGAGCGCATGGCCGCCTGCGACGCGGCGCGGGTGCGCGAGGTGGCGGCGCGGTACCTCGACCCGGCCCGCGGCGCGGTGCTCGGCTGGTCGCTTCAGGAGGAGTGATGGCGATCGACCCGGGGGGCGCGCTCGCACCGCCCGCCGCCCGCCGCGTGGTCAGGGTCCGTCGCGTCGAGGGCTCGCCGGTCGTGTCGCTGCGCGCCTGGGTGCGCGGCGGGGCGCGGGTGGCGGCGTGGCCGGGTCTCGGCCTGGTCGCCGGACGGCTGCTCGGAGAGGGCACCCGGCACCGCGACTACAAGCGCATCGCCGAGGACGCCGAGGCCCGCGGGATGGCGCTCATCGCTTTCGGCGGCTTCGAGGCGCACGGCGTGGCGATCGACGCGCTGGCGGCGGACTGGGAGCGGGCGGTCGACTGGCTGGCCGAGCTCGTGCTCGAGCCCGCCTTTCCCGAGGAGCGCTGCGCATTCATCGTCCGCCAGACCCAGGCCGAGCTCGAGAGCCTGGCCGACCAGGCCGACATTCTCACCGGCTGGGCCTTCCTCGAACAGCTGTACACGCCCCACCCGTTCGCCTGGCCGGTGCAGGGCGACGCCGCCAGCCTGGCGCGGATCCTGCCCGAGGACTGCGCGCGCCACCACGCCGCCGGGCTCCAGCGCGGCGTGGTGCTCACCGCCGCCGGCGCGATCGACGAAGCCGCGATCGGCGAGCGCCTCGAGCAGCGCTTCGCGGCGCTCGCCGGCGCTGCGGCCCCGGCCGCCGAGCCGCCCTCGCCGCGCGGTCTCGAGGCGCCGCGGCGCGAGATCCGCACCCGGGCGCGCGATCAGGCTCACCTCTACGTCGGCCACCTCACCGTGCCGCGGCGGCACAGCGACTGGGCGGCGCTCGATCTGCTCTCGGTCGTGCTCGGCGCCGGTGCCGGATTGACCGGCCGCATCCCGATGCGGGTGCGCGAGCAGGAGGGCCTGGCGTACACCGCGCTGGCGGCGACGACCGCGGGCGCAGGCGCCGACCCCGGACGCCTGGTCGCGTACGTCGGGACGGCGCCGGAGAGCGTGGCGCGGGCGGAGCGCGCGGTCGCCGAGGAGATCGAGCGCCTGCTCGTCGACGGGGTCGAGGAGCGCGAGGTCGAGGAAGCGCGCGGCTACCTCCTGGGTCGCGAGCCGTTCCGCCGCGAGACCGCGCGGCAGTGGGCGGATCTGCTGGGCGAGAGCGAGCTCTTCGGTCTGCCGGTCGATCGCGCGGAGTGGGTGGCGGCGGCCTATGCGGCGCTCGACCGCCCGACGGTCGAGGCGGCGGCGCGTCGCCACCTCGATCCGCGGCGACTGCAGACGACAGTCGGGCTGCCGAGTGGAGGAGAAGAGCCGATCACTCCGAGCTGAGGCCGCGCTGGGCGCCCTGCTGCGAGACGTCCGGGCTCAGCGGAAGGCAAACAGCGGCGGGAACACCACCACGACGAGCCAGGCCCACAGCGAGTACACCGGCAAGTAGGCGATCTGCCAGCGCTCGACAGCGGCAAAGGATTCCTGGTTGCGCAGGAAGCGCGTGTAGAGCCAGGCTGACCCGGCCAGGTTGATCAGCAGCACGACGTTCTCACCCAGGGCCGCCACCTTGTTGGGGCTCCATCCGAAGGTCTGGATCCGTGCGGCGATGGAGGCGAGGGCCACCACGTCGACGGCCAGGGCGCACACCACCAGCAGCAGCTGCAGCCGGTCGAAGGTGCCGACGGGCGCCGCGGGGTCGCGTGCGGAAACGGCGTAGAGCACCAATCCGAGGACGACCGCCAGCAGCAGGTCCAACCCGATCAGCACATTACGTTGGACGTCGATCACGCTGCCCGTCCAAGCCATGGCACCCAGAAAAGCGAGCAGCGCGGCGGCGAACAGGGGCGTGAAGATGCGGGTCAACACCGGAGCCATGTTCTCGATCACGCTCTGCTTGGCCTCGACCAGCCAGGAGCCGATGATCACGGCTCCTAGCGCACCGCACGGCAGCAGCCAGCGCGAGACGAAGAGCTTGGCATTGAGCCCGATGGAGTCGAACATGAGGGCGGTGAAGAGGCTGAGTACGACGCCACCGAGGGCGATCAAGGTGTAGTAGATGAACAGCTCTCCCGAGAAGCGCGCGAAGTCCATGCGGCCCGGCGCCCGCCGCCAGCGGCCGCCGACGTAGGCGACGCCAACCGTCAGCCACAGGGCGATGGGCAGATGCAGGACGGTAAGGCCGAGGGTGTCCGCGTTCTCGCGCAGCGGGTAGACGTTGGCGAACAGGATGGCGGCGACGAAGGACAGCACGACGGGGAGCACGGCGGCGCCGCGCGAGCGCCGCTTCCACAAGAAATAGCCCGCCAGGAAGGGCAGAACGAAGAGACTGACATTGCGGGCGTAGAACGACTGCGCCGCGAAGTCGCCGGCGAGCAGGTGATAGCCGAAGAGCTCGGGCGCCTTGAAGAGCAGTGCGGCCGCCGAAGCCAAGCAGACCACGACGATGGGCTCACGGCGGGTCACGCCTTCGGCCTTCGGGTGGGTCCCCGGCCCCGGCCCCGGCACCAACTGCTTCCACAGGCGTTCGGAGTGCTCGCGCGCGAAATCGCGCGACAGAGCGTCGAGGTTGCCGAGGCGCTTGACGGCGACCAGGAATGCCTCCTCCCCTGACAACCCGGCTCGTCGGAGCTCGCCGATCTCGGTGCGGAGGTGGTCCTCGAGCTCGCCAACGTCGGAGGGATGGATGGCGGCACGCTGGCAGAGATAGTCGCGCCAGAGGTCGATCTGCCTCTCGAGCGCTGGATCGCCGTCGCCCATGTCGCTCCTCAAGTGGCCTGGGAGCGCCTCGAGGGAACGCCTGCGGGACGACTCGGCCGGGGAAGTGGCGCTGCGGTGGAGAGCCTTACGCCGTCTCGGTGCTGCGCTCGCCGGCCATGATGCGCCAGCCGATGACCTTCTCGTCGATCTCGCGCAGGCGCTTGGCGACCAGCCGGCAGAGCAGCTGCAGGAAATCGAGCGAGGCCTGCGGGTCCATGGTCAGGACCTCGTGCACGGTCGGCTCGTCGAGCGCCAGAACGGTGACCGGGCCGCCGTGGGCGCGGGCGTCGGCCGAGCGCGGCTGACCGTCGATCAGCGACATCTCGCCGAAGAAGTCGCCGCGCTCGATGATCGCCAGCGCCTCCTCGCCGCCGCCGGGGATGAACTTGCTGATCCGTACCCGGCCGTCGAGGATGATGTACATCTCGTTGCCGCGATCGCCCTCGTGGAAGATGTGCGATCCGGCCGCGAAGCGCTTCTCGCGCGAGAAGGTGGCGAGCGCCTCGAGCTCCTTGCCCGACAGCCCCTGCTCGCGGAACAGGCGGATCTTGTCCCCCGAGTCGACCTGCACCTTGCCCGGCAGCGCGGCCGGCGCGCGGCGCAGCTTCACGAAGTTCTCGGGCAGGGACTCGTCCGAGAAGAAGCTCTTGAGCTGCTCGTTGGTGGTGCGCAGCTTCTGCGCCAGGCCATGCCAGAAGCTCCAGTACAGCTGCACGCCGAGCTCCGGCGACTCCTGGATCAGGCGCTCGAGCTCGGCCGCCTCGATGCGCAGCAGGTCGCAGGGCTGCGCCGCGACCGCGTCGCCGGAGCGCTGATAGCGGCTGATGAAGTTGACCTCGCCGAACAGCTCGCCTGGGCCGAGCATGCCGAGCGGGAACGTGCCGTATGGGGTCGGCCGCCGGATCACCACCTCGCCGCGCTCGAGCAGGTACATCTCGGTGCCGGTCGAGCCGTGCGCGAACAGGGTGTGGCCGCGCTCGCAGGTCTCCGGTCGCGCGGCGCGCGAGAGCTGGAAGATCTGCTCGTCGGAGAGGTGCGACAGCATCTCGAAGCGGCGCAGGCGGGAAGCGATCTCGATCTGCCCGGTCTCGCGCCGGTGGGTGGCGGCGGCGAGCAGGCCGCGCTCGCTGCGCGCGTCCTCCTCGAGGAACAGCTCCTTGCGCCACTCCAGGCGGTCGAACGCCAGGCGCAGGCGCTCCTGGCGTTCATGGAACAGCCGCACCAGGTCGGGGTTCTGCATTCCCGAGACCTGCTTCAGGGTGCGGATCCGGCGCTGCAGGCGGGCGGCACCCTCCTCATCGCCGTCGTGCAGCAGCAGGAAGGCGTCGATCGAAGCTTCGAGCGCCCCCTTGTACTGCTTGCGCTCGTACTCGGCGCGCCCCAGAGCCTCGGCGGTCTCGCGATCGAACGGATTGAAGCGCAGCGCCTTGTGGAACTCCTCGCACGCGCCGCCGAAGTCGGCGCGGCGAAACAGGATGCGCCCGTGCAGCTTGTGCGGCGCCGGGTCGGCGAGATCCTTGGCCTTGGCGATCGTCAGGCACTCGATCGCGCGTGCGTACTCGCCGCGCTCGGCGTACAGGTGGGCGAGGCCGACGAAGTGGGCGGCGTCGATGGCGTTGCGCCGCATCTCCTCGCGTGGATCCTGGTCCTTGTGTTCGCGTTTCTGCAGGCGCCGCACCTGGGCGAGGGCGAGCCGCAGCCCGAGGTTCTTGGGGTCGAGTCGCAGGGCGAGGCCGAACAGTCCGGCCGCTTCGTCGTACATCTGACGCTCGGCGAAACGGCGGGCGAGGTCGGAGATCTCCTCGAGATCGAGCGGAGAGGTGGGAGGTAGGCCCATCGGCGCCATGGCTCCAGGTCGCGAAGGCCTTAAATCCTACCATGTCCGCGGATTACGGGTTGCATCCGGGGGTGGCGCTCCACTAACCTTGGCCCGAGGATGACCGTCGACAGCCCCCAGTCGCTCGCCCAGGCGGCGAAGGCCGGCATCGAGCTCTGCCGGCAGGACCGCTGGAAGGAGGGTCTCGACCTGCTCGCCAAGGTGTTCAACGCCGACGAGCGGACGACCGGCGAGTGGCCCCGTGGGCTGGTCCTGTCCTACCTCGGCTACGGCATCGCCCGCTTCCACAACCGGCAGAAGGAGGGGCTGACCCTCTGCGAGCGCGCCGTGAAGCTGGAGTTCTACCAGGTGGACGCGCAGTTCAACCTGGCCCGTACGCAGCAGCTGATCGGCAACCGCCGGGCCGCCGTCGCCACCCTGGCGCGGGTGCTGAAGCTCGACCCGGAGCATCCCGGTGCCCGCACCCTGCAGGCCGAGATGGGCCGGCGCCGGGCGCCGGTCCTGGGCTTCCTTGGCCGCGGCAACCCGATCAACGTCCTGCTCGGGCGGATTCGTCACCTGTTCTCACGCTCCGGCTAGAGAAAAAAAGGGCGGGAGCCCGTCCGGGCCCCCGCCACCAGAGGGAGAGAGGGCGCATTGTCGGCGGCGTGGGTGCTGAGCGCTTGTCCGCCGCGTGACACGCCGGTGACGGCTGCCGCCGGGCCCGCTGTCGCAGCGCTGTCACAGGCCCGCCGCGGCGCCGTTGACTCTGCCCCCTAGGCTTCACCCCGATGCCGCGGACGTGGGGTGGACGGGAGCCGGCTACCCTGACGGGGCGGACGTGGAACTTCCTCAATGCTGGGATGAAAGGAGATCGGACGATGCGACGCAAGCTCACCGCCTGGACCGCTCTGGCGCTGGCGTTCGTGCTGTACGCGAGCGCGGCGAGCGCCCAGGTGCAGGGTCTGTACTACCGCGAGGTCGTCAAGGACGGACGCGTATACGTGTTCAACACCGCGGAGAAATTCAAGGCCTGGGAAGCCTCGGGCGACATGGGTACGGCGGTAACCCTGGCGGGCCGCGGCGCGAACGGCGAGACGATCGTCGCCGAGAACGACACCGCGATCGATCTCTACCTGTTCAAGCACAACCTCGAGCCGTACGAGCGGCCGACCCCCAAGCCGGCCGCGCCGCCGGCCCCGTCCGCCTACCCCAAGACGACGATCGGCGGTCGGATCTACGCCGACTTCACGTCCAAGACGAACAAGGACGAGGGTGCCGGCACGAAGAGCAGCGACAGCGGCGTGGGAGTGGACGTCAAGCGCTTCTACTTCTCCGCCCAGCACGACTTCGATTCGACCTGGTCGGTGAAGTTCGTCACCGACATCGGCGACCAGGGCTCGAAGCGCTACGACGTGTTCGTGAAGAACGCCTTCCTGCAGATGAAGGTGCGGCC
>JBLMYC010000175.1:0-4588 GCA_050258075.1 Acidobacteriota bacterium
CGACGCCTACCAGCGGCAGTTCGCGCTGGCGCGCGAGATCGAGGCCGCCGGCAGCGCGGTCCAGGGGGCCTTGCACCAGGCGGAGTCGCTGCTCGGTGCGCTGGCCGAGCGGCGCACGACGGCGAGCGCGAGGCTCGCCAAGCCGATCGCCGCGCTCGAGCAGCGCGTCCTCGACCTCTCGGGGATCATCGTCTCGGGCAACAGCCGCAACGTCTGGTGGCTGCCGCCGCGTACGACCAGCAGCCTGCGCTTCATCGAGTCCGAGCTCGGCGATCTCGGGCAGGCCGTCGACGGCGCCGACGCGGACCCGTCGGCGGATGCGGTGGGCGGCTTCGCGAAGCTCCGGCCGGCGGCGAGCGCCGCGGTCGATGCCTGGACGGCGCTGGTGGCGAAGGACCTCGCGGCGCTCAACCGCGAGCTCGAGCGCGCCGGTCAGAAGCCGATCGCGCTCGCGCCCTGAGCGCCGTGCCGCGCAGCAGGCGCCGGGCGTGCGCCGCGACCGCGCGGCGCAGGGCGGCGGGTCGGTGGACCTCGAACCCGAACGGCAGGCGCGCCAGCTCGCGCGCGAACCAGGCCAGGCTGTCGGTCTGGCCGCGCAGGAGCACGCCTTGCGAAGTCCATTCGAGCAGGCCGGTTGCGGGGAGGATCTCGCGCCGCGCGGTGTCGAGGTCGGTTGCGAGCAGCACCTCGATCGCGAAGGCGCGCGGCAGAGTGGCGAGCGAGAAGTCGAGATGGGCGAGGGCATCGAAGCCGGACGGCCGTTGGAAGCCGACCGCCAGCGGGCGCACCGACCGCACGCGGTCGAGTCGGAACGAGCGCAGGCCGCCGCGCAGGTGACACATGCCGACCGCGTACCAGCGCCCCCGTCGCCAGGCCAGGCCGTAAGGGTCGAACTCCCGCTCGGTCGCCGCGGCGCGCGAAGTCCGATAGCTCAGGTGGACGCGAGTCTGTGACTGGGCCGCGGCGGCCAGCGCGACGAGGGCCTGGTTGTCCTCCGGCGCGGTCGGCCGCGAGAGATCGAGGGCGACGGTCTCGTCGATCGTGCGCAGGCGCCGACGCAGCCCGCTCGGGAGCACGCGCTCGAGCTTGGCCTGCGCACTGGCCACCGCCGGCGCCGCCTCGGCGAGGCCCAGCCCGCGCGCCGCGAGCAGGCCCACCGACAGGGCCACCGCCTCGTCGTCGCTGAACATCATCGGCGGCAGCTTGAAGCCGGCGACCAGCATGTAGCCGCCCGCGGCACCGCGCTCGGCGGTGACCGGGATGCCGATCTCCTCGAGCGCCACGATGTAGCGGCGTACCGTGCGGCGGTCCACCGCCAGGCGCCGGGCCAGCTCGGCGCCGCTCAGCGTGCCGTGCGTCAGCAATAGCTCGAGCACCGCGAGCACGCGCTTGGTGGGTCGCGACATCCTGCAGAGGATAGCTCCAATTAGGTCTTATTACGTCCTATTTACCCAGTACCCTGCCTGGGCGTCGGGCCGTCGCCTGCGCGACGCCAACCGCACCCGCGAGGGTTCAGGGAAAGGACCTACGATGACCGAGACGATGAAGACCACCCCGGCCGCGAGCGACGGAGCGCGCGACTTCGACTTCCTGATGGGCCGCTGGAAGGTCTACAACCGCCGCCTGCGCGAGCGCCTGAGGGGATCGACCGAGTGGGACGAGTTCGAGGCCACGAATGTCAGCCGGCCGCTGCTCGACGGCCTCGGCAACGAGGACGAGTACCGCACCGACCACTGGCCCGGCTTCGTCGGCATGGCGTTCCGCTTCTTCGATCCGGCGACCAAGCGCTGGGCGATCTACTGGGCGGACAGCGTGCGCGGCGTGCTCGAGCCGCCGGTCTTCGGCGGGTTCGACGGAGGCACCGGCGTCTTCACGGGCACCGACACGCTCGAGGGCCGCCCAATCCGGGTGCGTTTCATCTGGTCGGGGGTCGATACCTCGACGCCGCGCTGGGAGCAGGCGTTCTCGGCCGACGACGGCAAGACCTGGGAGACCAACTGGACGATGGACTTCGTGCGCACCGAGGGCGCCGTGGCACCGAACGCGGGCGCCGCACCGGGGCCGGATTTCCCGGTCGTCGAGCTGCGCCGCTACACCACGGTTGCCGGCGGGCGCCAGCAGTTCGCGCGCTACTTCGAGAGCTATTTCCCGGAGGCCTTCGAGCAGCTCGGAGCGATCGCATTCGGCCAGTTCTTCGAGCGCGGCAACCGCAATGGCTTCACCTGGCTGCGCGGCTTCCGCGACCTCGACGCCCGGGCCGTCGTCAACGGGGCCTTCTACTACGGGCCGCTGTGGAAGGCGCACCGGGCGACGATGAACGGGCTGCTCGTCGACAGCGACAACGTGCTGCTGCTGCGTCCGCTCCGCCCCGGAGGCGGCGTCAGCGTCCTTCCCGCGGTTGATCCGGTACGCGAGACGAGCGGCGCCGGGGGCGTGGTCGTGGCGCAGATTCTCGCCGGGCAGCCGGGCCGGATCGACGAGCTCGCCCGGCGGGCGGAGAAGACCTTCGCCGCCTGTCGCGCCGCCGGGGCGCGCGAGGCCGGAGTGCTGGTGACCCTCGATGCCCGCAACAACTTCCCGCAGCTTCCGGTGCGTGAAGACGGACCCTACCTGGTGTGGCTGGGCATCCTGCCGGATGAGCGAGCGCTCGTGGAGAGACTCCTGCCGCGTCTGAAGCTGGGCGCTGCAGAGCTCGCCGCGACGGATCTTCTGCGTGGGGCGCCGGAGCTCGTGGTGCTGGATCCGACGCCGCGCTCCCGCCTGCGCTGGCTCGCACATTGATCGTCGCCACGGCGGGAGGGACTTGGCAGCGCGACGAAACGGAGCGTTCCATCGCGATCTTCTCCCTCCCGCCCCGCGGCGCGGTCCGGCGAGCGTCCGCCTTGGCTACCATGCGGGCACTTCATTTCGCACACCGACGGCTCCGCGCGGCGTCGAGGCGGAGCGGGGAGTTCCAGCATGGGCCAGACCGTCACGGTCGAAGATCGGCTGGCGCGGCTCGAGGCGACGGTGGATGCGTTGGAGGCGCGCCTGCAGGCGCTCGAGGGCGTCGCGCCCGAAGGCGAGGCGCCGCCGAGCGGGGCGGGCGAGTTGGCGCCGGTCCTCGCCAGCGAGCGGCTGCAGGGGCTGCCAGCGATCGTCGGACGCACCTGCCTGGTGCTCGGGGGCGCCTTCCTGGTGCGCGCGCTGACCGAATCGGCGACCCTCTCCGCCGGCCTCGGGGTGACGCTCGGCGTCGTCTACGCCCTGGCTTGGCTGTACCTCGCCGATCGCGCCGCGGCGGCGGGCGATCACCTGAGCGGCGCCTTCCACGCGCTGGCCTCGGCGCTCATCGTCTATCCGTTGCTGGTGGAGGCGACGACCCGCCTGGCGCTGATCGGACCGGCGGTCGCAGCGACATTGCTCGGCGGCGCCACGGCGATCGGACTCTACGTCGCCTGGCGACGCGCTTTCCGGACCGTGGCCTGGATCACCGTGGTCGCGGCGCTCGCCTCCGGAGTGACCCTGCTGCTGCGCACCCGGGTGGCCCTGCCGTTCGTCATCCTGCTGCTCGGTCTCGCGGTCGGATCGCTGCTGCTCGCCTACGGGCGCGGCTGGCGCGGTCAGCGCTGGCTGGTGGCGATGGCGCTCGACGGCGTCGTTCTCCTGCTCGGATTCTCGCCGCTCCTCGGCGAGGCGCTGCCGGACTGGCTGTCCGCCCGCACCGTGCTGCTCGCCCAGCTCGGCCTGGTGGTGATCTATCTCGGCGCCTTCATCTGGCGTCTGCTGGTCGAGCAGCGCGACGTCACCCCGTTCGCCATCGCCCAGACGGTCCTCGTGCTGCTGATCGGCTTCGAGGGCGCGCTGCGGGTGGCGGACGGCGGCGGGCAGCGGGCGATCGCGGTCGCCGCGCTCGCCTGCGGGGCGGTGCTGCATGCGGTCCTGGCGCGGCGCAGCGAGCAGCGCTCGGGGCACGGCGTCGCGGTCGGCTACTTCTCGACCCTGGCGACGTTCCTCGCCGCCGAGGGCGTGCGGCTGCTGCTTCCCGCCGCGGTGTACCCGCTGCTGTGGGCGGCCGGAGCGTTGGTGCTGGCGGTCCTTGCGCTGCGCGGCGACCGGCCGATCCTGCAGGTCCACGCGGCGCTGCTGACGGTGGCGGCGGCGATCGCCTCGCATCTGCTGCCGCACTCGCTGGCGGCGCTGGCGGCGAGCGCGGACGCCGAGTGGCCGCCGCGCACCCCGAGCGGCCTCCTGGTGCTGGTCCTCGCCATGGCGACCGCCTTCCTGCTCTATCGCGGGGCGCCGCGGCAAGGTCCGGGCCGGGCGAGCGCGGCGGCGCGGATCGCGGCCCTGGTGGTGGCGCTGCTCGGGGTTGGCGGTCTGCTGTGCGACTTGCTCGGCGGCCCGCCGAGCGCCGAGGGCGCTGGCCGGCTGGCGGTCGTGCGCAGCGCGGTCCTGGCGGTCGCGGCGGCGCTGCTCGTCGGCGGGCGGTTGGCGATCGGGCGCCGCGAGCTCTCCACCCTGGCAGCGATCGTCCTCGGCCTGGGCGGCGCCAAGCTGCTGCTCGAGGACCTGCGTTTCGGCGGCGCCGGCCAGCTCGTCGTCAGCC
>JBLMYC010000176.1:0-9105 GCA_050258075.1 Acidobacteriota bacterium
TGCTGCAGGAGCTGCTGCGCCTGAACGAGATGGCGCAGAAGGACAAGAAGCTGCTGCTCGAGCTGATGTCCTCCGATCCGGACGAGCCGCTCGACCCCAAGGCGCTCGACCGCATCAAGCAGAACCTGAAGACCTTCTCGCTGATCGACAAGCACGACCGCGAGATCCAGAAGCTGCGCAACCAGCAGAAGCGCTACAGCGAGAAGGGCGAGCGCTACCAGGCTTTCGAGCGCGAGATCGACCGCATCCTGGGCAAGATCGCCAAGGAGATCCGCACCGTCGATTTCTCGATCCACACCCGCAACCGGCTGGTGAACTTCCTCAAGGACCTCGACCAGCAGTTCTCGCGCCTCGAGCAGGACATCAAGCGCGCCCAGACGGCGCTCAAGAGCGAGCAGAACAAGGAGCTCCAGTCGCTGCACCGGCGGCGCATCGAGAAGTACCGCGGCAAGCTGCGCGAGGTCGAGGAGCGCTACGGCACCACCCACTCGCAGGTCTCCTCGACGATCCAGAAGATCCGCGAGGGCGAGGAGATGTGCGAGCTGGCGAAGGAGGAGCTGATCGTCGCCAACCTCCGCCTGGTGGTGTCGATCGCCAAGAAGTACACCAACCGCGGCCTGCAGTTCCTCGACCTCATCCAGGAGGGCAACATCGGACTGATGAAGGCGGTCGAGAAGTTCGAGTACCGCCGCGGCTACAAGTTCTCGACCTATGCGACGTGGTGGATCCGCCAGGCGATCACCCGCGCGATCGCCGATCAGGCGCGCACCATCCGCATCCCGGTGCACATGATCGAGACGATCAACAAGCTGACCCGCACCAGCCGCTCGCTCGTCCAGGAGCTCGGCCGCGAGCCCACCGCCGAGGAGATCGGCGAGCGCATGGACCTGCCGGCCTACAAGGTGCGCAAGATCATGAAGATCGCCCAGGAGCCGATCTCGCTCGAGACGCCGATCGGCGAGGAAGAGGATTCGCATCTCGGCGACTTCATCGAAGACAAGAACGCGCTGTCGCCGATCGAGTCGGTGATCTTCTCCAACCTGCGCGAGCAGACGCGCAAGGTGCTGAAGACCCTGACCCCGCGAGAGGAGCTGGTCTTGAAGATGCGCTTCGGGGTCGGCGACGGCTCCGAGCACACCCTCGAGGAGGTCGGCCGCTCGTTCAACGTCACCCGCGAGAGGATCCGCCAGATCGAGTCCAAGGCGCTGCGCAAGCTGCGTCACCCGAGCCGGGCGACGCGCCTCAAGCCCTTCCTCGAGAACCCGAACTGACCGCGGCTCGAGGTCTGCCCAGCTTTGCTGGGGCCGTCCGCGAGGGCGGCCCCTTCGTTTGCGGGCCGGGCGCGGTCGCCCCCGGTTTGACAACCTTCCGCGGCCACATCTAAGATTCGAGTTCCGCGCAAGCGGCCCTGCCGGTTCCCGTTCCTGGGTAGCTCAGTGGTAGAGCGATCGGCTGTTAACCGATTGGTCGGGGGTTCGAATCCCTCCCCAGGAGCCATTGTTCCCCGGCCCTGCGGCGCGGTCGCCGTGCGGCGGGCGGTTCCACCGGGGCCGCCCCGGAGGCTTCGCCGATGAGAATCGCGCTGGGCGGCTCGGCTGGCTCGGGACCGGTGGGCAAGGTCCTCTCCTCCCTCTTCTTCAGCATCTTCTTGGTGGCCGGCCTGTGGATGACGGCGCTTCTCGCGCGGTCCTATCTCGGGACCGTCGATCAGTACACCTGGAGCCGGACGAGCTGCACCGTGGAATCGGCGAGGCTCGTCGAACAGGACGCGGGGCGAGCGTCCGAGCCTTACCTGGTGCGCATCGCGTACCTCTACGAGGCGGGCGGTCGCCGCTCCGCGACGTACGAGAGGAGCTTCGCAGATGTCGGCGACGCCCAGCGCCTGTGGCTCGCCTACCCGGAAGGGGCAACGGTCGACTGCTACGTCGATCGCGACGCGCCGGAGCGCTCGACCCTGCGCCGCGGCTCGCTGCTCTGGGGGCTGATCGTCCTCTTCCCGCTGCTCTTCGTCGCCGCGGGTAGCGTGCCGCTCTTCCTGCTCTGGCGCCGCCGCCCCGCGGCGCCCGAGACCGCCACGCCGGCAGCGCAGGCGCTGAGCGAGCCCGAGCGCAGCCCGCGGGGAGCGTACGTCCTGATGGGCTCCTTCTTCGGCCTCTTCCTGCTCGTCGGACTGGCCGTTCTCTGGTGGCTCCTCGGCTCGCCGCTGCGCCAGGTGGTCGCGGCGCGCGCCTGGGTCGAGACGCCCTGCACGGTCCTCGCGAGCGCGGTGCGCAGCCACGCGGGCGATCACGGCGCCACATACTCGATCGACATCCTCTATCGCTACGAGGTGGATGGACGCGAGCTGCGCTCCAACCGCTACGACTTCACGGTCGGCTCCTCGAGCGGGGAGGAAGCCAAGCAGGCGATCGTCGATCGTCATCCCGTGGGTGGCGCCTGCACCTGCTGGGTCGACCCCGACGACCCGACTCGCGCCGTGCTCGATCGCTCGTTTCGCCGCTCGTACTGGAGCGGTCTTCTCGGCCTGCCGTTCTTCCTCGTCGGCGTGGGAGGCTTGTGGTTCCTCACCCGCAGCCGGCGCCGGGCGCAACCCCCACTGGCGGTCGCGGCGCCGACGCGAAAGACCGCCGGGACGCCGCTCGTCTTGCGGCCGAAGGCCGGACCGTGGATGAAGCTCCTGCAGTCGTTGATCGTGAATCTCCTCTGGAACGGTCTCGTGGGGGTCTTCGTCTGGGTCCTGGTGGGCGAGTGGCGCCGGGGCAGCCACGAGTGGATGCCGATCCTCCTCGTCTCGTTTTTCGGGCTGATCGGCCTGCTGCTTCTCGCGGCGCTGCCGTACTCGCTGCTGGCGCTCGCCAACCCTCGTCCCTTTCTCGAGCTCGAGCGCGATGCGGTCGTTCCGGGCGAGGAGCTCGCCGTGCGCTACCGACTGCGCGGCCGCGCCTCCCGCCTGGAACGGCTGCGCTTCACGGTCGAGGGCGAGGAGCGCGTGCGCACCACGACGCGCTCGGGCAATACCGTCTCGGTCAACGAGACGGCAGCGGTCTTTCACCGCCAGACCTTCCACGACACGGCGGGCGGCCCGGTCCTTCCCCAGGGCGAGGCGCGGTTGCGCCTGCCGCCCGACACCATGCACTCCCTCGCCGCGCCGCACAACGAGGTGCGCTGGAGGCTCCGGGTGAGCGGCGAGATTCGCCGCTGGCCGGACCTCGACGAGGAGTTCCCGCTGGCGGTCCTGCCGCCGGAGACCTCCCGATGAGCCTGCGGATCGAGCTCGACACGGTGTCGGTCGTCTTTGCGCCCGGCGGGACGATCGCGGGAACGGCGATCTGGGAGCTGCCACGCGCCCCCGAGCGCCTCGAGCTGCGCCTGTTCTGGCGCACCGACGGCCGTGGCGATCCGGACGTCGTGCTCGTCGACACCTTGCCGCTGCCCGCGGCGAGCGCGGGCCGCCAGGGATTCCGCTTCGTCCTGCCGGCCGGGCCGTGGAGCTTCCGCGGACCTCTGATCCATCTCGTCTGGGCGATCGAGCTCGTGGCCGAGCCGACGGCCGAGGCGGCGCGCGTCGACTTCACGCTGTCACCGGTGGGCGGCGAGATCCAGCTCCAGCCGGCGCCCCCCGATGCGATGGACGAGAAGATCGATCGGGCGGTTGGCCGGGCAAAGTCCTTCTTCGAGCGCCACCGCGCCTGAGCCGGGCGCTCGGCCCGACCTGTCTGCCGCGCAGGAGCCGCGGGTAGACTCGGGAAAGGATGACCGACTCGGCCGTCTCGACGCTGCTCGCGCAGGCGACGCTGCTGCTCGGCGCCGCGGTCGTCGTACTGCTCGCCAGCCACCGGCTGCGGCTGCCGCCGGTCGTCGGCCTGCTGCTGACCGGGATGCTGATCGGGCCCTCGGGCCTGGGCTGGATTTCCGATCTGCGCCGGGTCGAGACCTCGGCCGAGATCGGCGTGCTGCTGCTGCTGTTCACGATCGGCATCGAGGTCTCGCTCGGCGAGCTGCGCGATCTCGCACGGCCGTTCCGGGTCGGTGGCTCGATCCAGACCGCCGCCAGCGTCGCGCTCGCCGCCGGCCTGGCGCTCGCTTTCGGGCGTTCGTGGCGGGAAGCGCTGGTGCTCGGCTTCGTGGCGGCGCCGTCGTCGACCGCGGTGGTGCTGAAGCTCTATCGCGACCGTGGCGAGCTGCGCTCCCCGCACGGCCGTTCGGCGCTCGGCATTCTGGTCTTCCAGGACGTGATGCTGGTCCCGATGCTGGTGGCGCTGCCGCTGCTGGTGCCGGGCGGCGGGGTTTCGCCGGGTCGCCTGCTGCAGCTCGGGGCGGCGACCCTCGCCGGCGCCGCCCTGTTCGCGGCAGCGCGCTGGATCCTGCCCCGCCTGCTCGAGCGCGTGGCACGGACCCGCATCCGCGAGGTCTTCCTGTTCGGCGCCCTGTTCACCTGCCTGGGGCTGTCGTGGGCGTCCGAGGCGCTCGGCTTCACGCTCGGCCTCGGCGCTTTCGTCGCCGGTCTCCTGGTCGCCGAGTCGGGATACCGCTCGCAGGTCATCGCCGACGTCGAGCCCTTCCGCGACCTCTTCGCCAGCCTGTTCTTCGTCTCGATCGGCATGCTGGTCGATCTCGGCGCGACGGTGCGCCGCCTTCCCGAGGTCGCGACGTTCGTCGTGCTGCTGCTCGCCGTCAAGCTGGTTGCAACCGCGGTGGCGGTGCGCCGGGTCGGCTACCCGGCGCGCACCGTGACCCAGACTTCCTTCGCGCTCGCCCAGATCGGCGAGTTCTCGTTCGTGATCGCCGCCTCGGCGGGCGTCCTCGGGCTGCTTTCCCGCGAGCTCCAGCCACTGGTCATCACCACCGCCGTCGTCACCCTGCTCGCGACGCCCGGGCTGGTGGCGATCGCGCCCTGGGTCGCCGATCGGCTCCCCGGCCCGCTCGATCGGCTTCTCGCCGGGAGGCCGGGCCGGGTTCCCGAGACCGCGGGACAGCCAAGCCGCGAGCTGCGCGACCACGTGGTCGTCGTCGGCTTCGGGGCCGGCGGCCAGACCCTGGCCAAGGTGCTGCTCGAGGCGGGAGTGCGCTACCGCGTGGTCGAGGCCGACGCCGAGATCGTCGAGAGCGGCTGGCGCCGGGAGGAGCCGATCGTCTACGGCGACGCCACGCGGCCGGAGATCCTGCGCGCCGCTGGCCTGGCGACCGCGCGGCTGGCGGTGCTCGCGATCTCCGACCCGGAAGCGACCCGGCGCGCTCTCGTCCACGCCCGCGCCATCGCCCCGCATATCCATCTCCTGGTGCGCACCCGCCGGATCGCCGAGATCGAGTCTCTCCGCTCGGCCGGTGCCGACGAGGTGATCGCGGAGGAGTTCGAGTCCTCGATCGAGATGTTCACCCGGGTGCTCGAGGCCTATCACGTGCCGCGCAACATCATCCGCGCCCAGACCCGCGTGCTGCGCGGTGAGGGCTACGAGATGCTGCGCGCGCCGGGAATCCCGGGGCGCGTCTCGGGCGCGGTGCTCGCGGCGCTGGCCGCGGGAACGACCGAGGTGGTGCGGGTCGAAGCGGGCAGCCCGGCGTGCGGCCTCACGCTCGGTGAGCTCGATCTGCGCCGGCGGTCGGGCGCCACGGTCATCGCGGTCGTCCGCGGCGAACACTCGCAACCGAATCCGGCGGCCGACTTCCGCCTCGCGCCCGGCGATGACCTGGTCCTGGTCGGCAGCCATGCCGAGATCGAGGCCGCTCTGGTCCAGCTCGAGCCGGTGGCGCCGCACGCGCCCGAATCGTCCATCTGACGGCCCGTTCCGCCTGCTACGATCGGCGGCGCTTGCCGCCGCTCAACGAAGCGCCGCGCCTCACCCGCCAGCACTGGGCGATCCTGCTGCTCGCCTGGGGCACCTGGCTGTCCGGCTTCTTCTCGCTGATGCTGCTCACTTTCCTGCTCGCTCCGGTGAAGGCGGCATTCGGGCCGTCGGAGACCGGTCTGGCGTGGCTGACCGGGGTGGCGATTGGCGCCACCGGCGTGGGGGGGCTCGTTTTCGGCGGCCTCGCCGACCGTTTCGGCCGGCGGCTGTCGATCGCGGTGGCGATCGTCACGTTCGTCGCCGGCAACCTGTGGAGCGCCTGGGCCGCGTCGTTCACGAGCTTCGCCCTGGCGCGCGGCCTGGCGGGGCTGGGGATCGGCGGCACCTGGGGCGCCGGTCAGGCGCTGATCGGCGAGACCTTCCCCGCCGCCCGCCGCGGCCGTTACGGGGCGATCGCGCAGACCGGCGCGCCGCTCGGGCTCGGGGCGGCGGCGATCGTCGGCTCGTTTCTCGCCCCGGCGATGGGCTGGCGGGCGGGGTTTGCGCTCGGCGCCCTGCCGCTCCTGCTCCTCCTGCTGCTGCGGGCGGTGCCGGAGAGCGATGTCTGGCTGGCCCATCTGCGCGATCGCAGCGTATGGCGGGCAGTGCTCGCGCCCGGCGTGCGCTGGGCCTTCGTCGCGAGCTTCGTGCTCACCTGGCTCAACATGTCGAACTACTGGCTGACGGTGAGCTGGCTGCCGCGCTATCTGCAGGTCGAGCGCGGACTGTCGCTCGCCGGCTCCGGGACGGCGACGCTGGCGTTCGTCGTCGGCTGCCTGGCGGGCTATCTCGGCTTTGGGGTGGTCTCGGACTGGATCGGCCGCCGCGTCGCTTTCACGCTGTACTGCGGGCTCATGGCGCTCGGCCTCTTGATGTTCACGGTGCTCTACCCCTGGATCGCCGCGCACCCGTCGCTGGTGCTGGTGTTCCTGGCGGTTTCGGGCATTGGGGCCGGGACCTGGTCGGGCTACGGCCCGATGATGAGCGAGCTCTTCCCGACCCGGGTGCGCGGCACCGCGCTGTCGGTGATCATGAACGCCAGCCGCGGCGTGCAGTTCCTCGCTCCGGTCGTGATCGCCTGGGCGGCACCGCGCTGGGGCATGGCCGGCGGCATCGCGCTCGCGGCGGGCTTCGCGGTCCTCTCGGCCGCCTGGGTGTGGACGCTGCCCGAGACCCGGGGCGCGCGGATCCCGCTCGAGCGGGTCGGCCAGCCCGCCGGCTGATTCGACGCCGGGAGGAGGCGCCGGGGTGCAACCTTTCCTGGCGACCGGAGTATTTTGCACATGCGTTCTCTGCGCCGCGGCCTGGGCCTCCTGGCGCTCAGTGTTGCGCTCGCCACGTCGGCTACTGCCGCACAGGCTCCGGCTCCGGCCGCGGCGCGCATCTACGCGGTGCGTCCCGCGCCGGCGCCGGTCAAGGTGGACGGCGTGCTCGACGAGGCCGCCTGGAGCGGCCCGCCGACCTTCACCCTCGACTACGAGACCGATCCCGCTGACAACACGCCGGCGCCGGTGCGCACCGAGTTCTGGATCACGTACGACGTCCGGTACCTGTACGTCGCGATTCGCGCCGACGATCCCGAGCCGGGGAAGATCCGCGCCCGCCTGAGCGATCGCGACAAGGCCTCGCAGGACGACTTCGCGGGCGTCGTGCTCGACCCCTTCGACGACGGGCGGCGCGGCTTCGAGTTCTTCGTCAATCCGCTCGGCGTGCAGATGGATCTGACGATGAATGACGTCACCGGCAACGAGGACGACTCCTGGGACGCGATCTGGGACTCGGCCGGTCGCCTGACCGCGCGCGGCTGGGAAGCGGAGATCGCGATCCCGTTCTCGTCGCTGCGCTTCCCCCGCGCCGCGGGGCCGCAGACCTGGGGCATCGACGCGCTGCGCGTCTGGCCGCGCGACGTCCGCCATCGCATCGGATTGAACCCGCTGCCGCGCGGCCGCTCCTGCTATCTGTGCTACGAGTCGAAGCTCGTGGGCTTCGTGGGCATCGCGCCGGGCCACAACCTCGAGCTCGATCCGACGCTGACCGGCACCCGCACGTCCGCGCGGCCGGATACGGCGACGCCGTTCCACACCACGACCACCGGGTCGCCGGGGCTCACCGGGCGTTGGGGGATCACTCCCGGCCTCACCCTCAACGCGGCGCTCAACCCGGACTTCTCGCAGGTCGAGGCCGACGTCGCGCAGCTCGCGGTCAACACGCAGTTCGCGCTCTTCTATCCGGAGAAGCGGCCCTTCTTCCTCGAGGGCGCCGATCTCTTCGACACCAAGATCAACGCCGTCTACACACGTGACATCGCCGACCCCAACTGGGGCCTGAAGCTCGCCGGCAAGGACAACTCGAGCGCCTACGGCGTGATCCTGGCGCGCGATGCGCGCACCAACTTCCTGTTTCCCGGCAGCCAGTCCTCGAGCCTGGGCTCGCTCGACGAGGAGAACCTGTCCTCGATCCTGCGCTTCCGCCACGATCTCGGATCCGGCAACGACTCGCTCGGCCTGCTGTGGACGAGTCGCGAGGGCAGCAACTATCACAATCGCGTGCTCGGCTTCGACAGCTTGCTGAAGACCGGCGAGAACACCGTGCTGCGCCTCGAGGGGCTGGGCTCCTCGACCGCCTATCCCGACAGCTTCGTCGCCGACTTCGGACAGCCGCCGGGCGAGCTGCACGGCTACGCCTTCCGCGGCGCGCTGCAGCGCAACACCCGCGACTGGACCTTGCACGTCGACTACAACGACGTCAGCCCGGACTTCCGCGACGACCTGGGATTCATCCCGCGCGTCGACTATCGCCAGAGCTATGCGCTCGCCGAGCGCTATTTCTATTTCGACGAAGGCAAGAGCTGGTTCAACCGAGTGACGGTCGGCACCGAGAGCACGCTGGCCTATGACCACGAGGGCCGGCCGCAGCAGCAGCAGATCGCGCCATACCTGTTCGCCTACGGCCGCCTGCAGTCGTTCTTCAACGTGTACCTGGGCCTGGGGCCGAGCTACTACCAGGGCAAGCGCTTCTCGCGCACGTTTCTCTTCGGCCAGTGGCAGATCCGCCCCAGCTCGCGGTTCTACAGCGAGGGCGATTGGCGGGTCGGCGAGGAGATCGACTACGCAAACGCGCGGCCGGCGCACATCGAGCGGTTGCGGGCCCTCGGCCAGCTCTTCCTCGGGCGCCATCTCAACCTCCAGCTCCAGGACACCTTCTTGCGCTTGAGCGAGCTCGGCGGCGAGCTCTTCCACACCCATTTGGTCGAGCTGCGCTCGACCTATCAGTTCACGCC
>JBLMYC010000177.1:0-8552 GCA_050258075.1 Acidobacteriota bacterium
GCTGGCGCAGCAGCAGCAGGATCGCCGAGATCAGGGTCCCGGCATGACCGATACCGATCCACCACACGAAGTTGGTGATGCCCCAGGCCCAGCCCACCGGGATGTTGTTGCCCCAGACGCCGACGCCGGTCCAGAACAGCTTGGCGAGGGCGTTGAGCAGCATGACGACGAGCAGGAACGAGATGACGAACCCGAACCACCACCAGCGGGGCATCTTGCGCAGCACGACCTCGCTGATCTTGTCGGTGACCGTCGCCGCCGTATGGCCGGGGGCGATGAACGGCGACTTGGCGGGGTAGATCGCGGCGTGCAGGGCTTCCTGTTCGCGGGACATCGCTTACGCCTTCTCCGGGCCGAGGAGCTCGGGGTTGGGATTGCGCAGCCGCGCCAGGTAGGTGGTGCGCGGGCGGGTGTTGAGCTCCTCGAGGATGCCGTAGTTGCGCGGGCCGGCCTTGAGGCGGGCGACCCGTGACTGCTTGTCGTTGATGTCGCCGAACACGATCGCCTGCGACGGGCAGGCCTGGGCGCAGGCGGTCACGATGTCGCCGTCGCGCACCTTGCGGTCGGCCTCCTCGGCGGCGATCTTGGCGCGGTTGATGCGCTGCACGCAGTACGTGCACTTCTCCATCACGCCGCGGAATCGCACCGTGACGTCGGGGTTGTGCAGCAGTTTGAGGACCGGATGCGCCTCGTGGTCCTGCGGCTCGGTCTTGTTGTAGTTGAAGAAGTTGAAGCGCCGCACCTTGTACGGGCAGTTGTTCGAGCAGTAGCGGGTGCCGACGCAGCGGTTGTAGACCATGTCGTTCAGGCCTTCGCTGCTGTGCGAGGTCGCCGCCACCGGGCACACCGTCTCGCAGGGTGCCATCTCGCACTGCTGGCACATGACCGGCTGGTGGTAGACCTGAGGGTCGTCGAGATCGCCGCGGAAGTAGCGGTCGATCCGGATCCAGTGCATCTCGCGGCTCACCGCGACCTGCTCCTTGCCGACCACCGGGATGTTGTTCTCCGACTGGCAGGCGATGACGCAGGCGTTGCAGCCGGTGCAGGCGTTGAGGTCGACCACCAGGCCCCAGGCGTAGCCTTCGTACTTCCAGGCCGGATACATGGTCATGTCCGGCGGCGGCACCTCGCCCATCTCCTTGGCGAACTCGGGCTTGGCGCGGTACTCGGCCAGGGTGCCGACTCGCAGCAGCTCTCGCTTCTTCGCCTCTTCGGTCTCGAGCGGAATGTTGAAGTGCAGCTGGGTGGAGGCCAGGCTGTAGGTCGCGGCGGTCGGCACCACCTCGGCGCCGGCCGTCCACAGCCCGTCGCTCCGGCGCAGCGGGTAGACGTCGACTCCCACTCCGGTGCCCACCCGCCCGGCCTTGCGCCGGCCGTAGCCGAGGTGCAGCGTGCCGGCGCCCTCGGCCTGGCCGGGCTGCACCCAGACCGGCACCCGGACGCTGTGCCCGGCGACCTGCAGCTCGACGACCTGCTCATGACGCACCGCGAGCTCCTGGGCGGTCTTCGGCGCCAGGATCAGGGCGTTGTCCCAGGTCAGCTTGGTCAGCGGTCGAGCCAGCTCCTGCATCCAGGCGTTGTTGGCGTGACGACCGTCGAAGATCGCGGGGTCGGGTCGAAATGCGAGCTCGATCCGGCCGATCTGCCGGCTTGCCGCCAGGGTGGCGGCGGCGCGGCCGATCGCGGCGCCGTCGATGCTCACCGCCTTGACCGGCAGGGAGCTGCCCTCGACCTGGCCGTCGTGCAGCGCCTTGCGCCAGGCGTCCTGGAACGCCAGGGCGCCGCCGACCGCGCCGCGTGCCTGCGCCTCGCGCGAGCCGTCGGAGGGCATCTGCCAGAAGGCCTTCAGCAGATCGTGCGCCGCGCCGGGCTGGCCGGCGAGCGCCGCCACCAGCTCGAGTGGCGTCTTGCCGTCGTACAGCGGCTCGATGAGCGGCTGCTGGATGGTGGTGGTGCCGTCGAGGGCGCGCGCGTCGCCCCAAGTCTCGAGGTAGTGCGCCTGCGGCACGTGCCACTGGCAGTACTCCGCGGTCTCGTCGAAGTACAGGCCGAGGTGGACGCGCAGCCGCGCCTTCTGGATGGCGCTTTTCCAGTCGAGGTCGGCGGGAGCGTCGAAAACCGGGTTGACGCCCAGCAGGATCAGCAAGTCGACCTTGCCGGCGCGCAGCTCGTCGGTGAGGGTGGTGAGCGAAGCGAGGTCGCTCGGCGCATCAGCGGGCGCGAAGTCGACCGGGTCGCTCACCAGCACGGTCGCGCCGAGGTTGCCGAGCGTCGCGTTCATGGCATGCGCCAGGGCATGGAGCTCGGCCGGAGCCTGCTCGCCGGCGACGACCAGACCGCGCCCGCGATGCGCCTGGAGGTCGCGCGCCGCGGCCGCGACGATCCGCGCCGCGCGCTCCGGCGCGGAGCCGGAGACGCCGGGCACGCCGATCGCCTGGGCGAGGGCGAGCCCGACCCGGGCGATGTCGCTCGGGCGCAGGGCGACCCGGTGGTCGGCCATCGTGCCGGTCGCGGTGGGGCCGCTCTCGAAGGCGTACAGGCGGTTCATATCCGCCGCCTCGCCCTCGAGCCGGCGGCGGTCGGCGAACTCCCGGGCGTAGCGGATCGCTCCCGGCCCCTGGGTCAGGAAGTCGGAGTCGAGAGCCACCACGACGTCGGCCTTGGTGAGGTCGTAGCGCACCTCGGCGGCCTGCCCGAACGCGAGGCGGGTGCCCTCGCGCACCGCGTCACGCCCGGCGGGCTCCCAGCGCTGCCAACGGGCCTGCGGGTAGGTCGCGAGCAGCCGGCGCAGGCCATAGGCCAGGCTCGGCGAGGTGGTGGCTCCGGTGACGATGCGCAGGCCGGCGCCGCCGATCGCCTTCTGGGCGTTCAGCGCCGGCTGGATCGCTTCCAGGAACTGACTCCAGGTGCGGACGGTGTCGAGGTAGTGGATCGCCGCCGAGCGGTCGGGATCGTAGAGCGTCAGCAGCGAGGCTTGGGTCAGCGCGTCGGTCGCGCCGCGGCTCTCGGGATGCTCCGGGTTGCCCTCGATCTTGGTCGGGCGCCCCATGTTGCTCTCGACCAGCACCCCGGCGGCATAGCCGAGGTGGGTCGCGGCGCTGGCATAGAAGAGCGGCCGGCCGGGGAGGATCTCCTCCGGCTGCTTGACGTACGGGACGATCTTCTCGAGCGGCTGGCGGGTGCAGGCAGTCAGCCCGGCAAGGGCCAGCGAGGCGCTGGAGAGCTGCAGGAAGCGGCGGCGCGAGACGCCGCCCGCCTCGCCCTCGCTCGCCTCGACCCATTCGGCGGCCTGGCGCGGGAACTCGCGCTGCAGCATCTCCGCGAAGGCCGGAGCCTCGGCCAGCTCCTCGAGGCTGCGCCAGTACTCCGCCCCGCTCTTCTCGGCGAGCCGGCGCCGCACCGCCTCCAGGTCGAGCGGCTCCTGACGGCAACCGCAGCCGCCGCCGGCGGCGTGGCAGTGCTGGTCCTCGTGGGCGTGGGCGTCGCTCATCGCTTGCCTCGAAGCTCCTTCTAGCGGTGACAGGTCGAGCAGGACGTCAGCGACCGCGGACTCTGGATCTTGTATTCCACCAGCAGCTTGCGGCCCTCGGCCTCCTGACCCTCGGGTCCCGGCTGCCACTTCATGTTGAACACCTGGTCGCGCGGCCGGATGTAGCGCTCCGGGTTGCGGTGGCAGGTGATGCACCACTCCATCTGCAGCGTCGCGTGCTGGCGCATCAGCGGCATCTTGTCGACTCGTCCGTGACAGGTGGCGCAGCCGACGCCTTTGGCGACGTGGATGCTGTGGTTGAAGTACACGTAGTCGGGCAGGTCGTGCACCCGCACCCACTCGATCGGCTTGCCGTTCTTGTAGCCGTCGCGCACCGGAGCGAGCATGGCGGAGTTGGTCCAGATCTGCTTGTGGCAGTTGTAGCAGGTCGCGACCGGCGGGATCCCCGCCACCGCGGTCTTCTCGACCGAGGTGTGGCAATACCGGCAATCGATGCCCAGGCCTCGCACGTGGTGCTCGTGGCTGAACGGCACCGGCTGATTGAGGATCTCGTCCTGGCGCGTGTTGTAGGGCGAGCGGTCGAGCACCATGAAGACCCAGAGCGCCAGAGCGGCGAAGGCGACGGCACCGAACAGCGTGACTTTGGCGAGAGTGTTCGTGCTGCGGTGGAAGATCTGCATGAATGATCTCGGATCGGACCGGAGACCTTATCGAAGCCCCCCGGTCGAGGCAAGCGCGAACTTTGTGAAAAAACGCACAAGGTGTCAAGTCATGCCGCGGCGACGCGCCATCCCGCCGGGCGGGAATCTTGCACCATGCGGGCGGTTTCGGCCCACCCCGGATCGCGGGGGCGTGATGCGCCGGCGCCGGCTCGGAGCGAGCCGGGCGCCGAACGCGCTGTGCAGAAAAGGGTCCTAAGAGGATGCCGCCGGGGCGGCGAGGCGCTGCGCGGTGGGGCCGTGCACGACCTCGCCGCGGTGGGTAAGCAGGGCGCCCTTGACGACCTCGTCCTCGGGGTCGACCTGGAGCGCGCCGTCCTTGATCATCGGCAGCAGGAGCGCCACCAGGTTGCGGGCGTACAGCAGGCTCGCGTCGGCGGGCATCCCGGCGGCGAGATTGGTCGGCGCCAGGATCACCACGCCGTTGTGCACCACCTCGCGGTCGGCCTGCGACAGCTCGCAGTTGCCGCCCTGCTCGGCGGCGAGGTCGACGATCACCGCCCCGGGGCGCATCGCCTCGACCATGTCGCGGGTGATCAGACGCGGGGCCGGCTTGCCCGGCACCAGCGCGGTCGAGATCGCGGCGTCGGCCGCCTTGAGATGCTGGGTCACCAGCTGGCGCTGCTTCTCCAGGTACTCCGGGCTCATCTCGCGGGCGTAGCCGCCGGCGCCTTCGCCGCTCTCGGTGACCGGCACCTCGAGGAACTTGCCGCCCAGGGACTCGACCTGCTCCTTGACCGCCGGGCGCACGTCGGAGACCTCCACCACCGCGCCGAGACGGCGGGCGGTGGCGATCGCCTGCAGACCGGCGACGCCGGCACCGAGGATGACCACCCGGGCCGGCGGGATGGTGCCGGCCGCGGTCATCAACAGCGGCATGTACTTGGGCAGCCGGAAGGCGGCGAGCAGCACCGCCCGGTAGCCGGCGATGTTGGCCTGCGAGGACAGGGCGTCCATGCTCTGCGCGCGACTGATGCGCGGCACCAGCTCCATGGCGATCGAGGTCACCTGGCGCTCGGCGAGAGCGCGGGCGATCTCGGGATGGCGGTGCGGAGCGAGCAGGCCCACCAGCAGCGCGCCGCTCTTCATCCGCCCGACCTCCTCGGCGCTCGGCGGGCCCACCTTGAGCACGATGTCGGCGGTCGACCAGCCCTGGGCGGCGTCGGTGAGCGTCGCGCCGGCCGCCGTGAAGGCCGCATCGGCGAAGAAGGCGCCGGCGCCGAGGCCGGGCTCGACCGCCACCTCCAGCCCGACCTTCTTCAGGCGCTTGACGCTCTCCGGCGTCGCCGCCGCACGGGTCTCCGCGGCGCGGCCCTCCTTGGGAACGAAGACCAGCGTCATGTCACGAACCTCCAGCTCTCGGGCCGCTCTCGCCGCGCGGCGGGAAGAGCCACGACGCGATCATGGCGGCAGCCAGGAACGAAACGATGATGCCGAGCGAAGCCGTGATCGGGACGGTCCACCAGGCGCTCGCCAGCATCTTAACGCCAACGAATGCCAGCACCAGGCCGAGCCCGAACTTCAGGTAGTGGAAGCGGTCCATCCATCCCGCGATCAGGAAGAACAAGGCGCGCAGCCCGAGCACCGCGAAGATGTTGGAGGTGAAGACCAGGAAGGGGTCGCGGGTGACGCCGAACACCGCGGGGATCGAGTCCACCGCGAAGACGAGGTCGGTCACCTCGACCACCACCAGGACGAGGAACAGCGGGGTGGCGAGACGGCGCCCGTCGTGGCGCACGAAGAAGCGCCGCCCGTGGTAGCTCGGCGCCAGCGGCAGGTAGCGGCGCAGCAGGCGCACCACCGGGTTGCGCGCCGGCTCGGGGTGGCCGTCCTCGCCGGTGAACAGCAGCTTGCCTCCGGTGACGAAGAGGAAGGCGCCGAACAGGTAGATCACCCAGTGCGCCGCGGCGAGCAGCACCGCCCCGGTGGCGACGAACGCGGCGCGCAGGGCGATCGCGCCGACGATTCCCCAGAACAGCACGCCGTGGCGCAGCTCCTTCGGCACCGCGAAGTAGTTGAAGACGATCAGGAAGACGAACAGGTTGTCGACCGACAGCGCGTACTCGACCAGGTAGCCGGCCAGGAACTCGAGGCCGGCGGTCGAACCGTGCGCGATCGCGATCCAGGCGCAGAAGCCGAGCGCCAGCAGGACGCAGAATGCCGTCCACAGCAGCGCGTCGCGCTGGCTGACCGGGCGCTGGCGACGGCTCAGCACGCCGAGGTCGAGCACCAGGACGAGGCCGATGAGGGCGAAGAAGACGACGAGCGCGAGGGGCGTCCCGATCGTGGAGACGGGTGCGGCGGCGCTCACCGGCCGAGGATACAACGCCGCCGGCTCAGCCTCGCCGCAAACGGCGGGCGGCGGGGTCGGGCTCCAGCAGGTCGCGTGGCGCGCCGCGCCCGACCACGCGGCCGCGCTCGAGAATCAGCAGCTCGTCGCACAGCGCCGCCGCCTCGCCGGCGTCGTGGGTGACGTACAGCATCGGGATCCGGAACTCCTCGCGCAGCCGTTGGAGCATGGCGCGGGCCCGCTCGCTCAGCTCGAGGTCGACCGCCGAGAGCGGCTCGTCGAGGAGCAGCAGGCGCGGCCGGGCGAGCAGCGCGCGGCCGAGGGCGACGCGCTGGCGTTCGCCGCCCGAGAGGCGCTCGGTGCCGCGGTCGAGCAGCGTCTCGAGCTCGAGCGCGGCCGCCACCCGCTCGACCTCGGCGGGCGCAGCGCGGCGCGCGAACGCCAGGTTGGCGCGCACCGAGAGGTGAGGGAACAGCGAGCCCTCCTGCGGCGCGTAGCCGATGCGACGGTGGCGCGCCGGCAGGTGCTTGCCGGTCGCCGCGTCCTCGAGCACCTCGCCGTCGAGGACGATGCGGCCGGCGGCCGGTCGCCGCAGGCCAGCGACGAGATCGAGCAGGCTGGTCTTGCCGGCGCCGGAGGGGCCGAGCACCGCGGTCGTCCCGGCGCCGAGACTGGCGTCGAGCTCGAGCACGAAACCGTCGAGTGGCACGCGGACGGATTGGAGCTCGAGGCGCATCGCGGGGGTCACCGGCGATGCGCGGCGCGGCGCAGCAGCCACTCGCCGGCGGCGACGGTGGCGAAGGCGGCAGTGGCGGAAAGGGCGGCGAGGCGCAGCGCCGCGGCGTCCTCGCCGAGCTGGACGAGCTGGAAGATGCCGACCGACAGGGTCACCGTGCGCCCGGGGACGATGCCCGCGACCATCACCGTGGCGCCGAACTCGCCGAGAGCGCGTGCGAAGCCGAGCAGCGCCCCCGCCACCAGGCCGTGGCGGGCGAGCGGCAGGGTGACGCCGAGGAGCACCCGCGCCTCGCCGGCGCCGAGCGTGCGCGCCACCTGCTCGAGACGTTCCGGAACCGCCTCGAACGCCGCACGGGCACTGCGCACCAGGAGTGGGAACGACATCACCGCCATCGCCAGAACGACCGCCCGCCAGGTGAACACCACGGGCAGCCCGAGGTGCTCCTCGAGCAGGCGGCCGAGCCAGCCGCGCCGTCCGAGGAGCTGCAGCAGCACCAGGCCGGTCGCGACCGGGGGCAGCACGAGGGGCAGGGCCACCACGGTCTCGACCAGGGCGCGGCCGCGGAAGTCGTGCCGCGCCAGCACCCAGGCGAGGAGCACCCCCGGCGGCAGGATCAGCAGCAGCGCCAGCGCGGCGGTCCATAGCGAGAAGCCGAGGGTGGCGAAGGGCGCGATCGTCACCGCGCGCCTCCCGCTCGCGATGGCGGCAGGAAGCCGTGGCGGGCGAGGATCGCCTGGCCCGCGGCGCCGGTGAGACAGGCGAGGAAGCGGCGCGCCGCTTGCGGCTGTGCGGAGGCGACGAGCGCCGCCGCGCCGTAGGAGATCGCCGGCGTCTCCGCCTCCGGCACCTCGAAGGCGACGCGGACGCGTGGCGAGATGCGGGCGTCGGTGCGATAGACGATCGCCGCGTCGGCGTTGCCGCTGGCGACCGTCGACAGCGCCGCGCGCACGTTGTCGGTCGGCACCAGCTTGGACTGCAGGCGATCCCACAGACCGCGCCGCTCGAGCCAGCGCCGCGCGTACACCCCGGCCGGCACCGAGTGCGGCTCGGCCACCGCGATCGTGCGCACCGCCGGGGACAGGAGGTCGTCCGCGGCAGCGACCGCGGCGCCGCGATCACGCGCCACCACGACGACCAGGCGGTTGGAGGCGAACGCGACGCGCGAGCTGGGAGCGACGAGGCCGCGGCGCGCCAGGCCGTCGATCGTCTCCTCGTCGGCGGAGAGCAGCACGTCGAGCGGCGCGCCCTCGGCGATCTGGCGGGCGAGCGTGCTCGAGGCTCCGAAGCTCGGCAGGATGGTGGCGCCGGTCGGGG
>JBLMYC010000178.1:0-13209 GCA_050258075.1 Acidobacteriota bacterium
GCTTGCCCTCGTCCATCCACTTCTCGGTCAGCTTGGCGTCGGCGCCGTCGAAGCCGAGGATCACGACCCGCGGCTTGGCGGCGGCCGGCGCGGCGGCGGCGACGGCGAGAAGGAAGAGGGAGGCGAGGAGGCGGCGCGGCACGGCAAGTTTCATGGACGACCCCGGTCGAGTAACGTTGGTCCGCAGACGAGGCGCGCGGGCGAATCCTTCGCCGGCGCAAGAAAGGGGCGATGTTAGCAGATCGGGTTCAACCGAAGTGGCGTTTCCCGAGCGGGCCGCGGCACGGCTGGGGTCTCTCCGCTTGCGGACACCCGCCCTCATCAGAGCCAGTCAGGGTCGCGGGGCCTTCCGTCTGCGCTCCGAGACCCCAGCCGCGCCGCTACCGTGATCGCTCTTCCACCCAGAGCATTTTCTTTTTCGTGCTTCTCGCTGTGGTTGGCTGTGACCGTTCCAGGCAGCTGACGCTGCCGCGAGACAACTCGCTCACCGTCGCGATCGAGGCCGCTCCGCTGCGCTTCGATCCGCGGGTCGGCACCGACCAGGGCTCGAGCCGGGTCTTCGACCTGGTGTACGACGGGCTGCTCGAGCGCGGGCCGGATCTCGAGCTCCATCCATCTCTCGCCACGTCCTACCAGACGCTCGACCAGGGTCTGAGGCTGCGCTTCCACCTGCGTCCCGGCGTGCGCTTCCAGGACGGCCGCCCGTTCGGCGCCGAGGACGTGGCATGGACGATCAGGTCGCTCCTGGATGGTACGGTCCTCAGCCCGAAGAGCGGAGCGCTCGCCGTCATCCGCCGCGTCCAGGTTGTCGATCCGCTGACCGTCGACCTGCAGCTCACCGAGCCCGCCGGCTCGCTGCCGGCCGAGCTCACGAACGGCCTCGGCATCGTACCGCGCGGCTCGACGGTCGAGGAGATCGAGCGCCGCCCGATCGGCACCGGTCCGTTCCGCGTCGTCGGTCGCCGCGCCGAGTCGGTCGAGCTCGACGCCTTCCCCGGCCACTGGCGCGGCGCGCCGCATCTCGCCCATGTCACGCTGCGCGAGGTGCCGGACGCGACGACCCGCGCCCTCGAGCTGCTGAAAGGCTCGGCGCAGCTGGTGGTCAACGATCTGCCGCCCGACGCGGTGCCCGCCCTGCGCGCCGATCCGCGCTTCCGGGTGATCGAGGACCCCTCCGCTTCCTTCGGCTACCTCGCGTTCCGCTGCGACGATCCGGTGCTGCGCGACGTGCGCGTGCGCCGCGCGATCGCGCTCGCGATCGACCGGCCCAAGCTGATTCGCACCATCTGGCGCGGCCTCGGCCTGCTGAGCGACACGATCTTCCCGCCCGGCCTGTGGGCGCGGGACGAAGCGCTCGGCGAGAGCGGGGCGCTGCAGCACGACCCCGCCGCGGCACGCCGGCTGCTCGACGAGGCCGGACACCCGGATCCGGGCAACGGTCAGGCGCGCCTGCATCTCGTCTACAAGACCTCGACCAACGAAACGCCGCGCCTGCAGGCCCAGGCGATCCAGGCGATGCTCGCCGAGGCGGGGATCGCGGTCGAGATCCGCACTCTCGACTTCGGGGTGCTGTACGACGACATCCGGCGTGGCGACTTCCAGATGTTCAGCCTCACCCGGACCTCGGCGACCGACCCCGGCCTGCTGCGGCTGATCCTGCACTCGGCGAGCGTCCCGCCGGCCGGCCAGAACCGCGGCCGCTACTCCGATCCGGAGTTCGATCGCCTGATCGACCAGGCGGCACGCCTCGCCGATCCCGCCCAGCGCCGGCCCTTGTACGTCCGGGCGCAGGAGATCCTGGCCCGCGACCTGCCCTATGTGGTGCTGATGATCAAGAAGAACGTGGCGGTCGCGCCGCGCCAGCTGTCGGGCTACCGCAACTGCCCGGGAGGAGAGCTGGGCTCGCTGCGCGACGTTCGTTGGCAGCGCTGACCGGGGCGTGGCCTGGTGACGGGATCATCCGGCCACGCCCCGCAGAATCAGTGCTCAGTGGTGGCGATCGAACCCGATGCCCTTCTCGACCTGGGCGATCGCATCGTTGACCAGCGCGATCGCCTTGGCGCGGTGCCCACCCTTGTCGGCGTCCGCCTTGTCGAGCTCGGTGCGGGCGGCGCGCAGGTGATCGAGCGCAGCCATCATGTGCGGCTGATCGGCGCTGGCGCGGCCAACCACGATGCCGACGCAGAGCACGGCGGCGAGCGCGAGGACGACCAGGGTGCGACGGGTGACGGGGCTCCAGCGACTCATGCAAACCTCCTCGGATGATGGGCGGCGTCTCAAGGTCCGCGGAGAGTAACACCTCGCACCGCTAGTTCCTGCGGCGAACTTGCTGCTAGCCTGAGCCGCATGTCCGACCGACCGGCAGTGGCCGCGACGTACCTCGGCCGCGGATTGCCCCGCCCGGTCAAGGCGCTCGGCGCCACCTCCTTCCTGCAGGACGTGGCGAGCGAGATGGTGTACCCGCTGCTGCCCGGCTTCCTCGCCGCGCTCGGCGGCGGACCGGTCGCGCTCGGCGTCATGGAGTCGGCCGCCGAGGGCGTGCTGGCGCTGGTCAAGGGCGCCGCCGGGCGCTGGAGCGACCGCGCCGGCCGCCGCAAGCCCTTCGTCTCGGCGGGCTACGGCCTGTCGGCCCTCTGCCGACCGCTGATGGCCGTCGCCGCGACCCCGCTCCACGTCATCGGGCTGCGCGCCCTCGACCGGGTGGCGAAAGGCCTGCGCACCGCGCCGCGCGACGCGATGATCTCGGATTCGGTCGGGCGCGAGCAGCGCGGCTTCGCATTCTCCTTCCACCGCGGCCTCGACCATCTCGGCGCCGCAGTCGGGCCGCTGCTCGCGGCGCTCGTCCTCCTCGCCTGGCCGGGCGACCTGCGCCGCGTGTTTCTGCTCGCCACTCTGCCGGCGATCGTCGGCTGGCTGGTGGTGCAGGTCTTCTGCGCCGAGCCCCCGCACCCGGCTGCCGCGGTCGCCAGGCCCGGCGTGCGCGCGACGCTGCCGGCCGGTCTGCGCGGTCCGCTCCTCGCCTTCCTCCTCTTCTCGCTCGGCAACGCCAGCGACGCCTTCCTGCTGCTGCGCGCGGCGCAGCTCGGGTTCGGGGCGGCCGGGCTCGCAGTCCTGTGGTCGGGCTTCCACGTCGCGAAGTGGCTGGCCTCGGCGCCGGCCGGACGGCTTGCCGACCGGCTGGGACCGCGGCCGCAGATCTTCGCCGGCTGGACGGTCTACGCGGCGGTCTACCTGGGCTTCGCCTGGGCCCACACCGCTTTCGAGGTCGTCGCGCTGTTCGGGCTCTACGCGGTCTTCTACGGGCTGACCGAGGGAGCCGAGCGCGCCCTGGTCGTCGATCTCGCCGGCGCCTCGATGGGAACCGGCACAGCTCTCGGCGCCTATCACCTGGCGACCGGAGTGGGAGTCTTCGCCGCCAGCCTGATCTTCGGACTGCTGTGGCAGGAGGTCTCGCCGGTCGCCGCTTTCGTCGTCGGCGCCGCGCTCGCCGGCGCCGCGGCGGCCCTGCTCGCCATCACCGCACGTCGCCAGCGCACGGTCTGAGCTGCGCGACGCTCACAGGTAGCCGAGCGAACGCAGGTTCTGCAGGTACTCCTGGCTGTCGATGGCCGGCACCCGGCCGGGCGCGCGCTGGCCGTAGGTCGGCACGCGGGCCGGCGCCGGCTCCCAGGCGCAGCCCGCGGGGGGCTCCGGCAGCTCGGCGCTCTGCGGCAGGCCGAGGGCGCGCAGCAGAGCGGCGGCGACCTGCTCGGGAGCGATCCGCCGATCGGCGGCCGGAACGTCGCGGCAGCCGCCGGCTCGCCAGAGCACGATCCGTCCCTCGGCGCCGCCGCGCCGTCCGGGGTCGAGCACCAGCGCCACCGTCCCCACTCCGCGCAGACCGTTGGCCAGCAGGTGGTCGACCGCGACGAGCTCCAGCCGCACCAGGTCGGCGAAGGCTACTCCGCTGCCGCGCCAGCCGTCGGCGGCGATATCGAGACCTGGCAGGTAGAGCGCCGCGGCGCGCGGCGGGCTCGCCGCGGCGAGCCGGCGCGCGAAGACGTCGAGATAGAAAGCATCCGGGAGCAGGGCCTTGTCGAGCACCGCGCGCGCCGCGTCGGCAGGCAGCCCGGCTTGCAGTGCGGCGGCGAAATCGCCGGCGTCGGTCTTCTCGCGCACGGCCTCGATCGCCCCGCGCTCGGACTCGGGGGCCATGGCCCCCGCGGTCCGCTCGCCGAGCAGTTGATAGGCGCCGTGGGCGAGCACCAGCCCGGGCAGCGGCTCGGCCGGATAAGTCGCCCACCAGTCGACCGCCAGGACCGGAGCGCCGCCGCGCGCCGCGAGCTCCCACAAGGTCGGAGCGCGCCGCCGGTTGGCGAGCAGCGGGCGGTACTCGACCAGGCCCAAGGGGGCCTCGACCCGCGACCACCAGGCCCGCGACACGCCGACCTGCTCGAGCGGCGTCGCGGTGCCCAGCGGGCGGAAGCTGTCGAGCGAGGCGACGCCGTGGAGCGGCGAGCGCAGTCCCGTCGCGACCGAGGTCCAGAACGCCGCCGGCGGCTCGCTCTCGCGCCGGTAGCGGGTGACGCCGGCGAGCTCGGTCAGGCGCGCGATCTCCGGCAGGTCTCCATGTTGCAGCAGGTAGTCGAACTCCTGCGGCAGGACGCCGTCGACCCCGACCAGCAGCACGCGCTCGCCCGGCCGGCTGGGCAGGACCTCGGGCGGCGCCGGCGAGCCGCCGCGCGCCAGGAGCAGCGCCGGCACCAGGAACAGGGCTGACGCCACCGCGCCGAGTCCGACCACCACGCGACGGTCGAGCGGCCGCCCGAGCGGCGCGCGGTCGGTGAGCCGCACCGCCAGGGCGAGCAACCCGCCGCGCAACAGGCGCAGGAGCAGGAGCGCGGCCGCTGCCGCGCCGAGCCCGAACCCGAGCCGCGCCGCCATGCCGGCCTCGGCGATCAGGCCGAGGGCGTGGCCATACGCCACGACCGCCGCCGCCGCGGTGACCAGCAGGGCGATCGCGGTGCTCGTGCCGCGCAGGCTGCGCCGGCCGGCGAGGCGCAGGACGAGCGCCAGCAGGCCGCCGAGCAGGGCGAATCCGGCCGCGGCGAGCAGCACTCCCGGCAGCAGCAGGTGGACGAACAGCGGTACGACGTCGAACGGCGACGTCGTCAGGCTGCGGTTGGCGACGGCGAGCGCGAACGCCCCGACCGCGGCGACCAGCACGCCGGCGAGCGCCCCCTCGCGCAGCGCCAGGAGCAGCAGCGCGCGTCCCGGCGTCGGCGGCCGCAGGGCGTCCTGGAGCAAGACCCGCTCCAGACCGTGGGTCAGATAACCCATCCGCTGCAGCTCGCCGCGGACGCGCTCGAGATCGGGATCCGCCATGCCCCGCCCGCTAGCGCCGGCGCTCCCGCACATAGCGCGAGAGGTCGCGCAGGGCATCCGCCTTGCCGCCCAGCGGATCGAGAGCGGCCTCGGCGAAGCCCAGCAGCTCCGCCGCCAGCGAGCGCGCGCCGTCCGCCCCCAGCAGCTTGACGAAGGTCACCTTCGCGGCGTCCTGGCCGACGTCCTTGCCGATCTCCTCCGCCGTGCCTTCGACGTCGAGCAGGTCGTCGGAGATCTGGAAGGCGAGGCCGAGGTTCTTGGCGTAGCGGCTCACCACGTCGAGATCGCGACGCCGCGCCTCGGCCGCCATCGCACCGAGCTCGGCGGCGGCCAGGAACAGCGCACCGGTCTTGTGGCTGTGGATGTACTCGAGAAGCTCGAGGTCGAGCGCCTGCGGGTCGCTGTGCAGGTCGAGCGCCTGTCCACCGATCAGGCCGTCGGTGCCGATCGCCGCCGCCAAGTGATGGGCGAGATCGGCGGTCGTATAGCGGCGCAGCTCCAGACGTTCGCCGGATTCGGCGAGCAGCGCGAAAGCACGGTTCAGCAGTCCGAAGGCGGCGAGGATCGCGATGTCCTCGCCGAACTCGCGCCAGACGGTGGGCCGCCCGCGACGCCGCTCGGCGCCGTCCATCGACGGCAGGTCATCGAGCACCAGCGAGCTCGCGTGCACCATCTCGACGGCGCAGGCGATATCGACGACCGGTTCTCCCTGTCGTCCGAACAGGTCGGCGACGGCCAGCGTCAGGACCGGGCGCAGGCGCTTGCCCGGCGTGGTGAGGGCGTGGAGCATCGCCCGGTGGACGGCTTCGGGGCGACGATCCGCGGCGGGGAGGAGCAGCGGCAGGCGCCGCTCGACCACCGCCGCCCAGGCGAGCAGGGCGGTCGAGGGCGCAGCGCCGGCCTGGACCGCTTCGCCGCGAGCGGGCGGCGCGGGCTCAGGCCGGCGGTTCAAAACGGCCCCTGATCAGAAGGAGCGGATCGCTTCGTCCTCGTTGTCGAAGACCTCGAAGACGGTGATCAGCTGGGTGATCTGGAGGATGTCCGACAGCTTGGGCGGCAGGTTGAGCAGCTTCAGCTTGCCACCGCGGTTGGTGACCGTGGTGTAGGCAGCGACCAGCTCGCCGACGCCCGAAGAGTCGATGGTGGTGACCTTCTTGGCGTTCAGCAGCAGGTCGCGCTTTTCGCCCTGTATCTGCTGGTGGATGGCGTCGCGCAACGCCTGATCGCCGCTCCCGATCGTGATCTTGCCATCGAGGTCGAGGATGGTCACGTTGCCGCTCTGCCGCGCGGTGATCTTCATCTTGCGTTTCTCCTTGCTTCCGGCCTAACTCGGCGACGAACGGGCGATGCGCTTGCGCAGCGTCAGCACGGTGCCGCCCCCGGGCGGGAAGCTGTAGTCGATCGAGTCCATGAACTTCTTCATGTAGAAAATGCCACGCCCGTCAGGGCGCATCCGGTTTTCCGGCGCGAGGGGATCCTTGAGCTCGCCGGGATCGAACCCGGGGCCCTGGTCCTCGACGCGGATCACGACCTCCGGCCCTTCGACCGCCACGTCGATCTCCACCCGCTTGCCAGGGTCCTGGCGGTTGCCGTGCTTGATCGCGTTGGCGACCGCCTCGCGCACCGCGAGCTCGATCCAGTGGCGCGAGTCGTCGTCCACCGCGAGCTGGCGCAGCGCGTCGACCAGAACCACCTTGACCAGCTCGATGTTCTCGAACCGGCTGCCGATCGCCAGATGGACCTCCGGCACGAGCTCTGACATCCGGCCGTTGACTTTATCAGAGGCCATGCTCACATCGCGGCCGGTGCGGGCCTAGCCATGGCCGATCAGCCGCAGCACCAGCGGCGCCACGACCAGCAGCTCGATCGAGTCGAACGCGGCGTGCGCCACCGCCGCGGCGAGGATGCTCTGGCGCAGGCGGACGATCAGAGCGTACATCAGCGACAGCAGCGTCACCCCGACCAGCAGGAACGGCGAGCCGTAGGACAGATGGGCGAGGACGAAGAACAGGGTCGACAGCACCGCCCCCAGGCGGGGCTGCAGGAAGCCGCGGAAGAAGCTCTCCTCAACCGCCCCCGCCGACAGGCTGATCGCCAGGCGCAGCGGCGCCGGCAGGCCGACGATCCACAGGATGGCGGGGGGCGGTGACTTGGGCAACGCCTCCTCGCCCGCGAACTGGGCGACGGCGAGCGCCACCAGCAGCACCAGGCCGATCAGCAGCGACCAGGTCGCGAGGCCGAGGAACAGGCCGAGCCCGAGCTCGCGGCCGGGCCGCGGATGACGCCAGCCGAACTGCGCCGCGGGCGAAGCCGCGCTCCCCGGCGCCAGGGCGCCGAAGCCGGCGAAGCCGAGCAGATACCAGCCAGCGAGCGTCGCGACCAGGATGATCTGCACCGAGAACAGGCGCAGCCACGAGACCTTGGCGAAGTCCAGGGTGCTCGCCGCGCCGCCGCCGGCCGAGCCGAGCTGCGCGAAGCACACCAGCCACAAGACCAGCGCCACCAATCCGCCGGCCGCCAGCCGGCGGACCGGATCGGCGAAGCCCGGCGGATCGAGACCGCGCTGGCGCGCCACGCGGTCCACCCCGTAGGCCGCGATCAGCGCGAGCAGAATCGGACCCCCGGTCGAGAGGATCTCCCGCCAAGTCATGGCGGGCGATGCTACGGAGAAGGCGCGGCGGGCGCAACTGATACCATCGACAGACCGATGGCCAACTTCATGGGCGGCAGCGCCTGGGCGATGTCGCGCGACATCGCCGAGGGCTTCATCCTGGTGACCGAGCGCACGTTCCAGCGCCTGCTCGCGCCCGAGCTCGACCAGCTCGGCTTCGAGCTCGATCGCTACCTGCGCGAGGTGCGCGGCGAGCAGCCGTCGCTCGACGATCTGCAGGCGATCCAGCAGCGCAACCGCAAGATCTCGCGCATCACCCAGGCGCTGACCATGCTGCGCGCCTACCGCCAGCGCCGCTGAAGCCGCGGCGCCCTGTGCTACGATTTTTCGGGTTCTTTTCGCCCTTCCGCCGAATCCATCCGGCCACCCGCCGGTTCCTGCAAGGAGGTTTGCCGTGGCTCGTTTCCCAGGCGTCGACTACATGGAGTTCGATGCGCTCCTCACCGAGGAGGAGCGCTTGGTCCGCGACACCGTGCGTGGCTGGGTCGAGGACAAGATCAAGCCGATCATCGAGGAGTGCAACCGCGAGGGTCGCTTCCCGATCGAGCTGGTCCCCGACATGGCCGAGCTCAACCTGTTCGGCTCGACGATCGCCGAGTACGGCCTGCCCGGCCTCAACAACGTCGCGTACGGTCTGATCATGCAGGAGCTCGAGCGCGGCGATTCCGGCCTGCGCAGCTTCGTCTCGGTGCAGTCGGGCCTGGTCATGTACCCGATCTACGCCTACGGCTCGCAGGCGCAGAAGGACAAGTGGATCCCGCTGCTCGGCTCGGGCAAGGCGATCGGCTGCTTCGGTCTGACCGAGCCCGACTTCGGCTCCAACCCGGGCGGCATGCGCACCGTCGCGAAGAAGGTGGGCAGCGACTGGGTCCTGAACGGCGCCAAGCAGTGGATCACCAACGGCACTCTCGCCGAGGTGGCGGTCGTCTGGGCGCATACCGACGACGGAGTGCGCGGCTTCCTGGTCGAGAAGGGTACCCCGGGCTACACCGCCACCGACCAGCACGGCAAGTTCTCGCTGCGCGCTTCGGTCACCTCCGAGCTCGGCCTGCACGACTGCCGGGTGCCCGGCGACGCCATGCTGCCCGGCGTCAAGGGCCTCAAGGGGCCGCTCTCCTGCCTCACTCAGGCGCGCTATGGCATCGCCTGGGGCGGCCTGGGCTGCGCCATGGAGTGCTACTGGACGGCGCTCGAGTACGCCAAGCAGCGCATCCAGTTCGCCGGCCAGCCGATCGCCTCGCATCAGCTCACCCAGGAGAAGCTCGCCTGGATGATCAGCGAGATCACCAAGGGCCAGTTCCTGGTGCTGCAGGCCGGACGCCTGAAGGACCAGGGCAAGCTGAAGCCGCATCACGTATCGATGATCAAGCGCAACAACGTGTGGGTGGCGCGCGAATGCGCCAAGCTGGCGCGCGAGATCCTCGGCGCCAACGGCATCGTCGACGACTATCCGGTGATCCGCCACATGATGAACATCGAGTCGGTGTACACCTACGAGGGCACGCACGACATCCACACCCTGGTGATCGGCGAGGCGGTGACCGGCATCCCGTCGTACAACCCGCCGCTCGTCGAGGAGAAGAAGGCCAAGGTGGGAGCGCGCGGCTGACCGCGCGCCAACCGCGACCCACGGGATCCTCGCCATGTCGCTCGACCGAATTCTCGAACAGGACTTCATCCGGGTCACCGAACAGGCGGCGATTGCCGCCGCCCACACCATGGGCCTGGGCGACCGCCAGCGCTCGGATCACGTCGCCGTCGAGGCGATGCGCGAAGAGCTCAACCGGCTGCCGATGGCCGGCCGCATCGTGATCGGCGAGGGCGAGCGCGACGAGGCGCCGATGCTGTACGTCGGTGAGCCGGTCGGCGCGCTGCCCGACCAGGCCGAAGTCCGGGTCGACATCGCCGTCGATCCGCTCGAGGGCACCAACCTCTGCGCCACCGGTGCGCCGGACGCCACCGCGGTGCTCGCCGCCGCCGAGCACGGCGGCCTGCTGCACGCGCCGGACGTGTACATGGAGAAGATCATCGTCGGCCCGACCGCACGCGGCAGCGTGCACCTCGACGCTCCGGTCGCCGAGAACCTGCGGGCGATCGCCAAGGCCTTCGAGCGCGACGTCGAGGACCTGACCGTGGTGGTGCTCGACCGCGAGCGCCACCAGCAGCTGATCGCCGACATCCGCACCGCCGGGGCGCGCATCCGGCTGATCGGCGACGGCGATCTGTCGGCGGGCATCGCCGCGGCGGTGCGCGGCACCGGCGTGCACGCGGTGATGGGCATCGGCGGCGCTCCCGAGGGCGTGATCACCGCCGCCGCCATGCGCTGCCTGGGCGGCGAGATCCAGGGGCGCCTGGTGGCGCTGAACGACAGCCAGCGCTCCCGCCTGAAGGAGATCGGCGTCGCCGACCCCGACCGCCTGTACTCGACCGAGGAGCTGGCGCCCGGCGCGTCGATCCTCTTCGCCTGCACCGGCGTGACCGACGGTGGCCTGCTGCGCGGGGTGCGCTTCTTCGGTGGCGGCGCCAGAACCTCGACGCTCTTCATGTCGCTGCCGCGCAACATCATCCGTTTCGTCGACACCATCTATCGCGAGGACGGCGCCGAGCCGGTGCAGTTCAACTGAGCTCGTCACGAGCGAGCGCCCCGCGATGATCAAGCCCGACCGCTGGATCCGCCAGTGGGGACGCTCGGGCGGCGTCGTGCCGTTCGCCGAGGACCAGGTCAACTCGGCGAGCTACGACGTCCGCGTCTCCGACCACTGGATCTGCCCGACCCGCGATCCCGAGGAGTTCCGCTCCCCCCACGTCAAGCTCTTCCCCGGCGAGGTGGTGCTCGCCTCGACCCTCGAGTACGTGAAGATCCCGCGCGACGTCGCCTGCGACCTCAAGCTGAAGTCGACCCTCGGGCGGCTGTGGATCAACCACTCGCTCGCCGGCTGGTGCGACCCCGGCTTCGAGGGCAACATCACGCTCGAGCTGCAGAACCTCGGCCCGACCCCGTTCGTGCTCGAGGCCGGGCGGCGCATCGCGCAGCTCATCTTCATCGCCATGGAGAGCGCTCCCGACGTCGCCTACGGCGAGGCGGGCGCTTCCAGCCACTACCAGGGCCAGCGCGGCACGACCACGGCGCGGGATTGACAGCGGCTCTGGCCGCTGTCATCCCGAGCGGGAGCGAGGGATCCGGGGGCCGGGCGGCCTCCCCGAGCGCCCCCGTCCCGCGTCCTCGCACGCACGACCGCCTCTGAGACCACCCACCCGCCCAGATCCCTCGCTCTCGCTCGGGATGACATGGTGCGAAGCGCTCTGGATGAGTCTTCCGGAGTGCGTCTCGGCATCGAGCTCCCGATAGTTCGACGTCCAGCTATAATCCGCCCGCTTCGATGAGCATCGCCGGCAACCTCAAGACCATGCCGCTCGCCGAGCTCCTGCAATGGCTCTCGCAGGGCGAGAAGAACGGCACCCTGGTCATCCACAACGCCCAGGTCGAGAAGAAGATCTTCTTCGAGCGCGGCATGGTGGTCTCCTCGGCCTCGACCGATCCGCGCGAGTACCTCGGCCACTTCCTGGTCAGCCACGGCTTCATCACCGAGGAGCAGCTCACGGCGGGCATGCGCCGGCAGCACGAGACGAAGGTGCTGCTCGGCAAGATCCTCACCGAGATCGGCGCCATCGGCCCCGCCGAGCTGAACGCGATGCTGCGCCTGAAGTGCGAGGAAACGATCTACGAGATCTTCAACTGGAAGGAAGGCGAGTTCCGCTTCCTGGAGGAGTTCCCGCAGCAGCCGATGGTGCACATCGCCCTCGACGTGACGGCACTGGTGTTCGAGGCGATGCAGCGGCTCGACGAGTGGCGGCGCATCCGCGAGGTCTTCCTGTCGCCGCGCGCCATCCCGGTGCAGACGCACGAGTGGGAGGCAAGCGAGCTCTCGCCAGGGGCCCAGCACGTCCTGTCGCTGGTCAACGACTCGAACAGCGTCGAGGACATCTGCCTGCAGACCCACTCGAGCGAGTTCTTCGCCTGCAAGGCGTTGTATGACCAGTACCGGGCCGGGCGGCTGAAGGTCGCCAACCCGCGCACCGCCACGAGCGGCGGCGAGCGCGCGCTGCCGCCGGTCGCGGTCGACGCCGACGCGCTGCTGCGCCTGGCGCAGACCTACCTGCAGGGCGGCGACCTCGAGCGCGCGGCGCGCCACTTCCACGCCGCGCGCACCCTCGATCCCGAGAGCAAGAAGGTCCAGGCGACGGCGCAAAAGGCGGAGGAGAAGATCCGCCAGGAGCTCGAGGCGCAGGGCGTGCTCCTGACCTCGATCCCGGTCCTCAGCCGGCGCATGGAGGAGCTCACCACGCTGCCGATCTCGCCGCAGGAGGGCTTCATGCTCTCCCGCATCAACGGTCAGTACGACATCGCCTCGATCCTCAAGATCAGCCCGATGCCGCCGCTCGAGGCGCAGATCGTCTTCTGGAAGCTGCTCAAGGCCGGCCACCTGACGCTCAAGCCGGCGGTCAAGAAGTAAGTCAGCCGCGCCGCCACGGCCAGGGCCGCGACACCTCGCGGCTGCCGCGCACCGCGAAGCGCAGCGGCCAGCTCGCCGCGGCGCCGGCGTAACCGACGCCGATTCGCGTCCCGCGCACGATCTCCACCTCGCCGACCGGCTCGCCCTCGACCAGGCGCAGCTCGCCGCGCTGCAGCGCCACGCCGTCCAGCCGGCGATCGACCGCCAGCCCCTGGCACAGGCGGCCGGGACCCGAAAGCAGCTGGCCCGGCCGCGCCGGCAGCTCGACGCCGCGCCGCCGGGCGATCGACGCCTCGCCCGCCAGCGCCTCGGCGGCGCGCAGCAGCACCGCACCGCCCTCTCCCGCCTCGCCGGTGACCGCGTTCAGGCAGAAGTGCATGCCGTAGATGAAGTACACGTAGGCGTGGCCGCCGGAAAGATAGAGCGCTTCGTTGCGCGCCGTGCGCCGCCCGCCCCAGGCGTGGCTCGCCCGGTCCGGCGCCCCGAGGTAGGCCTCGACCTCGACCAAGCGGGCGACCAGGCGCTCGCCACCGACCTCGCGCACCAGGTAGCGCCCCAAGAGCTCCGGCGCCACCTCCGCGGCGGGACGGCGATAGAAGCTCTTCGGCAAGGCCCGCCAGCGCGACACGGCGCGCGATTATCGCACCGCGTCGCCACGAG
>JBLMYC010000179.1:0-8999 GCA_050258075.1 Acidobacteriota bacterium
CGGCAGCACCCCCCGCCCGAGGCGCCTGGCACCTCGGCACAGCACCTCGGCACAGCACCCGCCCGAAGCGCCGCCCGAAGCGCCTGGCACCTCGGCACACCTCGGCAGCAGCACCGCTCACCTCGGCACCGCTCGTCGATGGGCACCTCGCCGAGAGGCCGGCCCGCGCTAGAGTGCCGTCCGATGCAGCTCGAGCAGCACGGTGGTCGGCATCTGGGGGTTTCCGATCTTCGCGGCGCGGCGCGCCTGGCGATCGCCGCGATGAACGGGCTCACCGATCTCGTCGAGGCGATGCACGCCCGGATCGCCCCTCTCGGTGCGATCCGGCGGACCCCGCGTACCCGCGGCCTCACCGGGCTCGTCTACGGAAGCATCCGCGGCGTGACGCGGCTCGTCGGCGGCGGGCTCGAGATGGGTCTCGGGTCGATCGAGACGCTCGCGCCGACCGGTGAGTCGCAGTCCTCGCTCGAGCGCGAGGCGGCGCTGGCGGTCCTCAACGGGGTGCTCGGTGACCACCTGGCGGCGAGCGCCAACCCGCTCGCCCTGGCGATGGAGGTACGCCACCAAGGCCGCACCTTGACCCTCGAGCGGGTAGCGCTGCGCGCCGCGATCCCCGAGGCGAGCCGCCGGTTGGCCGTGCTCGTCCACGGCCTGTGCCGGAACGATCACCAGTGGAGCCGGCCCGGCGCGACGGCGGGCGTCGATCTCTTTCGGGGGCTCGACGCGACCCCGCTTGCCCTGCGCTACAACAGCGGCCTCCACGTCTCGACCAACGGTCGCGCTTTCGCGGCCTTGCTCGAGACGCTGATCGAGCAGTGGCCGGTCCCGGTCGAGGAGATCCTGATCATTGGTCACAGCATGGGCGGCCTCGTGGCGCGCAGCGCCTGCCACTACGGCGAGCGGGCCGAGCACCGCTGGTCGCGGCGGCTGTGCAAGCTCGTCTTTCTCGGCACTCCCCACCACGGCGTGCCGCTCGAGCGCGGCGGCCAGTGGGTCCATCTCCTGCTCGGAGCCGCACCCTACGCCGCGCCGCTCGCGCGCCTGGGGACGATCCGCAGCGCCGGCATCACCGACCTGCGCCATGGCAACCTGGTGGACGAGGACTGGGAGGGACGCGACCGCTTCGCGCGCGCCGGCGATGGGCGGCGCCACGTGCCGCTGCCCCGTTGCGTCGCCTGCTACACGATCGCCGCCGCCACCGGCGAGCGGCCGCGCGCCCTCCGCGATCGCCTGTGGGGTGACGGTCTGGTTCCGGTTGATAGCGCGCTCGGGCGCCACCCCGACCCGGACCGGAGCCTGTCGTTCCCGGCATCGCGGAAGTGGATCGTGTACGGCGCGAACCACTTCGACCTGCTGCGCCGGCCGTCGGTCGCAGAGAGGATTCGGGGGTGGCTGGCGGCGTGAGGTAGGGCCCATCGCCCGAATCGCCTGGCACCGTCTCAGCACCGCCCGAATCGCCTGGCACCGTCTCAGCACCGTCTCAAGCGCACCGTCTCAAGCACGCTCAGCGCCCTCTCGAGGTCCCCTCTCGGATAGCATCCTGCGGAGACCCTGTCGAAAGGAGTCCGTCATGCGCGCGGCCGCCGTCGTCCTTGTCTGTGCTTCGCTGCTCGCCCCGTCGCTCGCGGCCGCGAAGAAGCCCGACCCCGTCGCGACCTTCGACCGTCTCGCCGAGCAGGCCCGCGTCGACTGGGGCGTGCCCGGGATGGCGGTCGTGGTGGTGCGCGACGGCAAGGTGCTGCTCGCCAAGGGCTACGGCGTGCGCGAGCTGGGCAAGCCCGATCGGGTCGATGCCGACACGCTGTTCTCGGCCGCGTCGACGACCAAGGCGATGACCGTGGCGACGATCGGCATGCTGGTCGACGAGAAGAAGCTCGGCTGGGACGATCCGGTGCGCCGCTACATCCCCGAGCTGCAGCTCGCCGACCCCGAACTCGCCGACTCGCTGACGGTGCGCGATCTGCTGACCCACCACACGGGGCTCCCGGAGACCGATTACCTCTGGTACAGCCAGACGCTCGACTGGAAGGGCATCCTCGCCCACCTGCGGCGGGTCGGGCCCTCAGCGCCGGTGCGCTCGCGCTTCGAGTACCAGAACGTGATGTACGGCATCGCCGGCGATCTCGTCGGCCGGGTTTCCGGCACGGCGTGGCCGGAGTTCCTGCGCCAGCGGATCTTCGCGCCACTCGGCATGACCCGCGCCCTGCCGCTCGGCGCGGAGGCGGCCAAGGTGGAGAACCGCGTCACGCCCCACTCGCGCGAGGACGGCGTGCTCGCGACCTGGGAAACACTCGGGGTGGTGGACCCGATCCCCTCGGCGGGCTCGGTGTGGATCTCGGCCAACGACGAGGCGACGTGGATGCGCTTCCTGCTCGATCCGGCGTCGTTCAAGGACGCCTCCGGAAAGCCGCTCCTCCAGCCGGCGACGGTGGAGGAGATGTTCCGCCCGCAGGTCGTGATCCAGCCCGGTGCGTTCTATCCGACCGCCGAGCTGACGAAGCCCAAGTGGACGACGTACGGCCTCGCCTGGTTCCAGCAGGACTACCGCGGCCGCCGGGTCGACTTCCACACCGGGTCGATCGACGGCCTCATCGCGATCGTCGGCCTGGTGCGCGAGGAGCGCTTCGGGGTCGCGGTGTTCGCCAATCTCGATCACGCCGAGCTGCGCCACGCGCTGATGCTCTCGGCCTTCGACCTCTTCCTCGACGGCAAGCTCTCGCGCGACTGGAACCACGACCTCCACAAGTTCTACGACGAGCTCCAGGCGAAGGCCGACCAGCGGCGCACCGAGATCGAGGCGAAGCGCGTCCCCAACGCACCACCCAGCCACCCGCTGGCCGACTACGCCGGCACCTACGCCGATCCGCTGTACGGCGAGATCCGCTTCGAAGTGGAGCGCGACCACCTCGTCGCCCGCGCCACCCGCATCCTCACCGGCAAGGCCGAGCCCTGGCACTACGAGACGTTCCGCATCACCTGGGAGAGGAAGCTCGACGGCACCGACTGGGCGACGTTCCGGCTCGATGCACTGGGAAAGGTCGGGGCGGTCGAGATCGGCGGGCGCAGCTTCGCGCGGCAGGCGGAGGAAGCGGCGGGGAAGTAGCGGGACGCGGGGAGCCTCGCCTCAACCCCGCGGCCGGATGAGATCTCCGTAGCGCAGCGGCTCGCCTGTCTCCCAGGGCCGGTACTCGTTGCAGAAGTCGATGCGCTCGCCGAGCGGCGGGTGGTCGGAGCGCCACAGCTTGTAGAGCAGGCCGGGGCGCGGGTTCGAGAGGTTCTCGCGCTGCAGCGCGACGAACGCGGTGCCGCAGGCACGGTTGTCGCGGGTGATCTCGAGCCCGAAACGGTCCGCCTCGTGCTCGGTGTAGCGGCTGAAGGCGAGGATCGCCGGATCGAGCGCGAAGCCGACCAGCGAGAAGAGCAGCAGCAGGAGGGGCAGGGAAGCGACGTCGGCGAGCTCGCTGAACCCGAACCGCGCGCCGTAGCGGCGCAGGACGAGCCCCGCCGTGCGATGGACGACGTAGAGCCCGAGCAGGATGGCCAGCGCGACGGCGCCGATCGTCTTCCACACGTGGCCGAGCACGTAGTGCCCCATCTCGTGGCCCATGACGAAGAGGAGCTGGTTGGGGTCGAGCTTGGCGAGGATGGTGTCCCAGAGCACGATGCGCTGGGTGCCGAGGAAGCCGGTGACATAGGCGTTCACGGTGTTGGTATCGACGCTCTTGTCGACCTCGTAGACGCGGCTGCCCTGGATCCCGGCGCGCTCGGCGAGCGCCAGGATCCGGGTCTCGAGTGCCTTGTCCTGCATCGGCCCGAACTTGTTGAACAGCGGATCGATCCAGATCGGCGCGACGAGCAGGATCACGGCGAGGAGCGGCGCGCTCGCGAGGCCGGTCCACAGCCACCACCGGCGCGGGCTCTTGCGCAGCAGCCAGTACGGAAACCACAGGGTCAGGGCGATGAAGATGCAGCCCAGCGCAAGGCCGGTCGCCTGGTCGCGCCACCACTTCGCGGCGGTCTGCTGCGAGAGCCCGTAGGCGTGCGGCCGCACGAAGCTCTCGTACCAGCCGAGCGGCAGTCCGGCGACCGACATCACGATCACGAACAGGACGCCGTAGAGCGCCACGGTCAGAAGGCGTTTGCGTCCGATCCGCGCCGCGAGATCGCGCATCCGGCGCGAGAGCCCGGTCAGGAGGAGGAGAAACGGCACCAGCAACCCCCAGGCGTTGTCGATCAGCCAGAGGACGTTGCCGGTGCGGTAGTAGCGCATCGCCTTGTCGCTCGGCACCGGCACGGCCACCGGCTGGCCGGAGTCGGCGGCGGGCGCGACGCTCGGCGCTTTCGCGTCGGTCGTCGGTGTCGTGTCGGACGCGGCGGCCGGCAGCGCGACGAGGCCGGCGAGGGTCAGCAGCAGCGCGGCAACGACGAGTCGGCGCATGGAGCTCCTCCCGATCACGGCGGTTCGCTTATCCTACAGGGCCGCGCGCGGAGCGGAGGCGGTAACATTTGGCACATGAACCCATCCGACATCCGTCCGCGTTGCGTCGAGCGCTTCCTGCGCTACGTGCAGTTCGACACCCAGTCGCGCGAGGACTCGCCGACCTACCCCTCGACCGAGAAGCAGCTCGTCCTGCTGCGCGCGCTTGCCGAGGAGCTGCGCGGGCTGGGGCTCGCCGACGCCGCAATCGACGAGCACGGCTATGTCATGGCGACGATCCCGGCGACCTCCGCGAAGCCCGGCGTGCCGACGATCGGTCTGATCGCCCACGTCGACACCTCGCCGGAGATGCCCGGCGCGGGAGTGAAGCCGATCATCCATCGCAGCTACGACGGGCGCGACCTCGTGCTGCCCGACGACCCGACCGCGGTGCTGCGCCTGGCCGAGAACCCGTACCTCGAGGAGCAGCGGGGGAACGACATCATCACCGCCTCGGGGACGACGCTCCTCGGCGCCGACAACAAGGCCGGGGTCGCCGAGATCGTGACCGCGGCGGAGTACCTGCTCGCCCATCCCGAGATCCGCCACGGAGCGATCCGCATCGGCTTCACGCCCGACGAAGAGGTGGGCGCCGGCACGCGGCACTTCGACGTCGCGAAGTTCGGCGCCCGGTACGCCTACACCCTGGACGGCGAGACGCGTGGCGAGATCGAGATGGAGAGCTTCTCGGCCGACACGCTGATCGTGACCTTCGTCGGCTTCAACACCCATCCCGGCTACGCCAAGGGCAAGCTCGTGAACTCGATCAAGGTGGCCTCCGACTTCATCTCGCGGCTGCCGAAGAACCGCCTGTCGCCGGAGACGACCGCCGGCCACGAGGGCTACGTGCACCCGTACGTCGTCCAGGCGAGCGTCGATCGCACCCTGGTGAAGGTGCTGATCCGCGACTTCACGACCGCGGAGCTGAAGATGAAGGAGGGCTTCGTCGCCGAGCTGGCGCGCTCGACGGTCGCCGACTGGCCCGGCGCGACGGTCGAGGTGCGGGTGGAGGAGTCCTACCGCAACATGAAGGAAGTGCTCGATCAGCACCCGCAGGTCGTCGAGAACGCCCGTGAGGCGGTGCGCCGCGCCGGCCTCACGGTGCGCGAGCGCCCGATCCGCGGCGGCACCGACGGCTCGCGCCTGAGCTTCATGGGCCTGCCCACGCCGAACGTCTTCGCCGGCGAGCACAACTTCCACTCGCGCCTCGAGTGGGTGTCGGCCCATGACATGGAGAAGGCGGTCGAGGTCGTGGTGCACCTCGCGGCGATCTGGGAAGAGCGGACGTAGGGAACGACGACTGACAGCGGGCGCAAACGCAACGCGGGGGCACCACGACGGTGCCCCCGCGAGAAGCGCGGCCGGACAGGCGACGATCAGACCTGGACCAGCTCGCGCTCCTTGACGACTTCCTTCTCGACCCCGACCGGCCGCTTCTCGACCGGAACGAACGGGCGCTGGCGCTCGCCAACGTAGATCTGGCGCGGCCGCGAGATGCGGGTCTTCGGGTCGTCGCGCATCTCTTTCCACTGTGCGATCCAGCCCGGCAGCCGGCCGAGCGCGAACATCACGGTGAACATCTCGGTCGGGATGCCCATCGCCCGGTAGATGATGCCGCTGTAGAAGTCGACGTTCGGATACAGCTTCCTCTCGACGAAGAACGGATCCTTGAGCGCCACCTCCTCGAGCTGCATGGCGATCTCGAGCAGCGGATCGGAGAGACCCAGGTCCTTGAGCACCGCGTCGGCCGCCTTCTTGAGGATCTTGGCGCGCGGATCGAAGTTCTTGTACACCCGGTGGCCGAAGCCCATGAGCTTGAAGCCCGACGCCTTGTCCTTCGCCTTGTCCACGTACTTGCGGTAGTCGCCGCCGTCGTCGCGGATCATCTTCAGCATCTGGATCACTTCCTGGTTGGCGCCGCCGTGCAGCGGGCCCCACAGCGCGCAGATGCCCGCCGAGACCGCGGCGAACAGGCTGGCCTGGCTCGAGCCGACCATGCGCACCGAGGAGGTCGAGCAGTTCTGCTCGTGATCGGCGTGCAGGATCAGCAGCAGGTTGAGAGCGCGGTTGAGGGACTCCGGAACCTTGTAGGGCTCGGCCGGCACCGCGAACATCATGTGCAGGAAGTTCTCGGTGTAGGAGAGATCGTTGCGCGGGTAGACGAACGGCTGGCCAATCGACTTCTTGTAGGAGAACGCCGCGATGGTGTTGAGCTTGGCGAGCAGGCGGATGATGTTGAGATCCCGGTCGTCCTCCTTCGAGTAGAGGGCCGACAGCGAGGAGACCATCGCCGACAGCACCGCCATCGGGTGCGCGGTGGGCGGAAAGTCCTCGAACAGCCGCTTCATCGCCTCGTGGATGAGGCTGTGGTACGTCAGCAGGCGCTGGAACTCTCCGAGCTCGCGGCCGTTCGGCAGGTGGCCGTGGATGAGGAGGAAGCAGACCTCCTCGAAGCTCGCGCGCCCGGCGATCTCCTCGATCGGGTAACCGCGGTAGCGCAGGATGCCCTTGTCGCCATCGATGAAGGTGATGGCGCTCGAGCAGGAGCCGGTGTTGGCGTAGCCGTTGTCGAGAGTGATGGCGCCGGTCTTGTCGCGGAGCTGGGTGATGTCGATGCCGACTTCCCCCTCCGTGCCGACGACGACAGGGAGCTCGTACTCCTTGCCGTTCAGGGTCAGCTTGGCTTTGTCCATGGGTTTCCTCTTTCCGGAGCAATGGGACTCCAGGCTCCAGAATCCCCTCTCACCCGGCGGACGTCACCGCCTCGCCGGGTGGTTCGACACCGCCGCGGAACGGCCCGCCGCGCCTCACCACAAATGCGGGCGCTCGTCGCGGTAGGGATCGGGGGCGAAGCCCGGCTCGACGAAGCCGTGTGCGCGCTCCCGCCGCTCGAGGGGATCGGGGACCGGGCGCGGCGCCGGCAGGAGGCCGAGCCGGACCAGCGCCGGACGGTACTCGTAGCGGACCTCGAGACAGGCTGCCGGGGTGGGCTCGGCCTCGAACTCCACCCGCTCGACCGGATGGTCGATCCGGCGGCCGATGCCGGTCGCCGCGTACTCGTCGGCCCGCGAGTCCTCGGTCCTGGCGGAGGGGGCAGCGGCGCCCGCGGCGGCCGAAGGGGCGTCCCCGGCCGCCTTCTGCCGCGGTGCCGGGCCGCCCTGGCGCTCGAGGTCGAGCGGCCCGATCGGTGCGGGCTGCGGGACGCGCTCGCGGAAGACCACGGCCGAGATCACCCCGAGGTTCTCGGTCTTCCCCAACCAGGCGCCGTAGGACGCCGACTCGGACGTGAAGAAGAAGCGCCGGGCGGCGCTCGAGCTCGTCTGCCAGCCCTCTAGAGTCAGGGTCTCGTAGGGCCCCAGGATCCACTTCGAGCCCTCGCGCGCCGTCGACGAGCGGGCGTCGATCGTGTTGAGGCCGTCGACCGAGAGCGCGACCGCTACCCGGCGGCCGGTCGGATTGCGCAGGCGCAGCGCGTAATCGCGCCCGGCGAGCGCCTCGACGTAGATCCGGCCGCGCCCGGAGAGCTCGGGCAGGGGCCGGCCGTCGACCAGGACCTCGAGCGTGAAGGGGCCCTGGCGGACGGCCCGCGCCGGTGCCCCGCCGGCGAGCAGGAGGACGAGCCCCGCCGCCGCGGCGAGGAGAGGGCGGTGGGAGTGGGGGGTGAGCCAGGCGGCCAAGGTCTTCATGGCGTCTCCTTTCGTGACGCTGGGAGGAGACCCTGTGGCGCGAGGAAAAGTTCCCGCCGCTGCCGGTTCCCGCGACTGCGGCTAAGATGGAGCGACGATGGCCAAGAAGACGAAGCCGGGGGGAGGATCCGTCCTGCCGGAAGAGGTGCGCCGGATCAGCCTGCCGCCAAGGCATGCGAGCGACATCCCGCGCCGCTCGCGACGGCATCCGATTGCCGGCGTGCTGGTCGAGATCGAGGTGCCGACGCTCAGCGACAAGCCCTGGGTCGTGGACGCGGTCGACATCAACGCCGATGGCATGGGCCTGGTGCTGCCGCACGGGCTCGAACCCGGCACCCACGTGCTGCTCAGCTTTCGCCTCGACTCGACGTGCGAATTCTCGCGGGTGCCCGCCGTTCTCCTTCACCAGGAGCCGCAGGCGGGCGGCGGCGGAGTGCGCTTCGGAGCCTGGAGCGACGCCGACCGCCTGCGCCTGCTGGAGCACCTGGTGCGCATCTACGAGGGAACGCGCCGCCGCACCGCGAAGGCGGCCCGCCGGCCGGCACGCAGCTGAGCCTGCCGGGTTCTGTCAGTCGCCGCCGGTAGACTCGCGGTATGGCGAGCCTTCCCGGTGTGTCCGATCTGCCACCGTTCGAATTCTCTGCGCTGAACGAGCGTCTGTTCGCCGGACGTGCGCCGCTCACTCGCGCCGACGTCGCCGCGCTTCGCGGGCGCGGCGTGCAACGCGTCCTCGACCTGCGCGAGAGCGCTGAGTGGAGCGGACCGGGGCAGGTCGGCGGCGAGGCGATCGCCGCCCATGCCGAGGTCGGCAACGACCGGCTGCAAGTCCCGGTGCG
>JBLMYC010000180.1:0-5049 GCA_050258075.1 Acidobacteriota bacterium
CCCGAGGTCCTCCTCGGCCAGGATCTGCAGACCGGCTTTCAGCATCGCCATGCGCAGGCCGGCGGGCAGGCCATGGCCGGACACGTCGGCGATCACCACCGCCAGGCGATCGGGGCCGAGGCGCAGGATGTCGAAGTAGTCGCCGCCGATCGCCGCGCTGGGCTCGAAATGGGTCGCGAACTCGACGCGCTCGGGCTGCGCCGCGGCGCTCGCCACCTCGCTGGGGAGCAGGCTCTTCTGCAGGTCGCGGGCGATCGCCAGCTCCTTCTCGATCGCTTCCTTCTGAGCCGCGGTCTGGACCAGCTGCTCGAGGTGCTCGGCCATCTGGTTGAAGGTGCGCTGCAGATCGCCGAGCTGGTCCTTGCGCTTCACCGGGATGCGGGCCGAGAAATCGCCGCGCGCCACCGCCGCGGTGCCGCGGCTGAGCCGGTTCACGGCCCGGCTCAGGCCGAAGATCATGTAGAAGGCCATCGCCAACGCGACGGCGTAGATGTCGAACAGCAGGAAGGCGACCGCGATCAGCGCCGCCCAGGCCGCCGTGTTGACCTCGGCGTTGCTCGACACCAGCAGCTTCTTGACCACGGCCGGCGAAGCGCGCAGCGCGGCCAGGAATCGCTTGTCGGCGGGAGAGCCGTCGGTGAAGGTGAGAAGCTGGCCCGAGAGGTCGCCCCAGGTCAGGAAGGGCCGCTGCCAGACGCTCATCCCCTTCTTCCAGCCGAAGTAGGCGTCGGCGCCGGGCAGGTCGTCGCCCTCACGCAGCGGCTTCAGCTCGTACGTGCGGGTGCCGATGACCAGCTTCGTGCCGCCCTTCTCCTGGGCCGGGTCCAGGCTCTCGAACTTCACCCACAGACCGGCGCGGGTGGCGAGAGCGAGGGCGAGGTCACCGGTGTAGAGCGCCACCGCGCCCTGCTGCTCGTTGCCCACCGCGGCGGCCAGGCTCACCCTGCCATCGGGCAGGCGCACGAAGGGCGGCGCGAACTGCGGATCGATGGGCCCCGCGGTGTCCTGGGGCGGCAGCCACTCCGGCCACTTGGCGGGCAGGGCGGGGTCGCCGGAGACGCGGCGCCCCCCGCGATACAAGGCGATCGCGACGTCCTCGAGCTGAGAGGCGCTGGCGGTGCCCACCGGGCGAGCGGACGCGGCCCCGACCAGCTCGCCGTAGATCTCGTGCACCGCGCCCCGATAGACGTGGCCCATGAAGAAGCCGGCCAGGAAGAGCAGCGCGACGGCGAGCAGCAGGGCGACCAGGGGCACCGGCAGCGCGCCGATCAGGAAGTAGGAGAAAGCGAGCCGCCGTCCGACCCGCCACAGGAAGCGCCGGAAGAGGCGCAGGAATCCCCACGCCAGGAGGAGGATGATTTCGGCCGCCGCCGCGGTCCCGGCGAAGACGCTCAGGTAGGGAACGTTCGCGTTGCCGAGCAGCGTGAGGCCGACAAACAGGCCGGCGGCGAGCAGCAGGAAGATCAGGCGGCGGCGCAAGGCGGGTATCCCCACGGGGACTTACGGCGCGGCCCCGTGCAAGTTTCCGCCTGCAACGCTAGCAGCTTCCGGGTGACCGCGGTCGATCGGCGCTCGCGTAGAATGGGGCGGCCCGGACCGTCCTGGCCGGCGCCGTCGTTGGTGGAGGAGAAGGCTCGTGTCGAGGATTCCCCGTGTGCTGGAGACTCTGAAGAACGGATTCACCGCCGAGGCCGCCAGCGCGGCCCGTTATCGCGCTTTCGCCGGGCGCGCCGAGCGCGACGGCCTGGTCAACCTGGCCCGCCACTGGCGCGAGCTGGCGGAGGCCAAGGACGCGCTGGCTGTGCGGCAGCTCGAGGCCGCCGGCCAGGTGCGCGGCGAGCGGCTCGATCTCGCGGCGGCGCTCGCCGAGGAGCAGTACGAGAACGACGTGCTGTATCCGAAGCTGATCGCCGCGTCCGCCCTCGATCCGGAGGCGGCGGCGATCCTCGAGGCGGTGCTCGAGGCGCAGCGCCAGCATGCCGAGCGCATGGAAGCGCTGCGCGAAGCGCTGACTGCGACGCCGGGCGACGTCCCGGCCAGCTTGCCGGCCGCCGCCGTCAAGGTCTGACGCCGGCGGCGAGGGTGCGCGCCGTTGCCTGAGGTGGTGGCTCCCGCGGCGCGCCCTCCGGCGTTCGCCGCCGCGCTGCGGCGGCTGGCGATTCTCGCCGCGGTGCTGCTCGCCGCCTTCCATCTGATCCTCCTCGCCGGGCTGCTCGCGGCCCGCATCACCTATCGGTTCGACATCGAGTGGATGGAGGGCGCCACGCTGCTCGAGGCGGCTCGCCTCGCGCACGGGCTGCCGCTGCACGTTGCGCCATCGGCGGACTTCATCCCCTTCCCGTACACGCCTTTGTACCCGGCGCTGGTCGCCCTGGCCTCGCGGCTGACCGGCTTGGCGGTCGGCTATCCGCTCGGCCGGGCGGTCTCGATCGCCGCCCTGGCGCTCGCCGCATGGTCGATCTTCCGCGCCGTGCGCCGCGAGCACGGCGAGCGCTGGGAAGCGTGGAGCGCGCTCGGTATCCTGGCGGCGGGCTTCGCGGTGACCGGGGGCTGGTTCGACCTGGCGCGCATCGACATGCTGTACCTGGGGCTGGCGGTGGCGGGCTTCGGGGTGCTGCGGGCGCGTGGGGAGAGGGCCTCGGGCGTGGCGCTCGGCGCCCTCCTCCTGGCGCTCGCTTTCTTCTCCAAGCAGACCGCGGCCGCCTTCCTCGCCGCCGGGGCGCTCGCTGTCGTGCTGGTGCGGGCCCGCCTGCTGCCGCTGTATCTCGCCGTCGCCGGCGGCGGCGTGGGGACGGGCGTGCTGCTGCTCGACGGTTCGAGCGGCGGCTGGTTTCGGCGCTACGCCTTCGAGATCCTGGCCCACCACGAGGTGCACCGCGACGTGCTGCTCGGCGGCGCCTGGTGGTTCCTGTTGGATCGGTTCTGGGTGGTAGCCCTGCTGCTCGCCGCGGCGTGGGCCGTGCGGCTTTGGCGGCGGCAGTCGCTTCGCGGCCTCGCCTTCTGGACGCTGTTCGCGCTGACCGGCGCGGGCGCCTCGGCGGTGGGAGCCTCCATCCAGTGGGCGTTCAAGAACGCCTACCTGCCGGGCCTGCTCGGTGCCGCGGTGGTTGCGGGAGTGGCGGCGGCGGCGATCCGCGACGGTGCGCCTGGCGATCGAACCTGGGCCGGCTGGACGTGGCTCGTCCCCGCCGCGCTGGCCCTGCAGCTCGGCCTGCTGGTCTACGACCCGCGGCCTTTCCTGCCGGGCGAGAACCGCGCCGCCGCCGAGCGCTTCATCGCGTGGATCCGCAGCCAGCCCGGCGAGGTGCTGGCGCCGGAGCATCCCTTCGCCGCCGTCCAGGCGGGCAAGCCGCCGACCTTCCACACCATGGCCCTCGGTGCGGTGCTGGAGGGCGGCCTGGCGGTGCCGGAGGACCTGCGCCAAGCCCTGGCGTCGCAGCGCTACTCGACGATCGTCCTCGACCGCGCACCGGCCGGCTACCTCGACCTCTACGCGCACTACAAGCTCGCCCATCTGCTGCCGGAGAGCACCAGCCCCCGCGCGCTGACCGGCTTCGACGTCCGCCCGCGCTACGTCCTGGTGCCGAAGCGCGCCGAGCCGCTGCCGCCCGGAGTCGTGGCGCTGATCGACTTCGAGAGCGGCTCCTGGAACGGATGGATGGTCGAGGGCCAGGCTTTCGGCGCAGCCCCGGCGGGAGGACCGACCCGGTTCCAGGGCCCGGTGGGGCCCTTTGGAGGGAGCTTCTTCGCCAGCTCCGACCACCCCTCGCCGGGTACGACCGGCTGGGCGGTGTCGCCGGAGTTCATCCTGCCGAGCGGGCGTCTGCGCCTCCTGGTGGGTGGCACCAACGCCCCCGACCGGGTCGGGGCGTATCTCCTGGTCGACGGCGAGCGCCGGCGATCGGCCGCCGGATCGGGCTCCGATGAGCTGCGTCCCGTCGAGTGGGATGTCCCGGATCTGGTCGGGAAGAAGGCCCGTCTGGAGCTCGTCGACGACGATCCGAACGGCTACCTGCTGGTCGACGATCTGTGGGCGCTGCCGGGTGGCGGAGCGCGGCCGCCTTCCTTGTGACCCCCAGTCACATGCGTTAGGATTCCGCCCGGGGTCGATGCGATGCAGAAGATGACCGGCGAGTCGTGGATCACCACCCAGTTCGACAAGCTGGAGGAGTGGGGACAGCGCCATTCCTTCTGGCCGCTGCCGTTCGGGACGGCTTGCTGCGCGATCGAGTTCATGGGCACCGTGTCGGCGCACTACGACCTCGCCCGCTTCGGTTACGAGGTGGTGCGATTCTCGCCCCGTCAAAGCGACCTGATGATCGTCGCCGGCACCATCACCGACAAGATGGGACCGGTGCTGAAGAAGATCTACGACCAGATGCCGGACCCCAAGTGGGTGGTCTCGATGGGCGCCTGCGCCTGCTCGGGCGGCTTCTACCGCGCGTATCACGTCATGCAGGGGATCGACGAGATCATCCCGGTCGACGTCTACGTGCCGGGTTGCCCGCCGACCCCCGAGGGGCTGATGTACGGCATCCTGCAGCTGCGCGAGAAGGTCGAGCGCGACCGCAAGGCGCACCAGGCGCGCCAGGCGGAAGCCGCGCAGCGCAAGCAGCAGAAGGAGAACGCCCCGCGTGCCGACGCTCCCGACGCCGTCCCTGCTTGAGAAGTTCCCCGCCGGCACGGTCGTCCCGCAGAGCGGGCTCGACGCGCCGGCCGACCAGCCGACCTGGATCGTGAAGCGCGAGGTGCTCGCGGATCTGGCGCGCGAGCTGCGCGACGATCCCGCGACCCGCATCGACCTGATGCTGGACCTCGCCGGGGTCGACTACCCGGACCGGGCCGATCGCTTCGAGGCGGTCTACCACCTGTACTCGATCCCGCGCGGCGAGCGCCTGCGCCTGAAGGTCCCGGTCCCCGAGTCGGACCCGACGCTGCCCTCGCTCATCCCGGTGTGGAAGGCCTGCGACTGGTTCGAGCGCGAGGCGTACGACATGTTCGGGCTGCGCTTCGAGGGTCACCCGAACCTGCGTCGCATCCTCACCCATG
>JBLMYC010000181.1:0-11033 GCA_050258075.1 Acidobacteriota bacterium
GGCGGTGCGAGTGGTGGATGACGAGATCCTCACTCCGACCCCGACGCACGCGATCGCCGCCCACCTGCCGGGCTTGCTCGCCGCCGGCGGACCCGGCATCTACCACCTCACTTGCGAAGGATCCTGCTCGTGGTACGAGTTCGCGCGCGAGATCTTCGACCGCGCCGGGGTCGGGACGCCGCTCCTCCGGGCGAGCAGCGCGGACTTCCCCTCCTCGGTGCAGCGCCCGCGCTATTCGGTGCTGGAGAATCAGCGCTTCAACTCCCTCGGCAGCGCCCGCATGCCGGACTGGCGTCAAGCTCTCGGCGAGTTCCTGACGAGCCACTCCACCGCCAGCGGCTCCACTGCCGAGCCGCAGAGCCAGCGAGCTACTTCTTGATGAACTTCCAGTACCCGAGGACCAGGCTCGACGCCAGGTCGGTGACGCGGAGGTAGTACACCCCGCGGCTCAGCTGGTCCCAGAAGTCGGGACAGAAGGACTGCTGCCCGCCTGGACACCGCCGCAGCGCAGCGGGCACGAGCTGGGGATTCAGCCCCATCGCCAACAGGGTGTCGCCCGTGCTTCGCCAGGAGATCGTCGGCGGTCGCTCGCACTCTCCGAGGTCGTGAAGCGGCCATTCCGCGAACTCTTCCTCCCGCGGGATGGATTCCGCGGCCAGCCGCAGCAGCCGGCTCGCCTCCTCGGCTCCATAGTGCTTGTCCAGGTAGTACCGGCGGGACGTCGCCATGTGCACCGGTACGTCGTCTCGATGGCTCTGATCGAAGAGATGGACGATCTCGGCTGCCGGTACGAGCAGCATGCGAAAGCCCGCCGCGCGGACGCGCTGGCACAGGTCGGTGTCGTCGTAGTAGAGAAAGAGCGCCGGATCGAAAAGCCCTCCGGCGGCGACGATCTGCGAGCGCCGGACCAGCAGGCAGGCGCCGGAGAGCATCGGCCAATCGCGGGGTCCGGTGGCGAAGACACCCTCGGCCATGCGTCGCTGCCAAGTGAGCGCGTGCTGGGGCCAGGAGCGCGACTGCTTCGCCCGATGATCGGCCTCCAGGCGCTCGCGGTCTTCAGGAAAGCCGGGGTTGAGCTTGCAGGATCGCTTTCGATCCCACCAAGTGGCGGGCGCCGCCACCGCGACCTGGGGATCAGCCAGCGCTGCGACCAGCTCGGTGAGGCAGCCGGGCAGATAGATCACGTCAGGGTTCGAGATCAGCACCAGGGGCGCCGACGAGGCGGCGAACCCGGCGTTGGCGGCACGCGGATACCCCAGGTTCTCGGCCTGCCAGAGATACCTGACGCCCGGAACCTGGGCCGCTCTCATGGCTTCCCGGACCGCCTCGGTCGAGTCGTTGTCGACCACCAGGATCTCCACGACTCGTCCCTGGCGCCGCAGCTCCTCGGCCTCGCGGCCCAGGGTCGCCAGGCATTCGGCGAGCAGGTCCGGGACATTCCAGTGCACGACGACGCAAGACAGGTCGGCCAATCCAGAAGCCTCCTCGAAATTAGAGTCCACAGCAGATCGCGCCCGGCTCGGCACGAACCACTCAGATTCGAGAGTCTATCGGGTAGGGCTGGAGCCGTGCGGCGCCGCCCGCCCAGCCCGAGCGCGCCGGGGGCAATCCCGGCGCGCTCGGGTGGACCGCCGCGCGGTGGCTACTCGTTGGGAAGCGAAACCGACAGCGAGACGTCCTCACCCGGCTTGGCGGTGAAGCTCTGCGTCGCCGTCTTGCGTTGCGGACGCACCACCTCCAGCTTGTGATCGCCGGCGTCGATGATCAAGCCCGACCGCATGGCCTCGAGATCGCCGCCGGTCCCGACGAAGCGTCCGTCGAGGTAGACCGAGGCATCGTCGGGCACGATGTCGAGGTGGAGGCGCGCCGGGGCCTGCCGCGCATCCTGAACGACGCCCCGCGGCGGCTCGGGTGCCTGCCCCGACTCCTCGAGCGGCTGCGGCGCGCGCTCTCGCCAGTCGGCCGGCGGCCGGCGCGCGGCTTCGCGCTCCGCTTCCTGGTCCTGGCGCAAGCGCTCGTCGGCGCGCTCGTGCGTCTTCGCCGGCAGGTCCTCGGGCCTGACCGCCGGCCCCGGCTCCATCTGGTCGTTGAAGTCGATCACCAGCCCGGGGACGACCGTGACCTGCTGCGCAATGGTCTTGAATCCGGGCAGGTAGAACACGACGTCGTAGGTGCCCTTGCGCAGCCACAGATAGTCGGGCCAGCCATCGAAGTCATCGCAGATTCCGAGCCTCTGGCCGTTCACGTACACCTGCGCCTTCTCTGGCGAAACGTCGAGGTCGAGCGCGCCCATCTCGCCGTAGTCGTCGTTCGGGTAGACGCGGCTGTAGCCGTCGTAGTGGGTGTAGGCCGGCGGGTAGTAGTAGCCCCAGTCGCCCCACCACCACCAGTTCCATCCCCACCCCCAGTAGGAGGGATAGTAGGGGTAGTAGCCGCGGTAGTAGGGGTAGTAGCCGCCACCGCGCGGGTAGTAGCGCCCGCCGTGGTGATAGGTCGCGTTTCCCTGGACTCGCGTCGGACCCGAGCCCGAGCTCGAGCTCGACGAGTGGTACGACCCGGACGAGCTCGACCCGCTCGAGGAATGGCCGCTGACCGAGTGCGATCCGCCGCTGCTGCTATGGGAACTGGAAGGCCGCGTCTGCGATGCCGTGCCCGCGAACGCTGCGCCGGCCAGAACGAGCGCCGTGCCCGCGGCGAGCAGCAACGAGCGCATGGACCGAGTGTCGAACATCTTCAAGCCTCCTTCGTCTCCCCCATTCTCTCGCGCCAGCCGCGCTGGAGACCCCGAATGTAGTGGAACCTCAGGGTCTCCTCCCAGAGCCGGGGGAGGTTCAATCGGGTGTTTTGCAAGCCGCGCACCAGGATCTCGAGCCAGCGCTGGCGAAGCGCCGAGGGCAGCGGCGGTGGCCCGCCCGGTCCGAGCCCGAGAAAGGGCCCCAGCTCGGGGTGGAGCCGGTAGAAGACGACCGCCGAGTACCCCGCCTTCTCCTGGCGCTCCCTGAAGCGCAGAAAGCTCGTCGGATGGTCGTGTGCCACCCTCGCGGCAGGCTCGTAGACGATCCAGAAGCCCTTTTGCTGCAAGCGATAGCCCACCTCGATGTCTTCCCAGGCCGGGTACGGGAAATCGAGGTGGAACGGCGTTTCGAGGAGCAGGCGCCGGGACAAAGAGATATTCGAGGTATAAAAGAAATTGAAGGGCACATGCTCAGGGTCTCGGATGATCGCGTACCCGAATTGCAGCCCGTGCTCGTTGATGTAGCGCAGGAAGGGGCTGAGCCGCAGGCGGGGATGCCACCCGGTGTAGCCCAGGACTCCACGGAGCGGCGGGTCTTCGCGGCGCCGGTGGGCCTCCCGGTGAGCCCGGATCCATCCAGGATCGGGTACGGTGTCGTCCCCGAGAAAGGCCACCCATTCGCCACGCGCCGCGGCAACTCCGGCATTGCGAGCCGCCGCCGGGCCCTGGTTGGGCTGGCGCAGCACGCGCAGCGGAAAAGCCGGGCGAAGATGCTCGAGGAACTCCGCCGTCCCGTCGCTCGAGCCGTCGTCGACCACCACCACCTCGAACGAGACGCTGCCCTCCTGAGCGCCCAGCGCCGCGAGCACCTCCTGCAGGACGTCCAGGCGATCGTGGGTCGGAATGACGATCGAAAAATCGGGCTCGGGGCTCGGCGACACGCGCGAACGTTACCCCATCTCACGCTATCCTGGCCGCATGAAAGCCATCATCGACACCGATCGCTACCGCGTCCGGCCCGGTCACAAGATCGAGCTCGAGCGCTGGCCGACGGCGGACGGCGACCGCTTCAAGCCGGGCAAGAAAGGCGCTGGCGCCGTGCTCGACGGCCTGACCGCGAAGCTCGAGGCGCTCCAGGAGCTGCTCTACGCGGAGGGCAAGCATCGATTCCTGGTCGTCCTCCAGGGCATGGACACCGCCGGCAAGGACGGCACGATCCGTCACGTGTTCGAGGGCGTCAATCCGCAGGGCGTGCGCGTCGCGAGCTTCAAGGTGCCGACGCCGCCCGAGCTCGGGCACGACTTCCTGTGGCGGGTCCACGCGCACGCGCCGGGCAACGGCGAGATGGTGATCTTCAACCGCAGCCACTACGAGGACGTCCTGGTGGTGCGCGTGCACGGCCTGGTGCCCGAAGACGTGTGGAAGCAGCGCTACCGGCAGATCGCCGAGTTCGAGCGCCTGCTCGTCGAGTCGGGAACGACGGTCTTGAAGTTCTTCCTCCACATCTCGAAGGCCGAGCAGAAGCGGCGGCTCGAGGAGCGCCGCGACGACCCCAGCAAGCACTGGAAGTTCAACCGCGGCGACTTGAAGGAACGCGAGCTGTGGGGCGAGTACCACCGCGCCTACGAGGACGCTCTGGAGAAGACCAGCACCGACTGGGCGCCCTGGTACGTGGTGCCGGCCGACCACAAGTGGTACCGCAACTTGGTCATCGGCAGCGTGCTGGTGCGGTCCCTCGAGGGCCTTGGCATGAAGTTGCCCTCTGGACCGCCGGGAATCTCGCGCCTCAGGATCGCGTAGCGGGCGAAGCGAGCTCCATCACATCGGCCAGTCGCAGCCATTCGAGCGGGGCGTCGGCGGGCAGCCACTGCCGGAAGCCGGGGCTCGCGAACAGCGCCTCGTCGCCGGGGTAGGTCGGCACCACGGCGAGCGGGAAGCGGCGAAAGATCTCGGCGTCGCTGCGCCGGCGCCGGGCCTGGGTTCGCGCCCGCGTCGCCGCCGCGGCGTCGAGGTGGCGTAGCAGGAAGCTCGCCGCACGCAGCTGCGCCTGGGTGCGCGAGTCCTCGAGCACCGGCGTCGCCCAGGCGCGGTCGACCGCCGTCGGCTCGCCGCGCAGCAGGCCCATCGCCTTGCGCGCCCCGCGGCGGGCGAACTCGCGCGGCCCGAAGCGCCGCCACTTCTCCCCGAGGCTCTCACCCGGCGCGGCGCCCGCGGCAACGGCGCTCGCCGGTCGGGCCTGCGTCGCGGTGTCGGCGATGTGACCGGCGTAAGGGTCCAGGCTCAGCAGCGCTCCCCCCGGGTTGTTCTCGACGATCAGCGACTGGGTGCGGGACAGGAAAGCGAGCATCACTGCCGGCATCATGCGCTCCCACCAGCCCGCCTCGTAATTCTTGTACGCGGTCAGGAAGGCGTTGCGCTCGAACAGGAAGCCGCGGTTGAAGAGGCCGAGCAGGTCGCTCGACGCGGCCGAGCGGTGGCGCACCACGGCGCGCGGCGCGAACACCACCCGCTCGCCGCCGGCCCACAGCCGCCAGCCGAGGTCGACGTCCTCGTAGTACGCGAAGTAGGAATCGTCGAAGCCACCCGCGGCGCGGAACGCGGCGCGCCGCACGAGCATGTTGCCACCGCACGCGAACAGCAGCTCGCCGCCCTCCTCGGGCAGGCGCACGCTGCGCAGGCGCCGCCGGAAGTCGCGCTGCAGCGCATGGCCGTCGAAGGTCATCAGGCCGCGGGCGAAATCCAGCCGCTCGCCCTCCCAGTCGACGATCAGCCCCGAGACGGCGGCGACGTCGCTCGGCGCCGCGGCGAGCGTGGCGACCAGCTCCTTCAGCCAGCCGCGCTCGGGCCGCGTGTCGTTGTTGAGCAGCGCCACGGCGTCGGCGTCGGAGTCCTCGATCAGGCGGTTGTTGCCGGCACAGAAGCCGAGGTTCACCGGGCTCTCGACCAGCCGCACCCAGGAATGCTCACGCCGCACCCACTCCGCAGTGCCGTCGCGGGAAGCGTTGTCGAGCAGGCGGACGTCCCACTCCACGCCAGGATCCCGCTGGTCGCGCAGGGCCGCGAGGCAGGTCTCGAGGTGCGCGCGGCCGTTCCAGCTCAGGATCGCGACGCTGACCTTGCCGAGACCGCTCATCCGCGCAGGCGCCTGAGGAAGCGGCGTACCCGGAAAGCCGGGGCGTCGGCCGGCGCAACGGTCGGCAGGGATCGCGCGAACGCCTCCTTGGTCGAGTCGCGCCAGGGATCGCGGCAGAAACCCACCAACGGCTCGAGGACGCGCTCCCAGCCGAAGCGCCGGGCGAGGGCGGCCATGCCCTCCGCACAACGGTGGGCTGGAGCGAGCGCTTCCGCCAGCGCCTCAGCAAGCGCCGGCGCATCGCCGGCCGGCACCACCCAGCCGGCATCGTGCTCGCGCAGCAGACGCGCCATGGCTCCGCCCTCGCTGGTCACGACCGGGCAGCCCACCGCGACGGCGTCGAGGAAGCGGGTGCGCAGAGAGAGATCCGTCTCCAGGCTCGGCCGATGCGGAGCGACCAGAACGTCCACCTCACGCAGCAGATCGAAACGGCGCTCAGTCGGCACCGGGTCGAGCGCGAGCACCCGCTCGCCCCACCAGCCCCGGCGCCGACAGTCGGCCTCGACTTCGGCGAACAGGCGCTGCGGCGTCGTTCCCGGGTTGGGATGGCGGATCAGCAGCAGTCGCCAGCCCGGCATCTCGAGCCGCGCGAGCGCCGCGAGCAGGGTCCAGGGGTCGTACCAGTCGTACATGCCGCCGAACAGGAGCCGGCGCTCGCCCGCCGTCCGCGCCGGCAGGTACGGCCGGGCCGGGGCCAGCGTGTCGGGCACGCCGAACGGGACCTCGGCGATCAAGCTGCGGAGCTCCGGGTCGCGCCCCACCAGCTCCGGATTGACCCGGCCCAGGGCGGCGAGGAAACCGAGATAGAAAAGGCGCTGCTCCTGCGAGGAGCACAGGAAGAAGTCGCCGCGTCCGAGCTGCAGACTCCACGAGGCGTGGTCGTTGCGATACGGATCGAGCCCCAGGGTCTCGTAGTAGTGCAGGTTCTCGATCATCCACGGGTCGTAGAGGTCGATCGCGATCGGGAGCTGCGGCGCCTCGAGCAGGAGATCATTGGCGAGCTGTCCCTGCGCGATCGCGGCGTCGCAGTCCCGCACCAGCTCGGCCAGCCGCCCGCGCTCGGCGCGGCGCACCTGGCCGCCTCCGAGCGGCAGCTCCGGCGCCTCAGCGGGCTCGGCGGGAGAGAGCAGGACGACCTCCACTCCCGGGCGCGGCAGACGCCGCGCCAGCTCGAGGTAGCGGACGCCGATCCCCGCCACCTGGGCGCGGATCGGCTCGCTCGACAGCAGAGCGACGCGCGTCATCCCCGATGGCGCTCGAAGAAGGTGTGCAGCCGCCAGGCGCGCGTCTGCTCCATGGCGTGGATCGTGCGACCGAGGCGATCGATCTCGGCGTAGAGCTTCGCCACGGTGGTCGACTGTTCCTCGATCGCTGCCCGCAGCTTCGCTTCCTCGCCATACAGCCGCTCGAGCTCGAGGCGCTGCCGCTCTCCGGACTCGCGGTGCCGATCGCGGTCCTGCTCGATCACCCGCAGGGCCTGGCGCGATCCTTCGAGCTCGCCGGCCAGCGCCACCCGCTCGCCGTTCAGGCGGTGGAAGCGGTCCTCGAGCGCCTGGAGCTCGTCGCGGCGTGCCGCCGCCTGGCGCGCCGCGTGGTTCGCCGCCTCGCCCCTCTCCACCGCCTCGCTCCGCAGCACGTCCACCGCCCGCGCCAGGACGTCCGGCACGATGAGCGCCGAGTGCTTGACGAGCACGCGCTCCTTCATCTCCAAGAAGTCGCCGCGCTCGCGCGGTCGGTCGCCGAGCACGTGGTGGCCGGCGCCGCGGAAGTGGCGGTACTCGCAGGTCACCTGGCGGCGATGGTGGAAGGGCGCGCGCTGGGCCAGGCGGATGAGCACGTCCCAGTCCTCGAAAAACGGCAACTCGACGTCAAACGGCCCGATCTCCTGGTACAGCCGCCGCTCGACGAGCAGGGTGTGAAAGGGAATGTAGTTGTCGAGCAGCAACAGGTCTGGATCGAAATCGCGGCTGTAGGGCAGCCGGCGCTCGCGCTGCTGCCAGCCCCCTCGCGGATCGAGCTCATACACGCCGACCGCAGCGTCGGTGTAGGCGACCCGCACGCCGGCGCCGCCGACCAGACCGGCGAGCGTCGCGAGATGTTCGGGCTCGACGAGATCGTCGTCGTCGAGGAAGGCCACGAAGTCGCCGCTCGCGGCGGCGATTCCGGCGTTGGCCGCCGCAGCGCGGCCGCGGTTCTCCGGCAGGTCCACCGCGACGACCGGCAGCGAAAGATCCGCCGCCACGGCGGGCTTCCGGCCGCCGTCGTTGACCAGCACGACCTCGACCCGCCGGTAGGCGCCCGCCGCCAGGCTGGCGAGCGCTTCGGCGAGCAGCTCCGGGCGATCCTTGGTCCGCACCACGACCGAGATCTTCGGCCCCTCGCGCACCTCCTCCACCACCGCAACGCCACCCAGGTCGCGCACCAGCCGCGCCCAGCCGCGGGTCGTGAGGTCGTCGGCGGCCAGGCGGCGATAGCCCTCCACCGCCGTCGGTCCGGGAGGCAGCGAGAGAGCCCGAAAGCGCCGCAGGCCGAGGGCGGCCCGCAGGTAGGGATGACGCTGCTCCTGGCTCGAGTAGCAGGCCATCGCCCGCGCCAGCACCTCGACCTCGGCGCTGGTGTCGACCAGCAGATCGGGATAGCCGGGGTGATTGATCTCGTAGAGCAGCACCCGCAGATCGGCAAGGACCGGAGCCAGCGGATCGCCGGCGCGCACCGCCGCGACCGCGCGATGCAGCGCCGCGCAGGCAGCGCGATGGTCGGAGGTCGCCTCGAGCGGCGACGGCGCGAGCACCAGATCGGGCCGCAACTCGAGCAGCGCATGCCCGATGGCGGCCGCGGCGCGCTCGACGTGGTGGATCAGGGCGCCGTCGGGCAAACCCAGATGCTCGGCGCCCGCCAGACCCAGAACCCGCGCCGCGCCCTCGCTCTCCATCCGTCGTTCGGCCGCGTAGCGGGCTCGCTCGGCGGCGTCGCCGCCGCGCTCCTCTCCGCCGGCGCCATCGGTGAGGAACAACACATGCAGCGCCGCCCCCTGGCGCGCCAGCCCGGCGAGCAACCCGCCGCAGCCCAGCACCTCGTCGTCGTAGTGCGGAGCGACGACCAACGCACAGCGCGCCGCGACCGTCTCGCATGCTCCTGGCGGCGGCGACGGGCCGTTCACTGGATGTATCCCAGGGCGCGCAGGCGGCGCAGAGTTTCGGGATCGGCGGGAGGGTGGACCACCGGCGGGTGCGAGGGGACGAAAAGGCGCAGCGCCGGGCCACTGGGCGGTTGCGGCCAGGTTGCGGCCCCGAGGCCACTGAGCGGCCAGGGCCCACCCTCCGCCGCCCGCCCCTCGCCGAGCCGCACCGCGCTCATCGGGAGCGGTTTGCCGTCGAGCGCCAGGCGCGCGTCCTCGATGGCGGTGAAATCCCCCACCAGCAGCACGCCCTTCTGCACCGCATCGCCCTCCAGGTCGAAACGCAAGGTCTTGCCCTCCAGCGCCACGCGGTCGCCGCCGGCGAGGAAGTAGGGCACCCAGCGCGCGGGAGGTCGGTCGCAGCGAATCGTACCACTCAGCCGATGTCCCGCCGGGACACCGCTCGCCATCACCCGCAGCCCGACGAACTGATTCTCGAGCCCGCGATGGATCGCGGCCTCCTCGGCGCCGGCCCAGGCCGGCAGCCCTGCCGGCGAAGCCAGGTTCTCGTGCTCGCCCGGGTCCTGTCGCAGATCGTAGGCCTCCACCCGCGACAGCCGCTCGACGTCGTGCTTCCACAAATAGTCCTGGAGCTCGTCACTGTGCAGGAAGGGTGCATGGCGGTTGAACAGGATCAGCTTGCGCTCGTCGGCAACCGCTGCGGCCCGCATCGGCCCGCCGTTCAGGTGCTGGGCGAACGCCATCAGCCGGGGTAGCGGCTCGCGACCGAGCAGCGCCGGCAGGAGGCTCGTACCCTCCGCCCCGGTGGCCGTGCCACCCGCCGCCTCGACGAGGGTCGGCACCAGGTCGAGCAGGCGCACGGTGCCGGGCAGGCGCCGGCCAGCGGCGATCCTGCCGTCCCACCGCATCAGCAGCGGCACGTGGATCTGCTCCTGGTACAGCGACTGGCCGTGCTTCCAACCGCCGTGGTCGTGGAGCTCCTCGCCGTGATCCGCGGTGAGAACCACCAGGGTGTTGTTGAGCACCTCGGGGCGCAGCGTCTGCAGCACCTGACCCACGCAGCGGTCGACCCAGTGGATCTCGCTGTCGTACAGCGCCACGATGTGCGGGATGTCGTGCACCGGATCTTCGAGCCGGAGCTTCCCGTTGTAGATGCCATGCACCCAGGTGCCGGCCACCTTGCCGTGGTACTCGCCTTCGAACGGCGAGTGATTGTTCACGACCTCGGGGCTCTCGTACGGATCGTGCGGATCGACGAAATGCAGGTAGAGGAAGAACGGTCCGCCGTCCTGATGGCCGCGCAGCCAGTCCTGGGCCCGGGCGCGCAGCCCATCGCAGGGCAGGCGAATGGCCTCCAGCGTGCCCGGCGGCGAATAGAAGGTCGCAAAGCCGCGATCGAAGCCGATGCCGGCGTGGAGCGTTGGGTTCGCGAACAGCCCGCCGGTTTCGTAACCCATCTTGCCCAGGCGCTCACCGAGCGTCGGCGTGTCGACGGGCATGGTGAACGCCCCGATGTCCGCCCCCATCAGCTCGCCCGGCATCCGCCCGGTGAGGAACGAGGCCACCGAGGGTATCGTCCACGGTGCCTGCGAGTAGGCGTTCTCGAAGACCGTACCCTTCCGCGCCAGCCACGACTCGATGTTCGGCGAGGTGTCGCGGGAGTAGCCGTAGGGGGTGAGATGATCGGCGCGCAGCGTGTCGATCAGGATGAACAGCACGTTGGGCCGTTGCGCGCTCGAGTCACCGCCGGGGCCGGCCAGGACGACCGGCCCCCAGGCCACGATCGCGGAGTGCCGATGCTCCGGCGGCAGCCCTTCGATCGCAATCCGGAACTCGATCGTCAGCTCGGCTCCCGCCTCGCTCGCGAGGTCGGCGTCGAGCTCGAGCCAGCGCGGCTCCTCGCCGGCGGCGAAGCGAGCGACGTCGAGGACTTCGCGACGATCTCCGTGCACCGCTTCGACCTGCACGCGCAAGCTCCGCACCGTGCTCCAGGCTTGCGGGATGAGCTGGACGCCGGCATGGAGCCG
>JBLMYC010000182.1:0-7545 GCA_050258075.1 Acidobacteriota bacterium
CGGCAGGTCTTCTCGACCCCCCGCTTCCGCGACTACGCCCGGCAGTTCGTGCTGTTGCGGGTCGACACCGAGGACGGCGGCGAGGGCGCGGAGCTCGCGGCGCGCTTCGACGCCGAAAGCCTGCCCACGACGCTGATCGTCACGCCGCAGCTCGCCCTGGCCGGGCAGATCGAGGGCTTCCTGCCGACCGAGCGCTACATCGCCGCGATCGACGCCGAGCTTGCCGACTACCGCGCCTACGAGGGGCGAGTCGAGCGCGATGCGCAGACGACCGACCCGGCAGTCCTGCGACGACTCGCCGGGGAGGCGCACCGTCGCGGGGACGGAGCACGGGCGGCCAAGCTGTACCGCCGGGTGCTCGCCTCGGCCAGCGTCCAGCCCGACGAGCGTCCGCTGCTCACCTATCTGCTCGCCGACGCCCTGCGGCTCGACCGCGACTTCGCCGAGGCATCGACCGCGCTGGCGACGGCGCGCACCGCGGCGCAGCGCCAGCACGATACGGAGCTCGTCGAGCGCGCCGACCTGCTGGCCTTCTCGATCGCCCACGAGGCCGGCGATTGCCGCCGCGCCAAGCTGTCGCTCGAGGAATTCCTGCAGAAGCATCCTCAAAGCTCGATGAGCGCCCAGGCGCAGCGCGCGCTGCAGGCGCTCGCAGCCGACAAGTCGGCGCGCTGCACCTGAGCCCCGGAACCGGCGTGCGTCGCGAGACAACCGCCGCCGCGCGGCCGCCGTATCCTCGGGCGGGCTGGGCTCGATAAGCTCCTGCCCCGAGACCCCGACGCCATGCGCATCCTCCGCTCGCTGACCTTGCTCCTGCTCGCCGCCTCCGTGGCCGCTCCGATGGGCGCCGCGATCCCGCGCGAGGAGCGCGCCACGTTCCGCCTCGAGGCGACCCGCACCGCGAGCGCGGCCGGCGAGACCGCGCGCCTGCTGGCGGTGGTCACGATCCAGTCGGGCTGGCACGTCAACAGCCATCAGCCGACCTTCGACTACCTCATCCCGACGGTCGTCGAGGTCGACGTCCCGGCCGCCTGGCCGGCGGCGCGGGTCCTCTACCCCGCCGGAGAGATGCGCAAGTTCGGCTTCGCTCCCGAGCCGATCTCGGTCTACGCGGGAGAGGTGGCGATCCCGGTCGAGGTGACCATCCCCGCCGGGACCGCCAACGGCACCGTTCCGGTGCGCGCCCATCTGCGCTACCAGTCGTGCTCGGACAAGATCTGCCTGCCGCCGGTCGACACCGAGGCGACGCTCGGTCTCGTCGTCGGACCCGGCGGAGAGGACGTCGCGCGCCCCTCCAGCCCGGCCGGAGCGCCATCCGGAGCGCCGCGCCGCGGCCTCGCCTGGATGCTGCTCGTCGCGCTGCTCGGCGGCCTGATCCTCAACGCCATGCCGTGCGTCCTGCCGGTCCTGTCGCTGAAGGTCTTCGGGCTGGTGCGCAGCGCCGGGCAGGGCCGCGCCCACGTCACGCTCGGGGCGCTGTCGACCGCGCTGGGGATCGTTCTGTCCTTCCTGGCCCTCGCCGCCACCGCCATCGTGGCGCGCACCGCCGGCGCCGCGGTCGGCTGGGGAGTGCAGTTCCAGAACCCCGGCTTCGTCGCGTTCCTGGCGGTCGTCGTCGTTCTCTTCTGCCTCAACCTGTGGGGACTCTTCGAGGTGCCACTACCGGCCCGCCTGGCCCGGGTCGCCGAGTCGGCGCAAGGTGGCGAGGGGATCGCCGGGCACTTCGCCTCCGGCCTGTTCGCGACGCTGATGGCGACGCCGTGCTCGGCGCCGTTCCTCGGCACGGCGATCGGCTTCGCGCTCGGCCAGCCGGCACCGGTCATCCTGGCCATCTTCGCCGCCGTCGGCCTGGGGATGGCGAGCCCCTACCTCGTGCTCGCCGCCGCCCCCGGTTTCGCCCGCGCACTCCCCAGGCCGGGCGCCTGGATGGACACGCTCAAGGGCTTGATGGGCTTCCTGCTCGCGGCGGCCGCGGTGTGGCTCTTCTACGTGCTCGCCGCGCAGGTCGCCCCCGACCGCCTGGCGCTGGTGCAGCTCGCGCTGCTCGGCATGGCTCTCTGCGCCTGGCTGATCCACCGCGCTGCGCCCGGGCGGGCGTCGCGCAAGGTGTTCGCCCTGCTCATGCTGGGGCTAGGCGTCGGCACGATCCTGCTCGCCGGCTCGACCAGCGGCGGGCGCGCGGCCGATCCAAGCGCCACGGTCGAGCGCCTGATCCCGTGGCAGCCCTGGGACCGTGGCGAGGCGCAGCGCCTGGTCGCGGCGGGCAAGCCGGTCTTCGTCGACGTCACCGCCGACTGGTGCTTCACCTGCAAGGTCAACGAGCGGCTGGTGCTGGAGACGCCGGAGATGGCCGCTGCGCTAAAGCGCCACGGCGTCGTGGCGATGAGGGCCGACTGGACGAACCGCAGCGACACGATCGCGCGCTTCCTCGCCGAGCACGGTCGCTACGGCATCCCGTTCTACATGCTGTACCGCCCCGGGAAGGAGCCGCATCTCTTCTCCGAGCTGCTCACCAAGGACGAGGTCCTGCGCGAGATCGACGCCCTCCGCCCCTAGCCGCCGCCCGGAGCGACCGATGGAAACGCCACCGACGGCTCTCCGGAGCCTCCTCACTCACCGCTACTTCGTCCGCCTCCACATGGGGCTGATGCTGGGCGGAGTGATCCTGTCGGGCGTCTGGGCGAGCGTCCTCCTGCGCTGGGCGGGGCTGCCCAATCCGGCGCTGCGCTACCCGCTGGCGGTCGCCGTCTCGTACTGCGTCTTCTTCGGCTTGATCCGCCTGTGGCTGTTCTACGTCGAGCGCACCTCGCCGAGCGGGCGGCAGAGTCGCGGGCTCGATCTCAGCGGCCTCGGCAACTCCGGCGGCATCTCCTGGGGAGGCTCCTCCGGGGCGAGCGGCAGCGACATCGGTGGGCGCGGCGGCAGCTTCGGTGGCGGCGGCGCCAGCACCGGCTTCGAGGAGGCCAACGTCGCCCCGCAGCCGGTCGCCCTGCCCCTGTCGAGCTCTTCGCCGGCCGCTCGCCCATCGGGCAGCGGCCAATCGGGTGGCTCCGGTCACTCGGGCCGCTCCGGCGGCTCGGGCGGGGGCAGCGGCGACGGCCTCGGCATCCTGATCGCGCTCGCCGTGCTGGTCGCCGCCATCTGCGGCGCCGGCATCTACCTCGTCTATCAGGCGCCGGTGATCCTCTCCGAGGCCGCGTTCCACGCCGCGCTGCTGCCCGGCCTGGTGAAGGTGGCGCGTGGCGCGCACGACGAGTCCTGGGAGCGCAGCGTGCTGGGTTCGACCTGGATCCCGTTTATCCTGGTCCTCGCGCTCGCCGCGATCCTCGGCGGCGTCATGCGCCACAACTGCCCCGACGCCGTGACCCTGCACCAGGCACTGAGCGACTGCGTCTCCCCGTGAAGCGACGGGTGGCGCGGCGCGCCGGCGTAAGATCCCGCCATGCCCATCGCCTCCGAGGATTTCCGCGCCGCTCTGCGTCAGTTCCCTTCCGGCGTCACCATCGTCACGATCAAGGCCGGTGACGCGGTGCACGGCCTGACCGTCTCGGCGTTTGCGTCGATCTCGCCGGACCCGCCGCTGGTCGCGATCATCATCGACCGCCGCCACAAGGCGCACGCCCTGCTCGCCCAGCCCCGGGCGAGCTTCGCGGTCAACATCCTGCGCCACGACCAGCTCGAGCTGTCCAATCGCTTCGCCTGGGTGAAGGACGAGGACCGCTTCGCGGTCGGCGACTGGACGAGCGCCGCGACCGGCGCGCCGGTGCTGCGCGACGCCCTGGCCTGGCTCGACTGCCGCCTGCAGGACCGCCTCGATGCTGGCACCCACACGATCCACACCGGACTGGTCGAGGCCAGTCACTCGGCGAGCGACGGCACGCCGCTGGTCTACTGGAATCGAGGCTATCGCCGGCTCGAGGGCGAGCGCAGCTGAGCGCCCGCCCGCCGATCAAGTGGCGCGCAGCAGCAGCACCGGGACGTTCACCCGGTGCTGGACGCGAGTCGCGGTGACGCCCAGGAACATGTCGGCAAAGAAGCGGTGGCCGTGGGTGCTCATCGCCACCAGGTCGCAGCCTTTTTCCTTCACCCAGCGCACGATCTCGCGGGCCGGATCGCCGTACGCGAGCTCGATCGAGGCTTCGACGCCCGCGGCCTGGAATTCGGCGCGCATCCGCTCGAGGTACTCGGTGTCCTCGCGGATCTCCGGGGAGACCGCGTCGGGGCCGAAGGTGCGCGCCGCCCAGCCGGTGGCGACGTGGAGCAGCACGACTTTGGCCCCGGTGAGCTTGGCGAGCGGCTTCACGTGGTCGATGATGGCGCGATCGGTCGGCGTGGCGTCGAGGGTCACCAGGATCGAGCGGTACATGGCCTTCAACCCCCCACCAGGATCTGCCAGGCAGCGCGCAGCGACTCGGGCAGGCCGGCGAGGTCCATCGCCGTGATCAGCAGGGCGCAGGTCCAGCCCGCGGCGGTCAGCAGGCGGCCCGTCCGCCAGTAGCCCATGTGCTTGCGCGAGCCGGCGAAGAGGAGCAGCGGGAACATCGCGAACGGCAGCTGCAGCGCCAGGACCACCTGGCTCAGAGTGAGCAGGTCAGTGACGCTCGAATCGCCGCGCAGCCAGATCACCAGCACCGCCGGCAGGATGGCGAGGCCGCGGGTCACCAGGCGGCGCGCCCACGGCGACAGCCGCCAGTGCATGAAGCCCTCCATCACCACCTGTCCGGCGAGCGTGCCGGTGATCGTGCTGCTCTGGCCGCTGGCCAGCAGGGCCACCGCGAACAGGGTGCTCGCCGCGACCGTACCCAGGAGCGGCGCCAGGGTCAGGTAGGCGATCCGGATCCAGTCGGCATCGGCGCCGAACTGGACGGTCTGGCCGCCGCCCAGCACCAGCGCCGTCTTGCCAAAGAACACGTTGGCAGCCAGCACCAGGATCGCCGCATTGACGAAGAACGCCACCGCCAGGGCGACAGCCGAGTCGAGGGTGTTGAAGCGCAGCGCCATGCGCAGCGAAGCGGTGTCGCGCTGCAGCCGGCGGCTCTGCACCAGGGCGGAGTGCAGATAGAGATTGTGCGGCATGACCGTGGCGCCGATGATCCCGATTGCGACGTAGATCATACCGGCCTCGCGGAAACCCGGCCGCAGGAGGGCGCGTCCCATCTCCGCGAAACTCGGCTGGGTCTGCGGCAGCACGAAGATCTCGAGGAAGTAGCAGAGGCCGATCGTGGCGACCAGCAGCAGGACGACCGCCTCGATCGTGCGCATGCCGAAGCCCTGCAGGGCGAGGAGCAGGAGCACGTCGAGGCCGGTGATCAAGACCGCCCACAGCAGCGGGATGCCGAACAGCAGGTTGAGGGCGACCGCGCTGCCCAGGACCTCGGCGAGGTCGCAGGCCCCGATCGCCATCTCGCAGAACAGCCAGTTCGGCCAACGCGTCCAGCGCGGCAGCCAGTCGCGGCAGCACTGCGCGAGGTCCTTGCCGGTCACCACGCCGAGCCGCGCCGCGATCACCTGCAGGACGATCGCCATGGCGCTCGCCAGGGCCACCACCCACAGCAGGCCGTACTTGAAGCGCGCCCCGGCCTGGAGGTCGGTGCCCCAGTTGCCGGGATCCATGTAGCCCACGCTGACCAGCAACGCCGGCCCGACGTAGGCCCGCCAGTGCCGCCAGAAGCCGGCGCCGGGATGCGGCACCGCCACCGTCCCGTGCATGCCCTCGAGCGATCGCTGCCCATCCTCGAGCGCTGGCACCTCCGCCGAGGATGTCGGGACGTCTTCGCGGGGAGGTCGGTGGCGAGCCATACGAAAAGCGGAAGATCGGATTTTGACCAGTCAAAATCTAAGTCACAGGCAGCCCTCTGTCAAGCCGCGGGCCGGGCGGCGCTACAGGGCGCCGAGCAGCTCCTCGAGGCGCTTGCGGCCGGCGCGGCTGACCGGCAAGCGCGCCCCGGAGCCGAGGATCGCCACCCAGCTGTCCTTGGCGTAGGGCTCGAGCCGCGCCAGACGAGCCACGTTCAGCAGCACCGAGCGGTGGATGCGCACGAAGCGCTGCCGATCGAGCTGCGCCTCGACTTCGGCGAGCGTCTGGGTCTTGCGGTGCTTGCGGCCGGCGGCGTGGAAGCAGACCGAGTCGTCGCGCGCCTCCACCCAGTCGATCTGTTCGACCGGCAGGACGACGACGCCGCTCTCCTCGCGCAGCAGCACGCGCTCGACCGGCTGGCCGGACCGCGCCGCGGCGGCGAGCGGCCCGGCCGGCAGCTCCTCGCGCCGCCGCACGCGCTCGGCGGCGCGCGCGATCGCCGCGGCGAGCCGCTCGCTCGGAAACGGCTTCAGCAGATAGTCGACCGCGTTGACCTCGAAGGCACGCAGCGCGTGCTCGTCGTACGCGGTGACGAAGACCACCGCCGGCCGCGGCTCGAGCAGCTCGAGCACCTCGAAACCCGACAGCTTGGGCATCTGGATATCGAGGAACACGACGTCCGGGCGCAGCTCGGCGCAGGCCTTCACCGCCTCGAAGCCGTTCGCCGCCTCGCCCACCACCTCGACGTCGCCGCGCTCGGCGAGCAGCTCGCGCAGCAGGCTCCTGGCCAGCTCCTCGTCGTCCACGATCAAGGCGCGCAGGGGATCGCTCATCGCCGTGAGACGAGCCTATCGTGGCGCCTCAGGCGGCGGGCTCGGCGGGCAGCACGATGTGGACCCGATGCTCGCCGCCCTCCTCGCGGGTCGCGAGCGCCGCCCGGTGGCCGTACAGCGCCTCGAGGCGCCCGCGCACGTTGCGCAGACCGACACCGCTCGCCGCCCCCGCCGGCCGATCGCCGTCGCAGGGGTTGCGCACCACGAGGTCGAGCTCGGCGCCGCGCCGGTGCAGCGTGAGCTCGATCGTGCCGCCCTCCAGGCGGTGCGCGATGCCGTGGCGGATCGCGTTCTCGAGCAGCGGCTGGAGCAGGAGTGGCGGCACCGCCAGGCTCTGCGCATCCTCGTCGACCTGGGTCTCCACCCGCAGCCGGTCGCCGAAGCGCACCTGCTCGATCGCCAGGTAGGTCTCGGCGAGATACAGCTCCTCGGACAGCGGGACAAGCTCCTGGGCGCCCAGGCTCAGGCTCTTGCGCAGGAAACCGGCGAGCAGCACGCACATGCGCCGCGCCGCGCGCGGGTCCGAACCGGCCAGCGCGGCGACCGAGTTCAGGCTGTTGAACAGGAAGTGCGGATCGAGCTGCGCCTTGAGGGCCCGCAGCTCCGCCTCGCGGGCGTGGACCTGGGCGGCGAGGGCGCGCCGCTCGGCCTCGTGGGCGCGCGCGATCGCGGCCAGCAGGTAGTGGACGGCAACGGCAAGCAGGAAGAGCAGCAGACCCACCGCGAAGAGGAGCGGCAGCGCCGCCGCAAGGTGCTGCGGCGCCGCGCCGAGCCCGGGCGCATGACCGAGCAGCGCCGCCCAGCCGACGCCGAGGCCGATCCAAAGCGCGCTCGACAGCAACGCGCCGAGCGCCACCGCGACGATCAGGCGCGCGATGCCGGTCTGCTCGGGCGGCAGGGCGCGCACCGGGTACC
>JBLMYC010000183.1:0-16393 GCA_050258075.1 Acidobacteriota bacterium
GACCTCCCGATGAGCCTCCCGTACCTCCTGGAGCCCTTGATCGCCGGCCTCGTGCTGGCGCTCTGCGCCTGGACGGCGGGGGCGCGGTGGGTGGCGGATCGAGGCCTCGCCGCGACACCCATCGGCGAGTGGGCGCTGGCGACCGCGCTCGGCCTCGGACTGCTCGGCGGCGGTGGCTACGCGCTGGCCACCCTGGGTCTGCTGCGCGGCCTTCCCGTCGCGCTCCTGGCGGCTGCCCTGGCGCTGCCGGGAGTGGCGCCCGCCGGGCGGGTCCTGCGCCGCCTACGCCTGGCCGGCGGCGCCAATCGGGTCGAGCTCGCGGTCGTCGCTGCCTTCGGTGCGATCGCCCTCGCGCTGGCGCTGTACCCGCCGCTGCCGTTCGACGAGACGCTGTACCACCTGCCGACGGCGCGCGCCTATGCCGCCAGCGGCGGGCTCCCGTTCCTCGTCGATCTGCGGCTGCCGGTGTCGCCGGCGCTCTGCGAGGTGCTGGCGGCGGAGGTCCTGCTCTTCGCGCGCGCGACGTCGGTCCACCTGGTTTCGTGGCTGGCGACCGCCGCCACCGCGGCGCTGCTCGTCGAGTGGGGCGGACGGCGTGGCTCGCGCGCCGCCGGGCTGTGGGCCGCCGCGATCTATGTCGGCAGCCCGCTGGTCCTCTACCTGCAGGGCACGGCGTACGTCGAGCCGCTGCTGGCGATGTTCGCGACCGCCGGCCTGCTCGCCTGGGACGTCGCCGAAAGGGATGGAACCGGCTGGCGCGCGGCCGCGATCTTCAGCGGTTTCGCCGCGGCGACCAAGTATCTCGGGCTGTTCCTGGTGGCGATCCTGCTCGTGCGGAAGGGATGGAGGGCCTGGCGGGAGCGACGCTGGCGCGGTGCGTTCGCCACCTCGGCGCTCGCCGCTCTGCCGATGCTGCTGCCGTATGGGCGGATCTTCCTGGCGACGGGAAACCCGTTGTTCCCGTTCGCGTCTTCGATCTTCGGCAGCACGGCGTGGTCCTACAACCCGGGGGGCGGTGCCGGCCGAGTGGCGACCCTGGTCGAGTGGCTGCGCGCCCCGTTCGACGCGGTGTTCCGGCCGGCGCGGGTCGGCCAGCAGCCGCCGGTCTCGCCGGCCTACCTCCTGGTCCTGGCGCTCCTGCTCGCCAGCTGGCGGCGCGGCGGCGAGCGCTTCGGCCGCTGGGCCCTGGGGCTGACCGCCGCCTATGCCGCGGTGTTGCCTCTGGTGCACATCCGCTACCTGCTGCCCGCGGCCCCTGCGCTGGCGCTCGCCGGGGCGCTGAGCTTGACCCGCTGGCGCGCCCTGGACGCGCCGCGCTGGAGCGCCGCGCTGGCGGTCGCCTGCCTTCTGCCGGGCCTCGCCTGGGGCACGCATCGCTTCGCCAAGCTCGGACCACCGCCCGCCAGCGCCGCGGCGCGCGAAGCCTTCCTCACCCGCCAGGTTCCGGGCTACGAGGGACTGGCCTGGTTGAGATCGCACGGCGGCGAGGGCGCCACGGTGTACGGCGCCTGGTGCGAGCAGCTTCGCGACTACGCCGGCGGCCGCTTCCTCGGCGAGGTGACGGGCCCGGCCGCGTACTGGCGGGTCCTCGATCCGGCCCAGCCCGAGGTCGTCTACCGGCGCCTGCGCCGGCTCGGGGTCGACCATGTTCTGGTCCCGCAGACGCCGCGGGCCGCCGCGCGCTTCGCCGAGCGCCTGCGCGCCTCGCCACTGTTTCGCGAGGTCTACCGCGGGCCGTCGGCGGCGGTCTACGCTGTGCTCGGCGTGCCGGGAGCTGCGGAGCCGGGACCGTGAGCCAGGCCCACGACTACTTCGATCGCGAGTACTTCGTGCTGCACGAAGGCAAGCGGCGCTACCTGCGCTACCTGGTCGAGCTGCTGCGCGCGGCCGGGCTGCGCGACGGGCGAGTCCTCGACGTCGGCTCGGGTTTCGGATTCCTGCTCGACGAGCTCGCCGCCAGCGGCTATCGCCCGTACGGGATCGACATCGCGCCCCTGGCGGTCCGCGCCGCGCGCCGCCGCGGCGCCGGGGTGGCCCGCGCCTCGGCCGAGGAGGGCCTGCCGTTTGCGGCCGTGAGCTTCGACGCCGTGCTGGTGCTCGACGTGATCGAGCACGTGCGCGACTACCGGTCTCTGCTCGCCGAATGCCGGCGGGTGCTGCGCCCGCCGGGACTGCTGGTCGTCGTGACCCTGAACGCGCACAGCGCGGCGCGGCCGCTGCTCGGCCGGCGCTGGACCTGGCACCTCGATCCGACCCACGTCTGGATGTTCACGCCGGGGATGCTGCGCGCGGCGCTGCGCGAGTCGGGCTTCCGGCCGCTGCGCTCGACCACGATGTCGAACTTCTGCTGCGTCGGGGAGGGCAATCCGAAGCTGCGGCCGCTGCGCCGCATCGGCCGCGTCGTCGAGACGCCGTGGTTCGGCGACTCGCTGCTCGAGGTCGCGGCGCTCAGCGGCGAGCGCTGAGCCGCGCGAGGCAGCTCTCCAGCGCGCCGGCGGCGTGCGACCAGTCGTAGCCCGCCGCGCGCCGGCGGCCGGCCTCGCCGAATCGGCGCCGCGACTCCGGGTCGGCGAGCAGAGCGGCGAGCCGGGCCGCGAGCTCCGCGGGCGACGGCGCCACGCAGACGCCCTCGATGCCGTCGCGGACCAGCTCGCCGACCGCGCTCTCCGGGCTGGCGCAGTAGACGACCGGGAGCCCGAGCGCCATCGCCTCGAGGGGAAACAGTCCGAAGCCCTCGCGCGCCGAGGGCTGCACCGCGATGCAGGCGCCGGCCATCGTCCGCCAGAGCGTCAGGCTGTCGGGCAGCGGGGGATGGAAGCGCACCCGGCCGGCGATCCCGAGCTGGCGCGCCAAGGCCTCGAGCCGCGGCAACTCGGGCCCGCTGCCGACGACGTCGAGCAGCGGCCCGGCGGGTGCGACGGGCAGGAGCGCCAGCGCCTGCAGCAGGAGATCGATGCGCTTGTGCGCCAGCAGCCGTCCGGCGACGACGAGCGGCGCGCCGGGGAGGGGAGTGCGGGCGGCGTGCTCGATCGCCCGCAGGTCGACGCCGCACGGGACGATGTCGATCTCCTCCCGCCGGCGGCCGCGCTCGAGACGGCGAGCGACGAGCGCGCTCTGGCAGGTGAGCCGCGCGCCGAGATGGAGCGTGGCGCGCTCGAAAGCGCGCGCGAACGGCGCCAGCGCCGGCGGCAGGTAGCTCCGCCAGTAGGGCCCCCAGTACTCGTACCAGGTGACGACCAGGGGACGATGGCGTCCCCGGCAGCGCAGCGCCAGACCCGGCAGGTGCAGATAGGGCATGTTGGCGGTCTCGATGGCGTCGTAGGGCGCCAGATCAAGCCGCGCGGCGGCCGCGGCGAAGCGCAGCGCCTGGCGGGACGAACGTCGGCTGCCGCCGCGATACAGACGCGCCGCAGGGCCGAGCGAGCAGTGCTCCACGCCGGCCGGCAGATCGGGCGGCGCGTCGCCGAAGGTCGCCAGGGTGACGGCGTGACCGCGGCGCGCCAGCTCGATGGCCATCGCGTGATTGCGCAGCTCGATGCCGCCGATCGCGGCCGGGTAGGCGGTTTCGTAGAGCAGCAGGATCCGCAAGGGCGGTGGCCTCGCGGCTAGCGGCGCGAAAGGAGGGTGGCGAGCTCGGCGGTCCTGCGGTTGATCGAGGACAGGATGACACCGCAGGCGAACGACAGGGCGCCGAGCAGGAACAGCGCCGCCGAGAGAACCGCCAGGGGAAGCCGCGGCACCAGCCCGGTGCGCAGGAACTCGAGGATGACCACGCTGCCGCCGGCGAGCGACAGGCCGATGAATCCGAGGCTGATCAGGCCGAAGAACTTGACCGGACGGTAGTCGCGCAGGAAGGTCAGGATGCTGATCAGGATGCGCCAGCCGTCGCGCAAGGTGCGCAGCTTGCTGGCGCTCTGCGGCGGGCGGCCGCGGTAGGCGACGGGGAGCTCGGAGACCTTGAAGCCGAGCTGCGCCGCCTGCAGCGACAGCTCGGCATCGGCCTCGAAGCCGCGCGCGATGAGCGGCGCGACGGCGAGGAGGCGCCGGCTGAGCACGCGGTAGCCGGAGAACAGGTCGGCGGTGCGCAGTCCGAAGAACAGGCGAACCAGAGCGTTGAAGCCGCGGTTGCCGACCAGATGGCCGAGCGGGAAGGCGTCCGAGGTGCCTTGCGCGAGACGCGTGCCGATCACCATGTCGAACCCCTGGCGGGCGCGCTCGACCAGCTCGCCGGCGCGGTCCGCCGGGTAGGTGTCGTCGCCGTCCACCATGATCACGTAGTCGGCGTCGCGCGCCGCGGCGAAGCCGGCGGCGAGGGCGAAGCCCTTGCCGGCGCGCGGCTCGTCGATGACCCGGGCGCCCGCGGTTGCGGCCCGGGACGCGGAGTCGTCGGTCGAGCCGTTGTCGACCACCAGGATCTCGGCGGCTGGCAGCGCGTCGCGAAATCCGGCGATCACCTTGGCGATGGTGGTCGCCTCGTTGCGGCAGGGGATCACCACCGCGAGGCGCGGCTCGCTGGGGGCCGCCGGAGCGCTCATCGCGACGCTCGCACCGGCAGCTGATCGAGGAAGAACGCCGCCCACAGCGCGAAGGGTAGCGCGAACTTCAGCGGCAGATCGAGCAGGTGCCAGGTCATTCCGTACAGGTTGCGGGCCAGGGGGCCGAAGTGCGCCGCGCTCCACTCGCCGATCTGGGTGGCGAGCGCCGCCTTCATCGCGAAGTAGAGCAGCGCGAGGTGAAAGAAGACCGCGATCAGCAGCGCCACGCCGAGCGCCCCGGCGCGGCGTCGCCACGGCACGTCGGGGACGGCCAGGAACAGCGCGCCGATCATCAGCAGATTGAAGTGCACGTCGACCAGGCTGCCCTGCCAGTCCCAGGCCTTGCCGCCGAAGTCGTCGCGGGTCAGGCTCAGGTAGCGCCCGTCGCGCAGGTGGAGCAGGGTGTGCGGCCGGGCCTCGGTCCAGTGCAGGAGGTCCTCGGCGCCGGTGACCAGCAGCAGGTTGTAGAACGGCGTCAGCAGGACCCAGACGATGGTCACCGGCACCAGCGCCAGCAGCAGGTTGCGCGCGAAGCGCGAGGTCCATCCCAGCTGGCCCAGCCTGCCGGGCTTGGCGGCGGCACGCGTCGTGGCGGGGTCAGCCTTGCTGCGCCGCACCGGTCCGCTCGGCATAGCGCTGCGCCCAGAAGATCCACAGCAGCACGGCGCACAGGATCACGATCGTCTGCCAGATCACCGTGTGCGAGCTCTCGAACCAGCTCGGCAGGTAGGCGCCGGTGAGAAACAGCGCCACCACCCGCACCAGATTGACGACCTGGATCGCGAGCGTGCCGAGCAGGAGTCCGATCAGGCGCGACCGCCAGGTGGCGGGAAAGGCGAGGATCGCGGCCAGGAAGATGATCAGCGCCTCGATTCCGTTGCAGCCGTTGCGGATGTTGACCGCGAAGCGCGCGCTGCGCAGCACGGTGCCCTGCATGGTGACGTGCTGGCCGAGCAGGTTGAGCGCCACGCCGCTGGCGTCGGCGACCAGGCCGGTGAAGGGCTCGACCAGGTGATCGTTCACCCAGGTGAGCGACAGCAGCGTGAAGCCACCGCCCAGGATCAGCAGGAAGACGGTCAGGAAGGCGATCTCCTGCCGGTAGGCGCGCCAGCCGGTCGGTGCGGAGGGAGGCGTGGTCGGCGGCTTGGACATCGGCGGGCGGCATTGTAGCGCGGGGCGACGCTCGCCGAGCGCGTGATAGCATCGGCCGAGGTCCGGGAGGGGACGTGCAGCACAATCTCAAGCCCAAGAAGACGATTCTGGACGCGCAGCAGATGCGTCGCGTGGTGCGGCGCATGGCGGGGGAGATCGTCGAGCGCAATCGCGGCATCGGCGACCTCCTGCTGGTCGGGATCCTGACCCGCGGCGTGCCGCTCGCCGAGGCGATCGCGACCGAGATCGAGCGCATGGAGGGCAAGCGCCCGCCGATCGGCATGCTCGACATCACGCTGTACCGCGACGACCTCTCGACCATCGCCCCCAACCCGGTGGTCAAGGAGAGCCGCTTCCCGGTGGCGCCGGACGGCCGCATCGTGGTGCTGTGCGACGACGTGCTGTACACCGGCCGCACGGTGCGCGCCGCGCTCGACGCGCTGATCGACTACGGCCGCCCCAAGGCGGTGCGCCTGGCGGTGCTGGTCGACCGCGGCCATCGCGAGCTGCCGATCCAGGCCGACGTGGTGGGCAAGGTGGTGCCGACCTCGGACGACGAGGTGATCAAGGTCGCCTTCCCGGCGAGCGACGCCGGCAAGGAGTTCGTGCAGATCCTCGAGCGCCTGGAGTAGTCGCGTGCCCCCGGTCTGGAACCGCAAGGACCTGCTCGGCATCGCCGACCTCGGGCGCGATGAGATCGAGCTCATCCTCAACACCGCCGAGTCGATGCGCGAGGTCGGCGAGCGGCCGATCAAGAAGGTGCCGACCCTGCGCGGCAAGACGGTCATGAATCTCTTCTTCGAGGCCTCGACGCGCACCCGCTCGAGCTTCGAGATCGCCGAGAAGCGGCTGTCCGCCGACAATCTGAACTTCTCGACCGCGGGCTCCTCGCTGGAGAAGGGCGAGAGCCTGATCGACACCGCGCTGAACCTGCAGGCGATGGCGCCCGACCTGGTGGTCATCCGCCACAAGCACGCCGGAGTGCCGCACCTGCTCGCCCGGCGGTTGAAGGCCGGGGTGGTGAACGCCGGCGACGGCGCCCACGAGCACCCCACCCAGGCGCTGCTCGACGCGTTCACGATCCGCCAGAAGAAGGGTCGCATCGCCGGGCTGAAGGTGGCGATCGTCGGCGACATCGAGCACAGCCGGGTGGTGCGCTCGAACATCCACCTGCTGACCAAGCTCGGCGCCCAGGTGACGGTCGCCGCGCCGCGCACCCTGATGCCGGTCGAGATCGGCAAGATGGGAGTGCGGGTCGCGCACGACCTCGCCGACGCGATCGCCGGCGCCGACGTCGTGATGATGCTGCGCATCCAGCTCGAGCGCGGCGCGCGGGTGGCCTTTCCCTCGGTGCGCGAGTACTTCAACCTGTTCGGGCTCACCGTCGAGCGCCTGAAGCGGGCCAAGCCCGACGTCATCATCATGCACCCGGGGCCGATGAACCGCGGCGTCGAGATCGCGAGCGAGGTCGCCGACGGCCCCTACTCGGTGATCCTCGATCAGGTCACCAACGGCGTCGCGGTGCGCATGGCGGTCTTGTACCTGTGCTCGGGCGCGCATCTGGAGGCGTCGTGAAGCTGCTCGTCCGTGGTGGCCGCGTGCTGGATCCCGGCTCGGGCGTCGACGAGGTCGCCGACCTGCTGATCGAGGACGGGGTGGTCGCCCGGCGGGCGCCGAAGATCGCGCCGCCGCGCGGCGTCGAGGTGCTGGAGGCCGAGGGCCAGGTGGTGGCGCCGGGGCTGATCGACATCCACGTCCATCTGCGCGAGCCCGGCCAGGAGTACAAGGAGACGGTGCGCACCGGCACTCTGGCGGCGGCGGCCGGCGGCTTCACCGCGGTCGCCTGCATGGCGAACACCGATCCGGTCAACGACAACCGCTCGGTGACCGAGCACATCCTGGCCGAGGCGGGGCGGCACGGCTTCGCCCGGGTGTATCCGATCGGCGCGGTGAGCAAGGGCCTCAAGGGCGAGGAGCTGGCGGAGATCGGCGAGATGGTGGCGGCCGGCGTGGTGGCGTTCTCCGACGACGGCAAGCCGGTGGCGCATCCCGAGCTGATGCGCCGCGCGCTGCTCTACGCGCAGCACTTCGGGGTGCGCATCGTGCAGCACGCCCAGGACATGGAGCTCACCGGCAAGGGCGTCATGCACGAGGGCGAGTGGTCGACGAGGCTCGGCCTCGCCGGCATCCCCGGTCTGGCCGAGGATCTGATGGTGGCGAGGGATCTGCTGCTCCTCGAGGAGACCGGTGGCCGCTACCACGTCGCCCACCTGTCGACCGCGCGCTCGCTCGACCTGGTGCGCCAGGCCAAGCGGCGCGGGCTCGACGCGACCTGCGAGGTGACGCCGCACCACCTGCTGCTGACCGATCGCGAGATCGGCGAGCGCAGCTTCTCGACCAACCTCAAGATGAACCCGCCGCTGCGCACCGAGGCCGATCGCCAGGCGTTGCTCGCCGGGCTCGCCGACGGCACGATCGACGCCATCGCCAGCGACCACGCTCCGCACCACGCCGACGAGAAGGACCAGGAGTTCGGCTCGGCGCCGTTCGGCATCGTCGGGCTCGAGACGACGCTGGCGCTGTGCCTCGACCGGCTGGTGCGGCCCGGGATCATCACGCTCGCCCGCCTCGTCGAGCTGCTGTCGACCGGTCCGGCGCGCGTCTTCGGCCTGCCGGGCGGCTCGCTCGCGGTGGGCAGCCCGGGCGACGTCTCGATATTCCAGCTCGATCGCCAGCACACGGTGCGGGCGGCCGCGTTCCGCAGCAAGGGACGCAACACGCCGTTCGACGGCTGGAAGCTGCGCGGGCGGCCGACCCAGACGGTTCTCGGCGGGCGCGTCGTCGCTCTGGCGTAGGCCGCGCGAGCGGTCGGTCGGCCCGCCGCCCTCTGCTAGTCTCGGCGTCCGCATGAGCGACGTCGCCGTAAACCACCAACAGCTCCTCGCGACCGCGGTCGAGGCGGCACGCGCCGGCGGCGAGGTGCTGCTGCGCTGGTTCCGCAGCGGGGCGCTCGACGTCCAGGTCAAGGCGGAGAACGACTTCGTGACCCGCGCCGATCGCGAAAGCGAGAATGTGGTGCGCGCGATCATCGCCCGCCGCCATCCGGATCACGCGGTGCTCGGCGAGGAGGGCGGCGCCAGCCCGGGGGCGGGCGAGTTCCTCTGGGTCGTCGACCCGCTCGACGGGACGACCAACTTCCTGCAGGGCCTGCCGGTCTTCTGCGTGTCGATCGCCTGCATGCGCGGGCAGCGGATCGAGGCCGCGGCGGTGCTCGATCCGCTCGGCGACAACCTGTTCACCGCCACCCGCGGCGGGGGAGCGCGCTGGAACGGCAATCCGATCCAGGTGTCGCGGCGCGCCGGCCTGCAGGGCGCCTTTCTCGCCACCGGCTACCCGTTCCGCGCCCGGGGCGCGCTCGACCTGTACCTGGCGGTGTTCCGCGAGGTCTTCCTCCGAGCGCGGGCGGTGCGTCGCTGCGGCGCCGCGGCGCTCGACCTCGCCTACACGGCGGCCGGCGTCTACGACGGTTTCTTCGAGTTCCGCCTGTCGCCGTGGGACGTCGCCGCCGGCGCCCTGCTGGTGCGCGAGGCTGGCGGCGCGATCTGCGACCTCGACGGCGGCGAGCGCTACCTGGAGACCGGCAACGTCCTGGCGGCGGCCCCCGGCGTGCTCGGCGAGCTGCGCGCCGCGGTCGCCGTGCACGCCGACGAGGCGGCGGTCGCGCGGGCCGTGCCGAGCGGCCCCGCCGCCCTTCCCGGAGCGGCCGGCACCGGCCGTCGCTGGTGAGCGAGAAGCCCGTCTTCGAGATCCGCTTCCAGAGCACCGACCCCAACCGGCGCGGCCGCGTGCTGCGCCTGTCGCGGGGCGGCAAGCGCGCCGCCCTGGCGGCGATCGTCGCCTGGGGGGCGCTGGTCATCGGCGGAATCGGTCTGGCGCCGTGGGTGATCGCCGACCTGCGCGGCTATCACCAGTACGCCGCGCTCGCCGGCGACCGCGCCGCGATCGGCGCGCGGCTGCGCGGCCTGGCGCGCGAGCTCCAGGCCCTCGAGCAACGCGCCGACGAGCTGCGCGTCAAGGTGCGCAAGGTCGATCTGCTGTACGAGCTCGGCGGAGCGGGCGATGTGGAGCTCGAGGCGGCGGGCAGCGCCGGCCCGGGAGACAGCTCGATCTACGGCGACACGGTGCGTTCGCTCGAGCAGATGCGCCGCACCATCGGCGGCGAGCTGCGCTGGCTCGATCAGGGTATCGAGCGGGCGGCGGCGTTCGAGCGCGAGCACGTCGACGCGGTGCTGCAGACGCCTGCCGCCTGCCCGTTGCGCGGCCCCGACTTCGTGCTGACCAGCGGCTTCGGGTCGCGGCGCAGCCCGTTCACCCGCGAGATCGAGGTCCACTCCGGAATCGACCTCGCGGCGCGGCTCGGCGCGCCGGTGCACGCGCCCGCCGCGGGTACGGTGGCTTTCGCCGGCAAGGCGCAGGTGCGCGAGGACAGCGTCTGGTGGCGATTCGGGAACCTGGTGGTGCTGCGCCACGGCGACCGCTACCTGACGATCTACGGTCACCTCGACCAGATCGCGGTGCGCTCCGGACAGCGGTTGCACGCCGGCGAGGTCCTCGGCACGGTCGGCAGCAGCGGCTGGAGCGCGAGTCCGCACCTGCACTACGAGGTGCGGCGCCGGCAGGCCGATGGGACGTGGGTCCCGGTCGATGCTCGCGTCTTCATCCTCGACCACCACTGGAAGGACTCCGACGAAGTCCTGGCGCGGGCCGCCACCGGCGTCCCCCTGCAGGACTTCGCGCCGCTGCCCGCCTTTCTCGGCGGGCGCTAGCGAGGCCGCAGAGACTCCCGATGGCCGGCCTGCCAGCTGTTCGGTTCGGCGACGGGGGGAGACGTGTTCCTGATTGCGAACCGAAGGTCCGGTCGAGTCTGGGTAGATGGGACGCGATAGGCTGCTGATGATGTTCTTTCAGCGGCGACGAGCTCCGCTTGAGCAACCGCCGACGCCGCCTCATGCCTTGGCTGGCGGTGTCGGACCTGGCGACTACTGGAAGATCGGCGAGGAGACCGTGGATCTCGTCGACGATCTCGCCGGGTTACGCCGCTGGGATCGCGTGCTCGACATCGGCTGCGGCCTCGGCCGGGTGGCGTGGCCGCTGTCGCAGCGCCTCGGCAGATACGGGAAGTACGTCGGCTTCGACGTCGCGCTGCCGTACATCGAGTGGTGCCTGTACGTCCTCAGGCTCGATCCGCTGCGCTTCGAGTTCCGGCACATCCCGCTCCGCAGTTCGTCCTACAACCCGGGCGGCACAACGACCCCGGAGAGCTTTCGATTCCCGTGGAGCGATCGCGCCTTCGATCTCGTCATCGCGACTTCGCTGTTCACCCACCTTTTGCCACCGGCGCTGGAGAACTACATGGGTGAAGTGCGTCGCGTCCTGGCGCGGCGGGGCCGGCTCTTCGCCTCCTTCTTTCTCGTCGACGACGAGTCTTCCAAGGTGATCGAGACGCGCACCACTTACCCGCACTTCATGGCGAGGCAGGAGTGGGGCTGGCTGCAGGATCCGGCGGTACCGGAGGCTGGTGTGGCGTTCGACCGGCACTGGTTAATGTCGAGGCTTGCGGAGGCCGGGCTGAGGGTCGAGGACGTTGCCCTCGGCAGCTGGCGTGGCAAGCCCGCCCGTTACTATCAGGATGTCGTCGTCGCGCGGCCTCGCCGAGGCTAGTTTCTCGCGGCGCGTTCGGCCCAGAGTGAACGTCCCCGTGCCGCCTCGCGGACGAGCCCACGCTCGGCTTAGGTTTCACTCTTTTCGTCAGCGGCTCTATCGGCGCCGTCCAAGCACGCTCGACGCCGGGCGGGGCTCGCCGGCGTCGAGCAGCGGGTCGGCGCGGCTCAGTCGAGGAAGGTCTGCAGCCGCGAGCGGAACATCTCGACCCGGTCGAGGACGCGGGCCTCGAGATCCTGCAGCATCTGCGTCGCGGTCGACTGCTGCTCGGGGGTCAGCACGGCGCGCAGCTCCTGGACGATCGCGCCGCGGGTGACCGCGAGGTCGCTCTCGGCGCGCCCGGCGGCACCGGCGGCGGCGCGGATCGCCGGCTCGCTGAACGATTCGGCGTGGATGGCGTCGAACAGTCCGCGGCGCGCGACGGCGACCGCGGTGATCTCGGCGTCGAGCTCGGCCTGGTGGCTGCGCACGATCTGCTTGACCTGTTGCACCTGATCCGGGGTGAGCTGGAGGCGCGCCGCGATGCGCTGGAAGAGGAAGCCGCCTCCGGCGAGCGGGCGGCGAGCGATTGCGGCGTGCGCCCCCCAGGCTGCGGTCGCGGCCAGCGCTACGCCGAGCGCGGCGACGGCGGCGATCCTGCGGTTGCGTGGATTCATCGGTCTCTCCTGGTGCGGCGGGCACCGGGAGCGGCGCCCGTCGATAGGAGAGACCCGCCCTCTCGGCTGGCGGTTACGAGCGTCCGCCTACAGCCCGGTCACCCGCACGACCTCCTCGAAGGTGGTGACGCCTTCGGCGAGCTTGCGCAGGGCCGACTGGCGCAGGGTGCGCATGCCGTTCTTGACCGCCTCGCGCTTGATCTCCGGGGCGTCGGAGCCCTCGACGATCAGGTGCTTGATCGCGTCGTCGATCGGCAGGATCTCGAAGATGCCGCTGCGCCCCAGGTAGCCGGTCGTCCGGCACTCGAAGCACCCCTTGCCCTCGCGCACCTTCACCCGCTTGCCCTCGGGCACCGACAGGCGCAGGGTGGAAGCCTCCTCGGCGGAGAGATAGCGCTCGGCGCCGCAGTGTGGACAGATCTTGCGCAGCAGGCGCTGCGCCATCGCCCCGACCAGGGTGCTGGAGATCAGGAAGCGCTCGACCCCGAGATCGGCCAGGCGCGAGATCGACGAGGCGGCGTCGTTGGTGTGCAGGGTGGAGAAGACCAGGTGGCCGGTCAGCGCCGCCTGGGTCGCGTACTGCGCGGTCTCGGCGTCGCGGATCTCGCCGATCATGATGATGTCGGGGTCCTGGCGCAGGATGTGGCGCAGCGCCTCGGCGAAGCCGATGCCGACCTTGGACTGCACCGCGGTCTGGTTGAACTCGTCGTACACCATCTCGATCGGGTCTTCGATCGTGGTGATGTTCTGCTCGCGGTTGGAGATCGCCTTGAGCGCCGAGTACAGCGTGGTCGTCTTGCCCGAGCCGGTCGGGCCGGTGACCAGGATGATGCCGTGCGGGCGGGTGATGAAGTCGTTGAACAGCTCGAGCTCCTCGGGATAGAAGCCCAGCCCCGACAGGTCCTGCACCAGTACCTCGGGGTCGAAGATCCGCATCACCACCTTCTCGCCGAACGCGACCGGCAGGGTGGAGACGCGCAGCTCGACCTCGCGGCCGCCGCGCGAGGTCTTCACCCGTCCATCCTGCGGCCGCCGCTTCTCGGCGATGTCGAGCCGCGACATGGTCTTGATGCGCGACACGATCGCGGCGTGGACGATCTTGGGCACCTGCTGGATGTCGTGCAGCACGCCGTCGATGCGGAAGCGGATCAGTGAGTTCTCGCGCTTGGGCTCGATGTGGATGTCGCTCGCCCGGGTGTCGAAGGCGTGCTGCAGCATGAACTCGACGGCGTTCACGATGTGGCGATCGGAGGACTCGATCTCCGTCTCGCTCTTCATCCGCACCAGCTGCTCGAGGTTGCCGAGGTCGATGCCCGCCGCGAGGTCCTTCTCGGCCCGCTTCACCGAGTGGCGCAGGCCGTAGAACTCGTTCAGGGCGCGCAGGATGTCGGGCTCGGAGGCGACCACCAGCTCGATGTCGCGCCCCAGCAGGCGGCGGAACGAGTCGATGCCCTCGACGTCGTAGGGGTTGGAGCAGGCGACGCGCAGGCGTCCGCCGGCCATCTCCAGCGGCAGCATGCGATGACGCTTGGCGAACGGGCGCGAGGTCTTCGACTCGATCAGGTCGGCGTTCAAGCTCAGGGTGTCGATGCGCACCACCTGCAGCTTGGCGTCGTCGGCGATCGCCTGCGCGATCTCGTGCTCGCCGACCGGGCCGCCGTTCTTGCGGTTGGGGAAGCGCAGCCGCTCGACGATCTCGTAGGCCACCGCCCGCTGCTCGAAAGCGCGGGCGTGGCGCACCCGGTTGGGCAGCTGGCGCGCTTCCTTCTTGATCTCGTCGCCCTGCGGCGCGGTCAGATAGCCCTGGCGGACCAGGATGTCGGCGACCAGCTCCGGCGTCAGGTTCACGCAGGAAGTGTAGCCGAAGGGGGGCGCCCCGCGACTGTAGCTACCGCCCGGTCGATCCGGCGGGTCCCGCGGGACGGCCGCTGCCGAGCGGTCCGTCGGCGCGCAGCAGGGCGCGGATGTTCGCCAGCTTGATCTCGATGCGGACCGGCCCGGCGGCGTAGGGAGCGATCTCGTAGGAGTCGTAGCAGAGCACCAGCGCGTCGTCGGTGACGCCGACCGAGGCGGGCAGTCCGAGCTCGCGGTCGGGCGTGGACTCGGCGTCGTCGCCGTCCCGGGCGGTGCGCACGACGCGGTTGCGGCGGACCTCCTGGCGGGCGATCGCCGTCAGGCGCACGGCGCCGCCCGGCACCAGGAGATCGTCCAGCGAGGTCGGGGCGCCGGTCTGCGGGCTGAGGTTGAGGAAGCGCACGTCCTGGGTCGGGTGCGCGCCGCCGGTGAAGCGCTGGCTCTCGACGACGAAGCTGAGCAGCCGCGGCCGCCGCGACAGCAGGCGCAAGCGGCGCTCGAGGAACCAGGTGCCGGGGCCGCCGGTCTGCGCGCGGGCGCGCAGGAATTCGGCGATGAACGAGTCCGCCAGAGCGCGCGGGGACTCGCGCTCGCCTTCCTCGCCGGCGAGAGCGCGGTCGAGCTGATCCTGGATGGCGAGCGCGACGCGGCCGACGGGGTCGCGGACCCGCAGGCCGCTCAGGGTGACGTGCGCGCAGGGCGCGGCGGCCGGGCGGCAGGCAGGGTCGATGCGCTCGATCCGCTGCGGCTCGAGGGACAGTCTGGGCAGAGATACGGCCGGGGTGACGACACCCAGGCCGGAAACGAGCAGCACCGCGAGGCGGGTCGTCGGGCTAGGCATGGCGGGCGAGATCCTCGCATGACCCGCCCGTACGGCGTGCGAGGTGGCTAGTCCCGGGGTCAGGATCGATGAGACCGGACGGGCGGGTCACGCGAGGATCTTCAAGCCTCGCGCTCCCGCGGGCGGCTGCGGCGGCCAGCGTCCGGCGAGGCGGCGCGCTCGCCAGGGGCGACGAAGAGGATGCGGCCGCAGTGCGGACAGGCGAGGGCGCCGCGTTTGCGCAGCTCGACCTGGCGCTGCGGCGGCACGCGCAGGTGGCAGCCGCCGCAGGCGCCGTTGCCGTCGAACTGGATGACGGCGGGCACCAGACCGCGGCCGTGAATCTCTTCGTAGGCGAGCCGCAGGGTGGCGTCCATCTCCGCCAGCAGCGCGCGGCGCTGGGCTTGGCGCTCGGCGTTGCGGGCCAGCGCCGAGAGCAGATCGGTCTCCAGAGCCTCGCGCTCGGCGGGGGTGGCGGAGCGGCCCACCGGCTGCGGCGTGGCGAGCCGTGCCCGGCAGTGCGAGACGACGTGCTCGCCGCCGCGAATCGCGGCGTCGATGGCCGACAGCCGGCCGAGCAGCCCGCGGGAAGGATCGGTGTTGGCTGGACTCGGGTTCGGGTCGATGCTCGTCATGCGATCTCCTGTGGTCGACAGCCGTTCCAGGAGGAGCGCGCCGCCGGGGCGGTCGACAGTTGCGGCGGGCGCCGGAAAGCCCTTCTCGTCACGCGCGCCTCCGCCGCGATGCTCCGGGGAAGGTCGGCAGGCCGAGGCTCTCGGCGGTGATCGTCAGCTCGGCGTCGAAGGTGACGACCGCGGCGACGCCGGCGGTCAGCGCGAGGGCGAGGTGGAGGAGCTGGCGCGGACGCAGGGTGTGCGAGTTGGCGAGCGACAGCGCCAGGCGCTCCGCGGCGCGGAAGGTCGCGGGCGACAGCTCGACGCGGCGAAAGGCGCCGCCTTCGAGGTCTTCGATCAGCAGCTGGTGGAGCTGGCCGGCGATCCCGGCGCGCTGCCGGCCGAGCTCGGGCAGCCGGCGGCCGAAGCCGGTCATCACCTCGGTCACCGAGAGGTCGGACACCGTGAGGTCGCGGCGGCCGGTGAGGGCGCGGGCCAGCGACTCGCTGTCCTCTTCGGCCAGGTAGAGCTTGGTGAGCGCCGAGCCGTCGAGATACAGCGGCCCCGGCGTGTCCTCGCGGACCGCGATCCTTCGCCGTCCGCGCAGCAGGGTGTCGACCAGGCTCGACGACACCGCGGGCTGCAGGCGCGGCATGGCGCGGCGGCAGGCGGAGCGATCGGGGAACGGCTTGGGCGAAAGCGGCAGAGGAGCGACGAGGCGAGCGACCGGGCGGCCACGGTCGGTGATCAGGATCTCGTGGCCTTCGGCGACGAACTGCAGGAGGACCGAGAGATTCTGCCGCGCCTCCCTGATGCCAGCCCGCCGCACCGGCTCAATGTGCTACAAATAGCACATCCTGTCAAGGGCGTTGGAGGGCCGCCGAATTGCGCCCTCCACCCGGGCCCCCCAGCCCCTGCGATAAGGTCGCGGCGTGCTGACGCCCGCCCGGCTGCTGTTCGTTGGCGCCAGCCTGGCGTGGTGGGGGCTCGACTTCGTCCGCCAGCGGCTGGGCGGCCGCATCGCCGCTCTGCCGGTGCTGG
>JBLMYC010000184.1:0-58481 GCA_050258075.1 Acidobacteriota bacterium
GAGGCGGGGCTCTCCTGTCTCGCGGCGTGGCGGGTCTGGGGACCACTCCGGTGCAGACTGCGCGCGGGAGGGAACCCCCGCATGACCACTGCCCAGAGTGTGAGCACCCCCAAGGAGCGGCCGAAACCGTTCCTGTTTCCCGAGTACTGCAAGGGCTGCGGCCGCTGCATCACCGCCTGCCCCAAGGACTGCATCAAGTTCGGCGACGAGATCAACCCGCAGACCGGCCTGCTGCCGGTGGTGCTCGACCTCGACGCCTGCAACGGCTGCGGGCTGTGCATCACCGCCTGCCCGGAGCCCTACGGCCTGCGCTCGCAGGTCGAGGCCGCGGAGTTCGACCTGACCCCGCCGCAGCACCTGTTCGGCGAGAAGCACACCGACGCGCCGGTGGCGCAGGACATCCCCGACCAGGTGGTGCCGCTGCCAGTGATGGACCCGCTGGTGCTCAAGGGAACGTACGCCTCGGCGATCGGCGCGCTGCTCGCCGGCTGCCGGCACTTCTTCGGCTACCCGATCACCCCCTCGACCGAGGGCGCCGAGCTGATGGCCAAGCTGCTGCCCAAGCTCGACGGCACCTTCCTGCAGGCGGTCTCCGAGGTGGCGACGATCAACCACATGTACGGCTGCGGCGGCGCCGGCCTGCGGGTGATGACCTTCACCTCCTCGCCGGGCTTCAGCCTGATGCTCGAGGGCCTGTCCTACATGATCGGCGCCGAGGTGCCGGGTGTGGTGGTGGACATCATGCGCGGCGGCCCCGGGCTCGGCAACATCGCCCCCGAGCAGTCCGACATCAAGCTCGCTTGCCACGGCCTCGGCCACGGCAACACCCAGGCCATCGTGCTCGCCCCGGCGACGCCGCAGGAGATGCTCGACCTGACGATGCTCGCCTTCGACCTGTCGATGAAGTATCGCAACCCGGTGGTGATCCTCGGCGACGGCTACCTCGGCCAGATGACCGGCAAGGTGAAGCTGCCGCCGCGCATGCTGAAGCCGGGCCTGCCGGCGTGGGCGGTGTGGGGCGATCGCCAGCACCGTCGCAACCTGATCTGCTCGATCCTGATCTCCGAGGCCGACCTCGAGGCGCACAACGAGCATCTGCTCGAGAAGTACGGCGCCATGACGCGCCACGAGCAGCGCGCCGAGCTGGCGCACTGCGACGACGCCGAAATCGTGGTCGTGGCCTGCAACACCCCGGCGCGCATGGCGAAGGGCGCGGTCGAGGCGTTGCGCCGCGACGGCGTCAAGGTGGGCCTGTTCCGGCCGATCACCCTGTGGCCGTTCCCGGTCGACCTGCTGCGTCCGCTGCTCGGTCACGTCAAGCGCTTCGTGGTCGTCGAGGCGAGCGACGGCCAGCTCGAGGACGAGCTGCGCCTGGGTCTCTCCTACGCCGGCGTCACCTGCCTGCCCGCGATCAACCGCGTTCGCCACTATGGCGGCGTCCTGCCGGCGGTGGAAGAGATCGCCAACCGCATCGTCGACTTCCCGGAGATGCCGCTATGACAACCAGCGTCTTCTACGAACGCTTCGAGCGCCACGCGCACGGCGAGGGCCTGAAGGGCCGTTCGACCCACTACTGCGCCGGCTGCGGTCATGGCCTGGCGCACAAGTTCCTCGCCGACGCGATCGACGAGCTCGGCGTGCAGGACCGCACGGTCGCCATCTCGCCGGTCGGCTGCAGCGTGTTCCTGTACTACTACTTCGACGTCGGCAACAGCCAGGCGGCGCACGGCCGCGCGCCGGCGGTGGGGCTGGGCCACAAGCTCGCCAACCCGCAGTCGATCGTCATCTCCTATCAGGGCGACGGCGACCTGGCGTCGATCGGCATCGCCGAGATCATGTCGGCGGCCCAGCTCGGCGTTCCGATCACGGTCATCTTCGTCAACAACGCGATCTACGGCATGACCGGCGGCCAGATGGCGCCGACCACGCTGATCGGCCAGAAGACCGCGACGTCGCCCTATGGCCGCCTCGCCGCGATGGGCCAGCCGCTGAAGATGGCCGAGCTCATGGCGCAGCTCGACGGGCCGATCTACGTCGAGCGGGTGGCGCTGTACGACCCCCAGCAGTGCAACCGCGCCAAGCGGGCGATCAAGAAGGCGCTGCAGCTGCAGGTCGAGAACCGCGGCTTCGCGTTCGTCGAGGTGCTCGCCGAGTGCCCGACCCACCTCGGCATCACGCCGGAGGAAGCGGAGACCTGGGTCAAGGAGAAGATGGTGCCGGTCTTCCCGCTCGGAGTGAAGAAGGACCTGACGATCGAGCCGCACGAGGTGCCGCCGTATCCCACGTTCGAGGCGCATCGGGTGGTGGAGGCGATCGGCGGCGTGCAGGAGAAGATCGATCGCTTCTGCCCGGGATTCCCGGTCCATCTCCATCCGCTCGACATCTCGTTGAAGCTCGCCGGCGCCGGCGGCGACGGGGCGCAGACCGCGGCCCTGCTGATCGCGCGCGCCGCGATCAACGAGGGCTTCGACTCGACCCACATCCCGAGCTACGGTCCGGAGTCGCGCGGCGGCACGTCCTATGCCGACGTGCACGTCGCCGAGCAGGAAGTCGCTTCGCCCTCGGCGCCGAATCCGCACGTGCTGGTGGCCTTCAACGCCCCCAGCCTCGCGAAATTCGGTCCCACCGTGCAGCGCGGCGGGACCATCCTGTACGACAGCTCGGTCATCAAGGAAGTTCCGCCGGTCGCGCCGGGCGTGAAGCTGGTCGGCGCGCCGTTCACCGAGATCGCCAGCGATCTCGGCCGCGTCCTGGTCAAGAACGTCGTCGCCTTGGGTGCCCTCCAGGCGGCGACCAACCTCTTCCCGAAGGAGACCTTCCTCGCAGCGATCCGTCAGGCGCTGAAGGACAAGTGCGCCATGATCCCGCTGAATGAGGAGGCCTTCAGCTGGGGGGTGCGAGCGGTCACCGGCAACTAGACGGTGACGCTCTCTCTGGGGTCCCCCGCCGGGCCCGGTTCCCCCCGGCGGGGGCTTTTTTTGTCCATCGCCTAGCCGCTCGAGATCACCGTCTCGAGCGCCTCGAGAAAGCGCTCCAGCCGCTCGAGCCGCGACCGTGCCGCGGGATCGGTGCCGCTGCTCGACCCGGTCGGCGACGCGATGAGCGCCCGGCAGGTGCCCTCGATGCGCTCCACCAACTCGACCGTGAGCCCGCCGTAGGGCGCCAGGCGGCGCAGGGTGGGCGCCACCGTGGTGAGGAATTCCTCGACGAACGGCAGGCTGGCGCCGACCATCGCGTCGGGCAGGCGGCCGTGGCGGGCGAACATGCGCAGCACCATTCGGAAGTTGTTCCAGCGCGGGTTCTGAGGGCCGTGCAGGGCGCGGAGGCTGTTGCGCAACGCGACGAGCTCCGTCGCCTGCTCGGACGGAGAGCGCGCCGCCGGCGACGGGCTCGCGGCCAGTCGCGGCGCGCTCACCGGGCCGGGCACGGCGAGCGGCGGCACGGGCACGGGATTCCGCGCCTCGGCGATGTGATCGGCGCGATCTGCGCGATCGGCGGCGAGAGCCGCGCGGCGCTGCACCGCGCCGACCAGCATCTCGACGAAGAGCCGCAGATCGTCGTGCGCGAGCAGTCCGACCAAAGGCTCGGCGGCGCCGTCCTGGGACCCGATCCGGCCGCGCAGCCGCGCCACCGCCCGCTCGCCGATCAACGCCTTGAGCTGCTGCGCGTCGGTCAGCGCCGCGATCTCGGACAGCAACTGCTCGAGGCGAGGCAGCTCGGCGGAGAGCAGGGCGGCGGCGTCGGGACCGGCGGCCGACCAGCTGCGGCGATGGATCGATTCGAGCTCGGTGATCCGTTCCGCGAGGTGCACCTCGCGCTGCCGGATCTGGTGATAGTCGCCGGAGTACAGCGCCCGGCGGACCGGCTCGCGCAGCAGCGAGCCGAGGTGGCCGCGCAGCACGACGAGGTCGGCGAACGCGTACTGGTCGACGCGCTGGCCGTATCGCCAGCGCTCGATGATCGCCCCCAGCGGGACTCGTTCCGGCAGCTCGCGCAGCAGATCGAACAGGGCGCGCAGCGCCGCCAGGAGCTCGCGACTGCGGCGGAACTCCGCGGCCTTCTCCGGGAAGAGCGCCGGCTCGACGGCGAGGCTCTCCCAGCGCCCTTGCGCGACCAGCGCGGCGGTGGCGCTCATCGCGGCACTCGAGAACTTGCCCTTCAGATCGGCCGCCAGCTCGCACAGCCGCTCGACCTCCTCGGGCGGCGGGCTGGCCCGTCCAGCGAGCTGGTCGAGCTTCTCGTCGAGTCGCGCCAGGTCCTTGTCGACCATGTGCGTCACCGACCGGAAGTAGAACTCGACCTCGTCGCGGACGGGCTCGGCGAGGGCGCGGGACTCCTCGCTCGGGAACTGCTCCAGGCAGGGCGCGAGGCGCTCGGGCAGGCGACGGATCGAAGCGGCGAGCCGGCGCAGCGCCGCGGCCAGGAGATCGATCTCGTCGGGTGGGTAGTACAGGAGCTGCCAGCTCACCGCGTCTTCGATCTCGTCGACCGCGGCGCGGACGACCCGGTAGAGGGCCTGGCAGGGGGCGGGCAGGGCGGCGAGCAGGCGGTCCATCTCGGCGGGAGGGTCGTCCGCTCGGTGCGCCTCCGGTGCGCGGTAGTCGAGGTTCCCGTGGGTCTCGTCGAGCATTCGCGATCCGGGACTATAGTCGACGCCGAGCCGACCGCCCGCAGCCGCAGCGCCCTCGACACGAGGCCGGGTTCCTTGTAGCCTCTTTCTCGCCTCGAAGCCAACGTGCTGGACTGCGGGGGGACGAATGAGCGTTCGATCTTCGGCATGGCGGTGGGTTGGATCCGCGTTGCTTCCTGTCGCCGCGGTTGTTGCGGCGACGGCCGGCCCGATCAGGGCTACCGTCATCACCGCCTTTCCGGTCGACTTCGCGGCTCCCGAGCAGTCGCTGTTCAGCGGCGCCGTGGCGACCTTCGAGGATGACAATCCGGCGGCCGGGCCGGCGGACTTCACCGCCACCATCGACTGGGGCGATGGGTCACCGACGAGCGCCGGGACGATCGGGTTCTCGAGCGCCGCCTTCATCGTTCTCGGCTCGCACACCTACGCCGACGAGGGCTCGTTCACGGTCACCGTCACGATTGCCGACGTGGCCCCCGGCACCGGGACCGCCACGGCGACCGACACCGCGACGATTACCGAGGCCGACGTCCTGTCCGGGACGCCGACCACCTTTGCCGCTCCCTCCGGGGTGTCGTTCACCCGAACCGTCGCGACGTTCTCGGACACCCTGACGACGGCTGTGCCGAGCGACTTCACTGCGACCATCGACTGGGGTGACGCCACGACCTCGGCGGGGACGGTCACCGGCGGCGCGGGCTCCTTCGCGGTGAGTGGCACGCATACCTACGCCAGCCCGGGCAACTACCCGGTGATGGTGACGCTGAGCGACGACGCGCCGGGCACCGCCACTGCGACGGTGACCAGCACCGCGCAGGTGAGCGCCGGTCTCCTGGCCGTCGCCACCGGGTTCTCGACCCCAGAGGGCTCGTCTTTCAGCGGCGCGGTCGCGACGTTTTCCGACGCCAACACCGCGAAGACCGCGGCGGACTTCACGGTCACGATCACCTGGGGGGACGGGACGAGCTCGGCGGGCACGGTGGTCGGTGCCTCGGGCTCGTTCACGGTCAGCGGCACGCACACGTACGCCGACGAAGGGAGCTTCGGCTTCACCGTGACGGTCACCGAGAACGGCCCCGGCGGGGCCACGTCCAGCTCCTCGGCCACCGCCACGGTCACCGAAGCCGACGTCCTGAGCGGCACGCCGGTGGCGATTGCCGCCAGCGCCATGGTTCCCTTCACGGGAACGGTGGCGACCTTCACCGACACCTACACCGGGAACGTGCCCGGCGACTTCACGGCCACGATCGACTGGGGCGACGCGAGCACGAGCGCGGGGACGGTCACGGGTGGAGGCGGCTCCTTCAGCGTGACGGGGACTCACACCTACGCGACACCGGGGAGCTTCAGTGTCACGGTCACGCTCTCCGACGACGCGCCGGGCACGGCGACGGCGACGGTCTCGAGCCCCGCGATCGTGGCGGCCGCCCCGATCGCGGCGGTGCCGACTCTGGGGGAGGGCGGGCTGGCGGCCCTGGCGGCTTTGATGGCCGCCGCGGCTATGGCCGTTCTTTGGGCCCGGCGGCGGCGAGCGTTGCGTGGCGGCCCCTGAGCGTCGGCGGATGCCAGCGGTGCGGCCCTCGCATCGTGGTGGACCGGCGAGACGTGATGTTGCAACACTTTGTTGCACGATGTTTCTCGACTTGGAAGGATCCATCTAAGTCACTGATAACAAAGGTCTGACGTAGTGGCACGAAGGCTGCTCTTTCGCTCCATCGAACGCGCGCCCCCAGGCGCGCGAGGAGGCGACAGAGATGGCCGTGCTCTCCAGACGTCGGTTCCTCAAGATCTCCACCGGGACGGTTGGCCTTGCGGCCGGCGCCTCGGCCTTCGCCACGGAGCCCTGGAGCTGGGCGGCTCCGGCGCTGGCCGGGGACGTGGTCGAGAAGATCCCGACCTTCTGCGACATCTGCTTCTGGAAGTGCGGAGCGATCGGGTACACGAAGAACGGCAAGCTGTGGAAGATCGAGGGCAATCCCGAGGACCCGCTTTCGCGCGGCCGGCTGTGCCCGCGCGGCACCGGCGGCGTGGGTGCGCATTACGACCCTGACCGCCTGCGCGCGCCGCTCATCCGCCGCCAGAAGCGTGGCGAGGAGGCGTGGGCGGAGGTCACCTGGGACGAAGCGCTCGGCCACGTCGCCGAGAAGCTGCAGCGCATCAAGGCCGAGCACGGGCCGGAGGCGGTGGCGCTGTTCGCCCACGGCCTGGGCGGCACGTTCCTCCGCCACACCCTCAAGGCGTACGGCACGCCGAACATCGCGGCGCCTTCCTTCGCGCAGTGCCGCGGGCCGCGCGACGTCGGCTTCAACCTGACCTTCGGCGAAGGCCTCGGCAGCCCCGAGCGCACCGACATCCGCAACGCCCGCTGCCTGGTGCTGATCGGCTCGCACCTCGGCGAGAACATGCACAACACCCAGGTGCAGGAGTTCGCCGACGCGGTGGGCACCGGCGCGACGGTCATCGTCGTCGATCCGCGCTTCTCGGTGGCGGCGAGCAAGGCGAAGCACTACCTGGCGATCCGGCCCGGCACCGACCTCGCGCTGCTCCTTGCCTGGATGCACGTTCTGGTCGGCGAGGGCACGTACGACAAGGACTACGTCGCCCGCTACGGCTTCGGGTTCGACGCCTTCCAGGCATCGCTCGCTCCCTACACGCCGGAGTGGGCGTGGGGCGAGACCGGCATCGAGCCCGACACGATCCGCACGACGGCGCGCGAGATGGCCCGCCACCGTCCGGCGACCCTGGTCCATCCCGGACGCCACGTCACCTGGTACGGCGACGACACGCAGAGAAGCCGCGCCGTGGCTCTGCTCAACGCGCTGCTCGGAAGCTGGGGACGCAAGGGCGGCTTCTACTCTCCGTCGAGCATGGACTTCCCGGGCTATCCGTATCCGCCCTACCCGAAGCCGGCGCGCGGCAAGGCCGACAATCCGGGAAACAAGTACCCCTTCGCCGACGAGGCGATCACCACCGGTCTGCGCGAGGCGACCTTGACCGGCAAGCCGTACCCGATCAAGGCCTGGCTCACCTACGCGACCAACCTGATGCAGGCGCTGCCCAGCACCAAGGAGACGATCGCCGCGATCCAGAACCTCGACCTGCTGGTCGCCGTCGACGTGATCCCGAGCGAGATCGCCGGCTGGGCCGACGTGGTGCTCCCCGAGGCGGTCTATCTCGAGCGCTACGACGAGCCCAACGCCGAGCTGTTCCGCGAGCCGTTCCTGGCGCTGCGCCAGCCGGTGGTCGATCCGCCGGACGACCAGAAGCCGGGCTGGTGGATCGCACGCGAGCTGGCGAAGAAGCTCGGCCTCGAGGCCTACTACCCCTGGAAGACGATCGAGGAGTATCTCGACCATCGCTTCAAGGTGGTGGGTCTCAGCCTGGCGGAGATGAAGCGGCGGGGCATCGTGCAAGGCAAGCCGGCGCCGCTGTACTTCGAGGACGGCGTGCCGGCGGAGTTCGCGACGCCGTCGGGCAAGATCGAGTTCTACTCGTCGCAGCTCCAGGCGGCCGGCTTCGATCCGGTCCCCAAGTACCGCCGGCCCGAGCCGCCGCCGCCGGGTGCCTTCCGCCTGCTGTATGGGCGCGCCCCGGTGCACTCGTTCAGCCGCACCCAGACCAACCCCTTGCTCGCCGAGATGATGCCGGAGAACGAGGTGTGGGTGAACGCCGACGTGGCGCGCCGCCTGGGCCTGCAGAGCGGTGACTACGTGGTGCTCAGGAACCAGGATGGGGTGACGACCAACCGCGTCAAGGTCAAGGCCACCGAGCGCATCCGCGGCGACTGCGTGTACATGGTGCACGGCTTCGGGCACTCGGCGCGCGGCCTGCGCCGCGCCTACCACAAGGGCGCCAGCGACGCCGACCTGATCACGCGCTATGCCGTCGATCCGCTGATGGGTGGCACCGGCATGGGGATCAACTTCGTGACCCTCGAGAGGGAGGGCTAGACGATGGCGCGCTACGGCATGGCGATCGACACCGCGCGCTGCGTGGGCTGCATGGATTGCGTGGTGGCCTGCAAGACCGAGAATCAGGTGCCGGAGGGCTACTGCCGGGACTGGATCACGACCGAGGTCCACGGCGTGTTCCCCGATCTGCGGATGGAGCTGCGCAGCGAGCGCTGCAACCATTGTGACAATCCGCCGTGCGTGGCGTGCTGCCCGACCGGCGCCAGTCACGTCGAGGAATTCGGGCACCTGGTCGAGATCGACGCGAAGCGCTGCATCGGCTGCAAGGCGTGCCTCGCCTCCTGCCCGTACGACGCCCGCTACGTCCACCCCGACGGCTACGCCGACAAGTGCACGTTCTGCATCCACCGCGTGAGGCAGGGCTTGCAGCCGGCTTGCGTGGCGGTGTGCCCGACCCATTGCATGACGTTCGGCGATCTCGACGACCCGCAGAGCGACGTCCGCAGGCTGATCGACTCGCGACGCGGCCACCGCTTGCTGGTCGAAGCCGGCACCGAGCCGCGCATCACCTTCCTGACCTGACGTTCGAGGAGCGCGCCCATGCTCGAGCTGACCACCACCCGCGCGAACCCCCTGGTCGACCCCGGCCTGCACGTCTGGGCCTGGCAGATCCCCACCTACCTGTTTCTCGGCGGGATGGTGGCGGGAATGATGATCCTGGCCGGCTATTTCCTGCTCTACGGCGGCAGCCGCAATCCGCGCACCGTCGCCTTCACTCTCCCGGCTCTGTCGCTCGTCCTGCTGTCGGTGGGCATGCTGGCGCTGTTTCTCGACCTCGAGCACAAGTTGTTCGTCTGGCGGCTGTACACGACCTTCGAGATCCGCTCGCCGATGTCCTGGGGGAGCTGGATCCTGCTGCTGGTGTATCCGGCGCTGCTCGCCAATCTGATGCTGCGACCGCCCGCCGCGATCCTGCAGCGCTTTCCCGCGCTCGAACGGCTGTCGCGGCGGCTGGCCGGCGTGCGCACCGAGCGCGCGCTCGGGGTTGTGAACATGGCGCTCGGCGCCGCCCTCGGCGTCTACACCGGAGTGCTGCTGTCGGCGCTCGGCGCACGCCCGTTGTGGAACAGCGCGCTGCTCGGACCGCTGTTCCTGGTCTCCGGGTTGTCGTCGGCGGCCGCCTTCGTTCACCTGTGGGCGCCCGACCCCGAGGAGAGCCGGTTGCTCGCCCGGTTCGACAACCGCTTCCTGCTCGTCGAGCTGGCGGTGATCGTCCTGTTCCTGGTCGGCCTCGCGACGGCGACGCGCGCCCACATGGGCGCCGCCGCGCTGCTGCTCGGCGGGCCCTACACGGCGGTGTTCTGGGTGTTCGTCGTCGGAATGGGCATCGTCGTGCCGCTGTTCGTGCAGACCCTGGCGGTGCGCGGCGTGATCCATCACACGCCGGTCGCGCCGGTGATGGTCGTCCTCGGCGGCATCCTGCTGCGCGTCCTGATCGTCTACGCCGGCCAGGCCAGCCACTACGGTCTATGACCCCAACTTCAGAGGGAGGTGACTTCCGATGACCACTGCAACCGAGGTCGCCCGGGTCAACGCCCCGCCCGGTTCCGCCGCCGACGAGAAGGAGCGCGCCCGGGCCGCGGCGCGCCCGGTGGCGGCCTACTCGAATCCCTATCTCGCCGGCCTCGGTCTCGGCCTGGTGCTGCTCGCCGCGTTCGTGATCGTTGGCCGCGGGCTGGGCGCTTCCGGGGCGTTCTCCTCGGCGGTCGCCGCCGGCGTCCAGGCGGTGGCTCCCGTCCACGCCCAGAGCAATGACTTCTACGCCGAGTACCTGGAGGGCGGGAACCCGCTGAAGAGCTGGCTGGTGTTCGAGATCCTCGGCGTGCTGGTCGGCGGCTTCCTGTCCGGGGCCCTCGCCGGCCGGGTGCACCGCACGATCGAGAAGGGCCCGTCGGTGTCGGTGCGCTGGCGCGTCGTGGGCGCCTTTTCCGGCGGCGCGCTGATGGGGGCCGCGGCCAAGCTGGCGCGTGGCTGCACCAGCGGCCAGGCGCTCACCGGCGGCGCGCAGCTCAACCTGGGGAGCTGGATCTTCATGCTCTCGGTCTTCGCCGGCGGCTACGCGGTCGCCTATTTCGTGAGGAGGCAGTGGCGATGAGCGCTCCGTTCTACAAGTACGGCCTGTTCGGCGAAGAGATGTCCTTCGTCTGGGCCTTCGTGATCGGCATCGGCTTCGGGTTCTTCCTCGAGCGCGGCGGCTTCGGCAGCGCGCGCAAGCTGATGGGGCAGTTCTACCTGAACGATCTGGCGGTGTTCAAAGTGATGTTCACCGCCATCCTCACCGCGGCGCTCGGCCTCTTCTACCTCGGCTGGCTGGGCGTTCTCGATCTCTCGCTCGTCTACCTGACGCCGACCTGGGTGCTGCCGCAGCTGGTCGGCGGCCTGCTGCTCGGCGCCGGGTTCGTGATCGGCGGGTACTGTCCGGGGACTTCGGTGGTGGCGGTGGCTACCGGAAAACTCGATGGGATCGTGTACGTCGCCGGCATCTTCGCCGGCATCTTCGCGTTCGGCGAGATCTTCCCGCTGGTCAAGGGCTTCTACTCGACGACCGCGATGGGCGTGCAGACGATTCCGCAGTGGAGCGGGATCCCTTACGGTGTGCTGATCTTCGTGCTGGTGCTGATCGCGCTCGGCGGCTTCGTCGGCGCCGAGGCGCTCGAGCGGCGGGTCGCCGCGAAGGCGGCGGCCGGCGAGAAGGAGGCCTGACATGCAGATCGCCTGGAGCCGCTTCACCGTGAAGCAGAAGCTGGCGCTGATCGCGTTCCTGCTCGGCGCCGTGGCGCTGTTCGGCGATCCGTATCGCGGTGGCGGCGTGACCGTGCACCCGCAGGAGCTGGCGGTCATCGTCGAGACCCAGGTCGATCACGTCCGTCCGGTCGAGCTGGCGCAGTGGCTGATGGCCGGACGCAGCGACTACCGGCTGCTCGACCTGCGGACCGCGAAGGAGTTCGCCGAGTATCACATCCCGAACGCCGAGAACGTGCCGATCACCGCCCTCGGCGACGCCGGTCTCGAGCGCGACGAGAAGATCGTCGTGTACTCGGAAGGCGGCATCCACTCGGCGCAGGCATGGTTCCTGCTCCGCGCCGAGGGCTATCGCGGCGTCTACATCCTGTTCGGCGGCCTGGACGGCTGGAAGGACGACGTGCTGTTCCCGGTGCTGCCCGAGAACGCGACTCCCGAGCAGACGGCGGAGTTCGCGCGCGCCAAGGTCCTGGCCGAGCACTTCGGCGGACAGGCGCGAGTGGGCGGGGCGGTGGTTGCATCCGGCGCTCCAGCCCTGCCGCAGATCCAGGCGCCGGTCGCGCCGGTCGCCCCGGCCGGAGTCGCCCCGGCCAAGAAGAAGAAGGAAGGCTGCTGAGGTCGGGCGGCGCAGTCGCCGCTCGGCCTTCTGGGATGCCGCCGGGTACGTCTCCTCCCGGCGGCTCTTTTTCTGTCCGGCGCTGCTACCATCCCGCCGGATGTCCCCCGCGCTGCTCTCCACCCTGCGCCGCTGGATCTCCCGCGCGTTCGTCGCCAGCCTGTTCCTGTTCGCGCTTGCCGGCTGGCGCAAGGGGCGCCTGGTCGGGCCCTCGGAGATCAGGCCGGAGCTGCTCCGCGAGCCGGTGCAGGGCGCAACCGACCGCGCGCCGTTCTCCTTCCCGTACCGCGGCAAGGAGTGCCGGGTCAGGCCGGTGGCGGAGTACGAGCTGTGGGGTCTGGTGGTCAGTCACAACAACATTCACAGCATGGCCGACATCTACCACGACCGCAGCTCGGTCGATACCAAGGACCTCTGCGTCGTCTGGGGGGACAACCTCCAGCGCGACGACTATCTCCGCGCCACTTTCAAGAGCGGCCCCTTCACCTGCTACGTGAGCTGGACGGATGGGGTCAAGCTGGCGATGAACGAGATCAGCAACAACCACCTGATCACCCGCGATGCGGCGATCCGCGCCGCCATCGCCGCGGTCCAGATCGGCGACCAGGTCCATCTCAAGGGTCTGCTGGTCGACTATCAGATGGAGGACTGGGAGAAGTTCTGGCGGCGCACCAGCACGACGCGCAACGACTCGGGCTGCGAGGTGGTGCTGGTCGAGGAGCTCGACGTCCTGCAGCGCGGCACCCCCGGATGGTACGCCCTGTGGCACCTGTCGGGGGCCCTGCTGGTGCTGCTGCCGGTCGCCTGGGGCGTGGTTTTCTGGAAGCAGGCCGGCGCCGATCCCCTGGCGCTCGGGCAGATCGACTGAATCTCGGCTAGTGGCGCAACGGCAGGTCGAAGGCGGCGTGCGCGTCGAGCCAGCGCCGCACGGCAGCCTCCTGCGCCGGCGTCGGCCGCAGCGGCCAGCCGCGGGCGCGGAGCTGGCCGAGCGCGGTCTCGTACGTCAGGTCGTGGGCGCGAGCGGTGTAGGCGAGGAGCACCGCGGCGGTGCGCTGCAGCCCGGCCCGGCAGTGGACGTAGATGCGCGGCCCGCGGCGCGCCAGGACGTCGACCAGGATCTCATAGGCGGCGTCGAGCTCCACCGCGGCCGGCGCTTCGCCGTCGGGGAGCGGCACCGCGTGGCGGCGGATCCGCAGCCGGTCGAGCTCGGCGATCGCTTCTGCCCCGAAGCGGCCGGGTGCTTGCCATTCCCGCGGCTGGCGCAGATCGACGACGTCGGTGATGCCGAGCCGGGCGAGGGCCGCGACCTCGGGGGCGTCGAGCGGCGCGCGACCACAGTACAGACGCAGACCCAGGTCGTAGATCACCAGCCCGTTGGTCGCGGCGGGCGCGGCGGGAGCGCGGCGCAGCAGGGAGAACATCGTCTCCAGTCTAGTTGAAGCCGCGCGGAGCGTCTGCGATCATCCGCCCCATGTCGAGCGTGTCGCGTTTCCAGGCCCAGGGCGTGGGCATCCTGCTGTTCCTGTTCATCCCGCTGGTGCTCTTCCTCTTCGTGCGCCACCCCGAGCCGATCCTCGCCAGCCTCGTCGGCGGCGTCGCGCTGATGCTCGGCCACCGCTTCCTCGCCCGCCCCTGGATGGAGCGGGTGCACGAGGCGAAGTGCCTGTGGTGCAACCGGATGCTGAACGACGGCGCGGGGGAGAGCTTCGCGCTGGCGGTTGGCGAGACGACCGTCGCGGCGCGCTGCTGCCCGCAGCACCGCCAGCCGCTCGAGCGCTTCTTCGGTTGGATCGCCGCCGTGCGCCGGTCGCTGCGGGTCGGCATCTTCTTCCCGCTGCTGCTGCTGCTGGCGGGGCTAGCGCTGGCGGTGGCGGGACGACCCGACTACGTCGCCGACGCGACCGCGTTCTTCCAGCTCGCGGTGGGGATCACGGTCAACGTCGCGGCCGCCGGACCGCTGATCGGCCGGGCCGACGGTGTGCCGCGGGTGCCCTTCCCGGTGCACAACTTCTTTCTGCTCGGAGTGAACGCGCTGCTCTGGATCTTCCGCCTGGTCGGCGCCTGGTGGATCGTCGTCGGCGTCGGTCGCCTGGCCGAGCTCGCCGGACGGGGCTGAGGCCCCTAACCGACCACGACCGCGCGCTCGCGCAGCTTGTCGGCGGCGGGGGACTGGGGGGCGTAGGTGAGGATCTTGTTGATCCGCTCGAGCGCCTTGAGGTCGTCGCCCACCGCCTGGTAGAGCACGACCTCGCCGTAGAGGCTCGAGGCCAGGTTGTTCAGGCGATCGGTGACCTTGGCGGCGTGCGGGCCGGCGGGATACTTCTTCAGATACTCGGCCCCGTTGCTGATCTCGGCGTACGACGATTCGAGGGTCGCCAGACGCTGCTCCGAGAGCTTCTGGAGCTCGGAATCCTGCTTCTGCAGGGCCAGCTGCTGCAGCGCTGCGAGCTGGTCGAGCCCGGGGGCGAGATTGCGCAGGCCCGCCAGGGCCTTCCTGCCCGCGTCGCTGTCGGGTTTGGCCTCCCAAGAGCGCAGGTACTGGCCGACCGCGTCCGACAGGCGGTTCAAACGGGCGTAGGCGTCGCCCAGCGACAGCGCCACCGAGGGCATCTCCGGCGCCTGGGGCCAGTTGTTCTGGAACACCTCGAGGAACGAGGTCTCGTAGATGCCGCCCTGGAGGACGGCCTGGGCCTTCGGGTAGGCCGCCTTCACGTCGGCCTCGAGGGTGGCCTTTTCGCTCGCCAGGGTCTTGAGCAGTCCGCTCTCGGGCTCGAGCTCGCGCACCTCCTCTTCCTGCGCGGCGTAGTCGCGGATGACCGTGCCGTACTCGCGCTGGAGCTCGGACTTGCGCAGCTCGCGGTCCCGCGTCGTGTGCAGGCTCTCGAGGCGCAGCCCGTCGGCCCGCTCGCCGCGCGGCCAGGCGACCAGGGCGTCCTGCTTGAGCAGCCCGAGGATGCCGCCGTCGTCGTGCTTCGGGCGCTCGCCCTGGCCGAGCTCGTCGGGCGATGGCGCGGGCCGGATGCGCTGCGGCTTGCGCGGGTTGGCGATCGGGCCGGTCATCTCGAGCAGCGCCGTCTGCGTCTGGCGTCGCACGTCGGTGTCGGGCTTCTCGCCGACCATGATCTTCAGCTCGTGGCCGCGCACGGTCGCGGCCTGGATGCGGCTATCGAAGAAGGGGTGGGTCTGCCAGTAGCCGTACTTCTTGTCCTGCGGCAGGCGCTCCGACATCAGCGCGAACAGCTGGCGGGCGCCGTCGGGATCGAAGCCCGCCGCCGCCGCCCAGCGCTGCCCCTCGTCGTCCGCCTGATCCTCGAACTCGCGGCTGTAGCTGCGCAGCAGCAGCTCCGAGAGGATCAGCCCCGCGGCCGCGGTGCCCTGGATCATGTCGCTCGAGCGCTTCGCGTCGGCGACGCCGTAGGGGTCGTAGACCGGCGGCGCGGAGCGGTTGCCGCGCTCGGCGCCGATCATGACGCCGAGCAGCGCCGCCTGGCTGAGGATGTTGAGCAGAGTGGCGCGGCGCTGCATCTTGATCTGATGGCCGAGCGCGACGTGCGCGATCTCGTGACCGAGCAGGCAGGCGAGCTCGTCGTCGTTGAGGCCCATCTCGATCATGCCGCGGGTGACGAAGATCTGCCCTCCCGGCAGGGCGAAGGCGTTCGGCTCCGGCATGTCGATCAGGTGGAACGAGTAGGGCATCTTGCGATAGCCCGTCTCGCGCACCAGGCGGTAGCCGATGTCGGCGACGTGGCGCAGCTTGCGAGGCTCGTCCCAGCCGCCAAACTGCTGCAGCGCCTCGTGGGCCGCCTCCAGGCTCTTCTGGAAGAGGTCGGGGTCGGTGACCGTGACGACACTCGGCTCGGCGTCGGACGACGACGCGGCTGGCGCGGCGGTCTGGGCCTTGGCCGGCCCGGTCGGCCGGGGGGCCGTCTGGGCAAAGCCGGACGGTGCTACAAGCAGGGCAACGAGGGTCGGGACGAGGGCGCGGGCACACCAACGCATGCGTTTTCAGTGTAGCAGGATCCGTGCCGGCCTTCGCTCCCGCCCGACCGGGTGGCTGGCTGTGCTAATTTGTCGCGCCGTGAGCGACCTCATGATCGAAGTCCCGACCAGCAAGCCGTCCATGGCCGAGGTCCGGCCGGCGCTGGACGCCGCGCTGCAGAAGGAGTTCCCCGGCGGCATGCTGCAGCGCCGCTGGGAAGGCGACGTGCTGCACCTCTCGGGCCCGGGTGCCCAGGGCACCATCGTCCTGGATGGCGGACGCCTGCTCGGCCAGGCGAGGCTCGGTCCGCCGGCCAGTCTGATGCGCCCGGTGATCGAGAACAAGATCGGCTCGGCGCTGCGCGCCGCGGCCTCCTGAAGCCCCGCGCCAGCTCTCTTGCTGTTTGCCGCATTGCGGCAAAAATGGCGCTACAATGGCGGAGGCCGCGGCCCTGCCTGGCCCAGGCTCCGCATCGTTGGTTCCTAGGGAGGTCGCATGCCTGACACGCCTTCGCAGCCGAATGCGGGCTCCGTCGCCGCCGAGAACGCGCCGGCCGTGCGCGAGGAGATCGGTGGTCGCGCGGACACCGTCTGGACGCGCGGTCCGGGCGCACCGGCGCTGATCGGCAAGACCGGACGCTGGACGCTGCGCGGGCCGCACGGCCGGGTGGCGATCGTCGACGGCTGCCGCACGCCGTTCGCCAAGGCCGGCACCGACCTCCAGGACATGGACGTGATCGATCTCGCCGCCGCGCCGGCGACGGAGGTCGTGGCGCGCACCGGCATCGACCCGCACGAGATCGAGCGCTCGATCTTCGGCTGCGTGATCCCGGCGCTGCACGCACCCAACCTGGGCCGCGAGGTGGCGTTCCGCGCCAGCTTGCCGATGAACGTCCCGGGCTACGGCGTCAGCCTGGCCTGCGCCTCGTCGAACCGGGCCATCACGTCGGGCGCCGAGGCGATCCTCGTCGGCGAGTGCGACGTGGTGCTGGCCGGTGGCGCCGAGTCTCTGTCCAACGTCCCGATCCAGGTCTCCAGGCCGCTGGCTCGCCGGCTGATGGAGCTCAACAAGGCGAAGTCGCTGGGCCAGAAGCTGGCGATCGGCGCGAAGATCAAGCTCAAGCACCTGGCGCCGGTGCCGCCGGCGATCGCCGAGTACACGACTGGCATGACGATGGGCGATGCGTGCGAGAAGATGGCCAAGGAGAACGACGTGTCGCGCCGCGCTCAGGACGAGATCGCGCTGCTCTCACACCGGCGCGCGGCGACGGCCGCCGGCGACGGCCGCTTCACCGGACAGATCGTCGCAGCCTTCCCGCCGCCGCGTTACGACAAGGCGGTCATGACCGACAACGGGGTGCGCAGCGACACGACGATCGAGGCGCTCGGGCAGCTGCGCCCGGTGTTCGATCGGCGCTACGGCACGCTCACCGCCGGCAACTCGAGCCCGATCACCGATGGCGGGGCGGCGGTTCTCCTGATGAGCGAGGAGAAGGCGAAGGCGCTCGGCCTGCAGCCGCTGGGCTACATCCGCTCGTGGGCCTACGCCGCGCTCGACCCGGCGACGCAGCTCCTGCAGGGCCCCGCCTACGCCGCGCCGCTGGCGCTCGATCGCGCCGGATTGACGCTCCGTGAGGTCGATCTGGTGGAGATGCACGAGGCCTTTGCGGCGCAGATCGTCTCCAATCTGAAGGCGTTCGCATCGAAGAAGTTCGCCACCGAGGAGCTCAACCGCACGGCGCCCCTCGGCGAGGTGGATCTCGAGCGCTTCAACGTCACCGGCGGCTCGATCGCGATCGGCCATCCGTTCGGCGCCACCGGGGCGCGCATCACCGTGCAGCTCCTGAGCGAGCTGCGCCGTCGCGGCCAGAACCTCGGCCTGATGACGGTGTGCGCCGCGGGCGGCATGGGCTTCGCGATGGTGGTGGAGCGCGCCTAGCCGCTCGCCGACCGGCTGCTGGAGTCGTCGCGGTGTCGCTTTCGCCCCTCGCCGGATTTCTGATCGTCGATCTCAGCCGCTACCTGCCCGGTCCTTACGCCACCCGCCTGCTCGCCGACCTCGGCGCGCGAGTCGTGAAGGTGGAGGAGCCCGGCGAGGGCGACCCGGTGCGCGCCGCGCCGCCGCACCGCGGTGGGACGAGCGCGCTCGCGGCGCTCCTGCTGCACGGCCAGGAGAGCGTGGCGCTCGATCTCAAGCAGCCGGCGGCACGCGAGGTGCTGGTCGCGCTGCTCGCGCGCGCCGACGTGCTGGTCGAGACGCTGCGGCCGGGGACGCTCGCGCGCCTGGGCCTGGCGCCGCAGGACCTGCGCCGCCGCTTCCCCCGCCTGGTCGTCTGCTCGCTCTCCGGCTTCGGTCAGGACGGCCCGCAGTCGGGGCGCGCCGGCCACGACCTGACGTATCAGGCGCTCGCCGGCCTGCTGGCGCCGACCGCCGAGATGCCGTCGTTTCCCGCCGCGGACATCCTCGGCTCGTGGGCGGTCGCGACCTCGATCCTCGCCGCGCTGCTCGCCCGCGAGAAGAGCGGCGAGGGCGCCTGGATCGACACCTCGATGCTCGACGCAGCGGCGCACGCCAACGTTGCGGCGTGGGCGGTCGAGGCGGGCGGGCCGCAACCGGCCGGGCGGCGGCTGCCGCTGACCGGCGCGATGGCGTGCTACAACCTGTACCGGGCGAAGGACGGCGGCTTCGTCGCCTTCGCAGCGCTCGAGCCCAAGCACTGGCGCCGGTTTTGCGCGGACGTCGGCCGGCCGCGCTGGACCGCACGTCAGTTCGATCGTTCGCCGGCGCTGCGCCGCGAGGTCGCGGCGCTGATCGCGAGCCGCACCCGTGCCGAGTGGGCGGAGTGGTTCGTGGCGCGCGACTTCCCGGGCGAGCCGGTGCTGTCCGCCGCCGAGGCCGCGGCGCACCCGCAGATGCGGGCGCGCGGCGTGCTCGAGCGCGGACCGGAGGGGCTGCCGCGGCTGCGCTACCCGGCGCGCTTCGACGGCGCTCGCCCGATCGGCGAAGATGAGATGCCGGGCCTGGGCGAGCACACCGGCGCGGTGCTCGCAGAGTGGCAGCGGCCCGAGGCGGCGGAGAGGCCGCGCACGCTCGCGGCGCGCGGCATCGGATCGAAGTGGAGCTGGCGGAGGATCCTGTGGCGTCGCTTTTCACGCTGACCGTCGAGCAGGGCGTCGCCTGGGTGGTGCTCGATGAGCCCGGCCGTCCGATCAACACCCTCGGCACGCGGGGACTGACCGATTTTGCGGCGCTCCTCGACCGGCTCGAGAGCGAGCCCGCTTTGCGTGGCGTGGCGTTGATGTCGGCCAAGCCGACGACCTTTCTGGCTGGCGCCGATCTCGACGAGCTCGACACGCTCGAGAGCGCGGCGCAGGCGACCGAGTGGGTGGAGCGCGGTCAGGCCCTGCTCGAGCGCTGGGAGCGCCTGTCGGTGCCGACCGTGGCGGCGATCCGCGGCGCCGCCCTGGGCGGTGGCTGCGAGGTGGCGCTCGCCTGCACCTGGCGAGTCGCGGCCGATCATCCGGCGACGAGCCTCGGCCTGCCCGAGGTGCAGCTCGGCCTGATCCCGGCGCTCGGCGGGACGTACCGCCTGCCGCGTGCCGTCGGACTCGAGCGCGCCGTGGAGATGCTCCTCTCCGGCAGGCGGCTCGCGGTGTACGAGGCGCTGCGTGCCGGTCTCGTCGACGAGGTCGTGTCCGAGCCGGCCTTGCGCCAGGCGGCGCTGCGCCGCATCGGGATGGGCCGCCGCCCGGCGGTCCGCCGGTTCCGCGACTTCCTGCTCGGCGGCAACCCGCTCGGCCGGGCGCTCTTCTTCCGCGCCGCGCGCTCCCGGGTCCGGCGTCGTACCGGCGGACGCTATCCGGCGCCGCCACGCATCCTCGAGGCGGTCGAGGCCGGGGCGCGGGGCGGCGCCAAAGCGGCGTTCGCGGCTGAGGCCCGCCATTTCGGCGAGCTCGCCCTGTCGCCGGAATCGCGCCGGCTGATCGCGATCTTCCGCGCCAGCCGCGAGCTCGGGGCGGCCGACGGCGAGCGCGCGACCCGCGAACCGGCGGCCCGCGAAGCGGCGGCCCGCGAACCGGGTCTCGTCGGGGTTCTCGGCGCCGGCTTCATGGGCTCCGGGATCGCCGCCGCCGCGGCGCGCTCCGGCCATCATGTGCGCATGATCGACAACCGACCGGAGGCCCTCGCCAAGGGGCTCGCCTTCGTGCGCCAGCGGGCCGAGAGCGCCGGCCGCCGCGGCGGACGGTCAGGCCGCGCGGAGGTCGAGCGCGTCTTCGCCCGCGTCTCGCCGTCGACCTCGCTCTGCGGATTCCAGCGCGCCGAGCTGGTGGTCGAGGCGGTGGTCGAGGACCTCGAGACGAAGCGCGCCGTGCTGCGCGAGATCGAGCCGCAGCTCGCGCTCGCCTGCGTCCTGGCCTCGAACACCTCGACGATCCCGATCGCCGAGCTGGCGCGAGGCCTGCGCCACCCGAACCGCGTGCTCGGTCTGCACTTCTTCTCGCCGGTCCACCGCATGCCGCTGGTCGAGATCGTCCGCCACCCGGGCACGGCCGACCCGTTCGTGACCCGCGCCCAGGCCTTCGTGCGCGGCCTCGGCAAGACGCCGATCGTGGTGCGCGACGGGCCCGGCTTCTACACCTCGCGCATCCTCGCCCCGTACCTCGCCGAGGGCGCTCACCTGTTGCTCGAGGGCTGCGGCATCCGCGAGATCGACATGGCGGGCCGGGCGGCCGGTTTCCCGGTCGGTCCGCTCGAGCTGCTCGACGAGGTGGGGATCGACATCGCCGCGCACGCCGCGCGCACCCTGGCGGCGGCGTTCCCCGAGCGCATGAGCGACCCCAGGGAGTTCAAGCGCCTGGTCGAGGAGGGCCGCCTCGGCCGCAAGGTGGGGCAAGGCTTCTACGACTACAAGGGCAAGCGCAAGCGCCCGGACGATTGGGTGGTCGAGGTCCTCGGCGCCAGGCGCTCCGCCGCCAAGCCGAGCCCGCAGGAGCAGCGCGACCGACTGCTCCTGGCGATGGTCGCCGAGGCGGTGCGCTGCCTCGAGGACGGCATCCTCGAGTCGCCGCGCGACGGCGACATCGGTGCGATCTTCGGCCTCGGCTTTCCGCCTTTCCTCGGCGGTCCCTTCCGCTATCTCGACAGCCTCGGCGCCGAGGTCGCGGTCAAGCGCCTGGAGGAGCTCGCGTCACGCCGTGGCGCGGTGTTCACGCCGCCGGCCCAGCTGCGCGAGATGGCCGGGCGGGGCGGGCGGTTCTACCGCTGATCGAAGCCCGCTGTCGGCTGGCTGTGGCCACGCCATTGCGCTGGGCGCCAGGCGCTGGGTGCGGTCAGCGCCAGTCATCGAGGACGTAGACCCCGCTGCGGTTGTAGCCGGGTTCGTTCGGCCGGTGCATCGCAACCCCCTGGTTCTGGGTGCGGAAGCCCCGCGCGGCCATTTGGCGGTACGCCTCTTCACGGGCCGTGTTGACGCCGGCAACCAGGCGCGTTAACCCCCGCCCGCGCGCCATCTCCTCGCCAGCGCTCAGCAAGCGGTCGAACGTCTGCCCGGCATGCGGTCCCGGGCGGACGGCGGCGAACTTGACATAGCAGGCGCCGCTCCCCACTTCCGTGCCCGGCCCGCAGTGACAGACGGCGAAGGCCTCTAGCGCCGAGTCCTCCCGGAGGAGGATCGTTTCACCGAAGCCATGGGTGGCGACCGCGAGGATCTCCCGGCTCACGTCCAGGCCCGCGTAGACCGCGTCGGTGATCTCCCGGCAGGCGACGAGCGACGCCTCCTGCTCGTTCGCCGCGAGAGCGGAGAATGTCGACCAGTCCGCGCCGCAATCGGTTCGCTCGACCGGCTTGGACATCAGCGCGGTGAGGAATCGCGGCGCGAATCCGAATTTCTGGTACAGGGCGACGTGCTTCGGGCTTTGCGCGAAGGTGTAGAGACCGGCGTGCCGCGTCTGCCAGTGCTCGAAGGACTCCATGATCGGTTCCATGAGCCGCTTGCCGGCGCCGCTCCCCCAGAACGCGGGATTCACCGTGAGCGGACCGAAGAAGCCGACGCTGCCCCAGTTGGTCGCGAAGTTCGAGCCGACGAGCTCACCGTTGGCCTCGGCGCAGAACGCAGCGGAGGGATCCTCGAGCCAGCGCGTGCGGATGTAGCTCGCGTCCCCGGAGAAGGTCATCGGGTCGGGGAGGCCGAGGAACGTGCCGAACGCCAGACGGAAGGTGCGTTCGGCGGCTTGCAGATCGCTTTCCGTGAGCTGGCGCAAGGTGACTCCGCTGTCCATGGCGCCAGCTACCTCAGCAGCTTGAAGGCGTGCACCCAGTCGTTGTGGAGAAAGCCCGGGATGCACCACAGCATGCACAGCGGCTCGATCGCCCGCGCCGCCTCGGCCTTGCCCATGTCCGCCGTCTCCCAGCCGAACTGATCCAGGATCCCGCGCACGATGCCCTTCGCATCGTCGTCGTTGCCGCAGATGAACATCGTCGGCTTGCCGCCCTGGAATTGCGGATCGACCATGCAGGCGTTGCCAACCGAATTGAAGGCCTTCACGAATCGGATCGCCGGGAACTCGGCCTGCAGGCGTTCCATCAGGGAGTGGTCGAGGCTGGTGAAGAACTCGATCACGCCGTTGGTCGGCGGCGCGTCGGCGATCGGGTTGGTGGCGTCGATGACCGTCTTGCGCGCGAGATTCGCGCCACCGGCGGCGTGGAGGGCGTCGGCCGCCGCGCTGCCCTTGACCGCCAGGACCACGACCTCGCCGAAGCGCGCCGCGTCGGCGAAGCTCGCGACCCCCGCCTGCGGGGTCTTCGCCTTCCAGTCAGTGAGCTTGGACGGAGTCCGCGTCCCCAGCATGACCTCGTGTCCATGGCGGAGAAACCCCGCCGCGAGTGACTGCGCCACGCCGCCCGATCCCAGGATTCCGACCTTCATGGCTGTCTCCTTGCGTTAGACCCCTCGCAACGGGGCCGAGGCGTCCGAAATTCCCGGAGTGCTTCAGCGCGATGCCCGAGGACGGATTGACGCCGCGAGAATGCAGCCCAACAGGACACCGCCGCCGACGCCGATCGCCATGTGATCGGTCGCGGCCCCGGCCAGCGAGCCGGCGAGCGAGCCCGCGGCAACCCACGGCAGGCTCAGGTTCCGGGAGGCCGGATTGGGAAAGCTCGCGACCACGAGTGCGAGGCCGGCGATCGCGATGCTGGCGACTGCCAGGAGCTCGCCCACGTGGCGCAGGTCGTCTGCGACGGTCGCGAAGCCGACGACGGAGGCGATGATGAGGACGATTCCGAGGACGAGGCTGCGTGACCGGATCCGCCGCGGCCCAGTCTGGCCATGCGGCTCGCTCTTCTGGAGCAGGCCATTGCCGTACGGCTGGTGGCTGAAGAGTGCGTTCATCGTGTCAGGCCATTGGCCAGGTGTGGCCCCCGAAGCGCCTCATTGTGGCCGTGTCATCACCACGATCGTCATGTCGTCGTGCAGCGTCTCCTCGCCGACGTGGAGCTCGAAGGCCTTGAGGATGCGGTCGTGGACTTCCTGGGCGGTGCCGCCGCCGGAGAGCAGGGTGCGCAGGCGGTCGAAGCCGAAGGCGTGGGTGCCGGCGGGGTCGACCGCCTCGGGGAGGCCGTCGGTGTAGAGGAGGATGAGATCGCCGGGGGCGATCGTGGCCTCTCCGGGGTGGAGCTCGAGGCGGTTGCGCAGGCCGAGCGGGAAGCCACCCTTGCCGAGCTCCTCGACGTTGCCGTCGGCGTGGCGCAGGAGCGGGAACGGGTGTCCCGCGCAGACGTACTGGAGGCGGCCGGTTGCGGGCTCGAGCACGGCGTAGAAGAGCGACAGGAAGGCCCGGTGATCGCCGGTCTTGCGCAGCACGCGGTGCAGCGTTTCGGCGACGCGCACCGGGGTGGGGTCGATCTCGATCATCGTCTGCAGCACGGCGTTGGCGATCGCCATCAGGAGGCCCGCCGCGATGCCGTGGCCGCTGCCGTCGCCGGCGGCGAGGGCCAGACGGCCGTCGGCGAGGGGCAGGAAGCTGTAGTAGTCGCCGCCGACGTCGTTGGCGGTTCGGTAGGAGTGGGCGAAGGCATAGCCGGGGACCTGCGGCGCCTCCTTGGGCAGCAAGTCGCGCTGCAGCTGGCGCGCCACCTGCAGCGCGTCGCGGCCCAGGATGCGGTCGACGAGCTCCATGACCAGGAGGAAGCCCATTCCGAGCAGGCTGAGGACGAAGAACAGCGGCTGCGATTGGACGCTGATGTGGGTGCCTTCGCGCGAGACGTTGAAGTCGACATTGAGCACGCCGAGGATCGCGAAGAGGATCGACAGCCCGAAGATCAGCCGCCGGGCCGGTGGCAGCTGGTAGGAGATGCCGAGGAAGACGAGCTTGACGCGCAGCAGAAAGCGCTTGAGACGGGTCCGGGGCTGCGCCGCGGGCTGGCGCCCACGGGTCAGCACGGCGTAGGCGCGGGCCGCGTCGCGGTCGAGCAGCCGGCGCAGCTCCTGGACGTTGAATCCCGCCGTGTAGTCGCGGAGGAATGCCTCGAGACCTGGCTTGCGGGCCGTCTTGCGCCGTCGTCCCATGGTCTGATCCTACGTGCCGCGGGGCACGAAGTTCATCGCCGAGCCTCGCGGGAAGGTTTCCGGGCCGGTTCCAGCGCTTGACCCTGTTCGGGGGCGGCCGCTACAGTCTCCCCGAGGCGACAGCGCGGATATGGCTCGGGCGACAGGACGAGGGATCGGGATCGGCGTCGCCGCGTGCCTCTTGCTGTCCGGCTGCGCGGCCGTGCGCCGGGCGGCGATCCACTCGGTCGCCAGGTCGCTCGCCGGCGGTGGCGAAGCGTGGGCGAGCGACGATGACCCGCAGCTCGTCCGTGACGCGACACCGTTCGCGCTCAAGACGATCGAGTCGCTGCTCGCCGAGGACCCCCGCGATCCCGATCTGCTGCGCGCCGCGGCGCGTGGCTTCACCGAGTACGCCTACGCCTTCGTCGACACCGACGCTCGGGAGCTCGAGATCAGGGACTACGCGGCGGCGCAGGCCGAGCGCGAGCGGGCGCGGCGGCTCTATCTGCGCGGCCGCGATTACGGCCTGCGCGGGCTCGAGGTGAGTCATCCCGGGATCGCCGCCGCGCTGCAGCGGCACCCGACGCAGGCGGTTGCGGCCTGCGGCCGTGCCGACGTAGCTCTCCTGTATTGGAGCGGTGCCGCCTGGGGTGGAGCGGTCTCGGTCGGCAAGGACCACCCCGAGCTGCTCGCCGATCTGCCGGCGGTGCGCGCCCTGCTGGAACGCGCCCTGGCGCTCGACGAGGGCTTCGAGCACGGCGCCATCCACGCCGCCCTGCTGCCGCTCGACGCCCTGTCGCCGGCGATGGGCGGCTCGCCGGAGCGCGCCGCACGGCACTACGAGCGCGCCCTGGCGCTGTCGGGCGGCAAGGACGCCGGCATCTACGTGACCTGGGCGGAAAGCGTGGCGGTCGCGCGGCAGGACCGCAAGGGGTTCGACGCCGCCCTGGCGAGCGCCCTGGCGATCGACCCCGACGCCCAGCCGGCGACCCGGCTCGCCAACCTGGTGGCGCAGCGCCGCGCTCGCGCCCTGAAGGCGCGTGAGGACGAGCTTTTCCTGGAGGAGGCAACCCCGTGAGGACCCGCACCGTTCCCCTGCTGTTGGCGCTGGCGCTCCTGTCGCTGGCGATGCCGGCGCCCGCGCCGGCCGAGCCCGTGGTCGTCAAGCTCGCGACCCTGGTGCCCGAGGGCACCATCTGGCACCAGATGTACAAGGAGATGGAGGCCGACTGGAGGTCGGCGACCCAGGGCCGGGTGACCATGCGCCTGTACGCGGGCGGCGTCGCCGGCGACGATCCCGACATGGTGCGCAAGATGCGCATCGGCCAGCTCCAGGGAGCGATGCTCACCGCCGTCGGACTGTCGGAGATCGACCCGAGCTTCAAGGCGCTGCGCCTGCCGATGTTCTTCTCATCCTACGAGGAGCTCCGGGGCGTCCTGGCGGCGCTCCAACCGGAGCTTTCGAAGCGCCTCGAGGCGAAGGGATTCGTGCTTCTCGACTGGACGGAGGCGGGGTGGGTGAACCTGTTCAGCCGCAAGCCGATCGTGACCATCGCCGATCTCAAGGCGGCGAAGCTCTTCTCCTGGGCCGGCGACGAGGAGATGACGAGCTGGTGGAAGCAGCAAGGCTTCGAGCCGATCTCGATCGCGACCACCGACGTGCCGACCGCTCTGCAGACCGGCATGATCGAGGCGATCCCGACGACTCCGCTCGCCGCGCTCACTCTGCAGTGGTACCGCCAGGTCCCCAACATGCTGCAGCTCGGCTTCGGGCCGCTGGTCGGCGCCACGGTCGTGACCAAGAAGACCTGGGACCAGATCTCGCCGGAGGACCGCGCCAAGGTGCTCGCTGCCGCCGTGCGGCTCGAGCAGAAGGTCCGCTCCGAGATCCCCAAGCAGGACAAGGCGGCGGTCGACGAGATGGTCAAGCGGGGCCTGAAGATCGTACCGCTCGACGCCGCCGCCGAGGCGCATTGGCGCGCCGAGGCAGAGAAGCTCGACGCGACGATGCGCGGCGTGGTGGTGCCGGCCGAGGCCTTCGACATGGTGTACAAGGCCCGCGACGCCTGGCGCAAGGCCAACCCGGGAGAAAAGCGCTGAGCGCCTGGCTGCGCCGGGGAGAGCAGGGCCTGGCGGCGCTGGCGCTGGCGGTCATGGTGGTGCTGCCGCTCGCCGAGATGGTGGCGCGCGAGGTCTTCCGCACCGGCATCCCGGCGTCGCAGCCGATCGTCCAGCACCTGGTGCTGTGGGTGGGCTTCCTGGGCGCGGCGCTGGCGGCGCGCGACGGGCGGCTGCTGGCGCTCGCCACCGGTGAGTTCCTGCCCGAGGGTCGGGTTCGCGAGTGGGCGAAAGTCATCGCCTCCGCGGTCGGCGCCGGGGTGGCGACGCTGCTCGCCTGTGCGGCGTTCTCGCTGGTGAGCACCGAGCGCGAAGCCGGGGATCGGCTCGCTGCCGCGCCGCTCTGGGTGGTCCTGCTCGTTCTGCCGATCTCCTTCGCGTTGATCGCCTGGCGCCTGGTGCGGCGCTCCGGCGCGCGGCCGACGACGCGGGCGATCGCCGCGCTCGGGGTCGGCGCCGGCCTGCTGCTCGGCGCCAAGCCGGAGTGGCTGGAGAACCACGCCGCCTGGCCGGGCCTGCTGATCGTCGCCGCGGCGACCGCGCTCGGCGCGCCGCTCTTCGCCGCGCTCGGCGGCGCCGCGGTCCTGCTGTTCATGGCCGAGGGCGTGCCGATCGCCGCGGTGCCGAGCGAGACCTACCGCCTGGCGGTGAATCCGGCGCTGCCGGCCATCCCGCTGTTCACCCTGACCGGCTTCGTGCTCGCCGAGGGCAAGGCGCCGCAGCGCCTGCTGCGCCTCTTCCGCGCCCTGTTCGGCTGGGTGCCGGGCGGCACGGCCGTCATGTGCGTCGTGCTGTCGGCGTTCTTCACCACCTTCACCGGCGGCTCGGGCGTCACCATCCTGGCCCTGGGGCCGTTCCTCTACAAGGCGTTGCGCGCCGACGGGTACAGCGAGCGCTTCTCGATCGGTCTGCTGACCGCATCGGGATCGCTGGGACTCCTCTTCCCGCCGTCGTTGCCGATGATCCTGTACGGAATCGTCGGGCGGGTCCCGATCACCGACCTCTTCCGGGGGGGCCAGCTCCCGGGATGGATCATGTTGCTGATCGCTGCCGGCCTGGGCGTACGCGAGGGCCGCCGCGCGCAGACGACGCGCGTCGGCTTCGACGGCCGCGAGGCGCTGTCCGCGGTATGGGGCAGCAAGTGGGAGCTGCTGTTGCCGCTGATCGTGCTGTTCGGGCTGTTCTCCGGCCTGACGACGATCGTCGAGGCCTCCGCCCTCACGGCGGCCTGCGCGCTGATCGTGCAGTGTGGCATCTACCGCGACCTCGGCTGGGGACGCGACCTTTGGGGTGTGCTGTGGCGCTCGGCGCTGCTGGTCGGTGGGGTGCTGATCATCCTCGGCGTGGCGGTCGGGCTGACGAGCTACCTGGTGGATGCGCAGGTCCCGACCCACCTGCTCGACTGGACGCGCCAGCACGTGCACTCGAAGTACGTGTTCCTGCTCGGTCTCAATCTGTTCCTGCTGCTGTGCGGCTGCCTGATGGACATCTTCTCGGCGATCGCCGTGGTGGTGCCGCTGATCGCGCCGCTCGGCCTCGCCTTCGGCATCCACCCCGTCCACCTGGGGGTGATCTTCATCGCCAACCTCGAGCTCGGCTACCTGATGCCGCCGGTCGGCCTCAACTTGTATCTCGCGTCGTACCGCTTCGAGAAGCCCATCCTGCAGACCTACCGCGCCGTCCTGCCGATGCTCCTGGTGCTGCTCTGCGGCGTGCTGCTGATCACTTACGTGCCGTTGCTGACGACGGCGTTTCTGGGCGGCGGGGGGTAGCCGCCAGGCCGTCTAGGCCTCGCGAAGCTTCATCGTCTGGGTGGCGAGGGACGCCGCGACCGCGCGCTCGTAGTCCTCTCCAAAATGCTCCTTGAGACGCGGCGCGACCGGGAAGATCATCGGTCGCGGCTGCCAGGGCCGCGACTCGCCGGTCCGCGCGTCGACCACCCGACCGTCGGCGATGGCGCGCGTCGCCTCGGGCAGCGGCAGGCCGGCGACCGCGTCGCGCAGCGCGCGTGTGTAGGCCTCGTGCGCGGGTTCCACGAAATGCATGGAGCCGAAGACCGGCGCCACCAGGTGGAAGTGCGACGGCACGAAGGAGATGCCGTCGAGGTGCAGGCGGTCGCAGGCCAGGATCAGCAGAGCGACGACGTCCTCCGCGATTCCGAGGCCGGGGTGCTTCTGACCCGGCAGCGGCGGACGGCCCTGGGTGAAGGTGGCGCGCGGGTTCTGCAGCAGCATCCACTCCACCGCCAGGAGCTCGAACCCCGGCAGAGTGCGGCGGTCGCGCCGCACCCGCACCTCGGCCAGCAGCTCGTGGCGGCCGGTGTCGCCGTACAGGCGGATCGTCTGGCCGCTGGGGTTGCCAAGGTCGAAGGCCACCTGCGGCTGGGTGAATCCGATCGCGCGCAGGCGGTCGAGCAGGCCGGCGCGCTCGAGAGCGAGCTCCACCCCCTGCTCGGTGTAGAAGCCGAGCAGCCGGGTCTGGCGCGGCGCGCCGCCGAGATCGGCGAGCAGGTCCTCCTCGCTCAGGCCCCAGTCGCCGTCGCCGGCCGGCCCGGCGAGATCGGTCGGGCTGAGCAATCGCGCGAGCTGGCGATAGCGGTGGAGGGTGATGGTCTCGGTCGGTGGCGGCTCGTGCGCGCGACCGCTCGCGAGCAGTGAGAACGAGCGCGCGCTGTGGCGCCAGGAGTCCGGGCCGTAACCGCCGGCGAGCACCACGGCCAGCGGGCGATCGGTGTGGCCGCGCACGGTGCGCAGCACGAACCTGTCGCGCTCGAGCAATCCGGCGCCGGTGATCTTCCAGTCGCCCAGACGATCGTCGATCGCGGGGTCGGCGCCCGCCACGAAGACGACGAGATCGGGGCGGAACTCGGAGACCACTTCCGGCAGGTGAGCGCGCAGCGCGGCGAGGTAGGCGGCGTCCTCGATCGCGGTGCCGAGCGCCAGGCTGAAGGCCATGGTGGCGTCCGACGGCCCCCACGGACGGTTGTGGATCGAGAACGTGAAGACGTCGGGATCGGCGGCGAAGATCGAGCGCGTGCCGTCGCCGTCGTGCAGGTCGAGGTCGACGACCAGCGTCCTGCCGGAGAAGCCCGCCTCGCGCGCCTCCGCGATCGCCACCGCCACGTCGTTGTAGGCGCAGAATCCGGCGCCGCGAGCGCGGTGCGCGTGGTGGAAGCCGCCTCCCAGGTTGACCGCGATGCCGCGCGTCGCGAGCGCAGTCTCGACTGCGAGCACCGTGCCGCCGACCATCCACCGCTGCATCTCGAGGATGCGGCTCTGCAGGGGATCGGCCACGGTGAAGCCGAGGATCGATTCGAGCGATCCCGGCAGATAGAGCGCGTCGAGGTAGTCGTCGGCGTGCACCCGGCGCAGGGCCTTGAAGTTTGCCGGCTTGGGCCGCAGCACGTCGCGCCGCCGCAGCAGCCCCTCGAGCGCCAGCCAGGCGAGGATCCGCTCGCCGCGAATCGGGTCGACCAGCACGCCGGGGACGTCGAGAGAGTAGCGCGTGCTGTACACGAAGCGGGCGCGCCGGCGACGCATGGTCTGCCCGAGCAGGCGAGCCTGGCGGCGCATCCCGGCGAGGATCTCGCTGCGGGTGGTGGGCACGGAGCGCATGGTCGCTCGTCCGGCGCTCCAGCCCCGCTCCGGGGGTCCTGGGCGCTCGGGGGAGTTCCTACCGCCAGACTACCGGAGTTTGACCCAGGTGGCGCCCCAGCCGCCGGCCTCGGCGGGGGCGTCGCCGAAGCCCACCACCCGCGGATCGCGCTCGAGCAGGGTTCGCACGGTGCGGCGCTGCACTCCGATACCGCGCCCGTGGATGATGCGCAGGTCGCGAAGACCCTTCTCGTAGGCGAGGTCGAGCCAGTCGCGGACGAGGTCGGCGACCTCCGCCGGTGGAAAGCTGTGCAGGTCGAGGACGTCGGTTGCCTCGAGCTCGATGGGGTCGCCTGCGACGGGGTCGCCTGCGACGGGGTCGCCTGCGACGGGGTCGCCGGTGACGGGCTGCTCGGAATCGTCGTCGTCGCCGGATCTCATCGCCATAAGTGCATCTCGAGGGCTCGCCTGGAGGGCGGCAAGGCTGGCAGAATGGTACCCGAGCCCACCGGCGCCGGCGCCACGCGAAGTGGCGTATCGTCGAGGGCGCAGGGCGAGCCTGCCAAGGAGAAGGCGATGCAACCGTCCAAGGTCCTGATCGTCGACGATTCGCTGCTGATGCACAAGCTGTTCAAGGCCTTGATGCCCAAGGTCTCGCTGGTCAGCGCCCACGACGGGATGGAGGCTCTGCAGCGGCTCGCCGAGAACCCCGACGTCGACCTGATTCTCCTCGACATCAACATGCCGCGCATGAACGGACTGGAGCTCCTGCGCCGGATCAAGGCCGAGGGCGGCCTGGCCAGGATTCCGGTGGTGATCGTCACCACCGAGGGCAAGGAGGAGGACACGGTGGCCGGCCTGCGCGCTGGCGCCGCTGCCTACGTTCGCAAGCCGTTCCAGCACAGCGAGATTCTGGGCATCATCGCTCGCCTGTAGCGAACAGCTCCAGGAGGCGCGGCCCGATGTCCTCGAGGGCGAGGACCTCCTGGGCACCCCCCGCCTCGATCGCGGCCCGTGGCATCCCGAAGACCGCGGAGGATGCGCGGTCCTGGGCGATGGTGTGGATGCCGGCCCGTGCCAGATGGACCATCGCCGCGGCGCCGTCGAGGCCCATGCCGGTCAGCAGCACCGCCACCATGCGACCGCGTGTCGCCCGCGCGGCGGAGTCGAACAGCTCGTCGACAGATGGCCGGTGGAGGGCGTCCTCGGGAAACGCGGAGAGAACGGCGCGCAGCCGACCGTGCGCGCTCTCGATGCGCAGGTGAATGCCGCCGGGCGCGATGTAGACCACCCCCGGGCTCAGCGCCTCGTCGTGCGCGGCCTCCTTGACGCGCAGCGGCAGGTAGGCATTGAGACGCTCGGCGAAGGAGCGCGTGAAGGCGGCCGGCATGTGCTGCACGACGGCGATCGGCACCGGGGCGGCGGCGCCGAAATCGGCCAGGATCTTCTCGATCGCCGGCGGGCCGCCGGCCGACGCGCCGATCGCCACCAGCTCGATCGCCCCGGGCGCGGCGCTCGCGAGCGGCTCCTCCTCGGCCTTGGCCGCCACCGCGCGCAGGCCCTCCGGCGCCGGGAGCGGCACCTCGCGGGAGGTGATCTCATGCAGCTTCTCGACCAGCACGCCGCGCAAGGCATCGAAGTCCACGAGCGAGTACTGCTGCTTGTCGATGAAGTCCGCGGCGCCGCGGTGCAGGGCCTCGACGGTCAGCGGGGCGTCCTTGCGCGAGTGAGTCGAGAGGATGAGCACCGCGCAGCCGCCACGCTGGCGCACGGCATCGAGAGTGCGCAACCCTCCCATCCCGGGCATCGACAGGTCGAGGACGATGGCCTCCGGCTGCCATTCATCGAGATGCTCCAGCAGCTCCTCGCCCGAGGCGGCCAGCCCGACCACGGCGATGCTCGGCTCCGACGCCAGCAGCCGCGCGACGGCTCGCCGGATGAACGACGAGTCGTCGGCGAGCGCCACCCGCAGGGGCTTCACTTCCCGACTCTCCGGTAGGCGATCACCGGACCCAGGCGGACGGTCTCGAACCGGCTGGAGACGCCGATGATCGATTCCGCGGCGCCGAGGAACAGCAATCCGCCTGGTCGCAGGACCGCGGCGAAGTGCTCGACAGCGCTGTGCAGGGCCGGTTCCGAGAAGTAGATCAGCACGTTGCGGCAGAAGAGCACGTCGTAGGCGACGGCGGGGGCGAAGCTGCGAAGCTCGACGATGTTGGCCGTGAAGAAGCGGACGCCCTCCCGATAGGCGGGCTTGAGCGCCCAGCGCTCAATGCCGCGGGGAGTGAAGTAGCGCGACCGCTGCTCCTCGGAGGTGGCCCGAAAGGAGCCCGGGCCGTAGACCGCCGCCTGCGCCTGGGAGAGGCGCGAGGCGTCGACGTCGAAGGCGTCGATCTCGAGCCTGGTACCGGCGAGGTCGACGGCGTGCTGGCGGGCATACAGGCCCAGGGTGTAGGCCTCCTCGCCGCTCGAGCAGCCGGCGCACAGCAGCCGCAGCCTGCCGCTCACCGAGGTCCGGGCCTTGAGCTCGCAGAGCGCCGGTCCGAAGAGGGCGTCCATCTGCCGCGTCTCGCGAAAGAAGTACGTCTCGTTGTTGGTCACCAGCTCGATGAGCCGGGCGCGCTCGCGCTCGATGTCGGAGCGCAGGTGCAGGTAGTAGTCGAAGAAGCGCGGCAAGTGCAGCTCGCGCAGGCGCGGGCGCAGGCGCGAGGCCAGGATGTCGCGCTTGTGCTCCGGGAACGAGATGCCCAGCTCCGTGGTGATGACCTCGTTGAGGAGCAGGAACTCCTCCTCGGTCATCGGCGGGCCGGAGGCCTGCACGGCTTCAGCCCTCGAGCGCGGCGAGAGCGCGGTGAGCGACGGCGGGCACCGGATCGCCGGCCAGGCGGGCCAGGGCGCCGAGATTCTCGGGTCTGGCGAAGCGCCCCAGGACGTCGGCGCACGCCAGCCGGACGTACCAGTCCTCGTGGCTCGTGGCGCCGCGGAACAGCGCCTCGTCCTCTTCGGTGGCGCACATGGCGAGCGCCCGGTACGCGAGGCGCGATTCGGCTCCGCTGCTCGCCGCCTGCGACAGCGCCCGCCGCGCCTCCGGTCCACCGATCCGGCCCAGCGTCTCGAGGGCCAGCGGCCGCAGGTCGGCACGTTCGGCGAGCACGGCGAGGACCAGAGACACCGCGGCGCGATCGCGCAGCTCGGCGCAGGCGCGCAGCACCGGCGCCTGCACGTCTCTCGGCCGGAGATCGCGCAGCAACGGCAGCAGGTCGGCGAGCTGCGAGGCGGAGATCGCCTCGGCCGCGGCGGCGCCGTAGGTCTCCGGCGCCTCGCGCAGCCACGCCGCCCAGGGCAGGGCCTGCATCACCTGACGGTGGGAGGCGAGCTGGGCGAGCGCCGCGCGGCGATCGTCGGGTCCGAGAGCGACGATCTCCCGCGCCACGGCGGTCGGTTTCGAGCCGAGCTGCGCCGCGAGCACCACGCGGTCGACGGCGCCGACGTCCGGCTGCGTCGCGAGAGCACGGCTGAAGGAGACGCGATGGCGCTTGAGCGCCGGGTTGAGCTCGGAGCGCAGCTCGGGTGGCAACCGGAGGTAGAGGCCGAGCAAGGTCTTCCCCAGGGTGGCGGTGGACTGCGCCGGCGACATCCGCAACAGGCAGCGGGTCGCCGCGGCCAGCGCCTCCGGGCTCTGCCCGGCGTCGGCCAGCGCGGCCACGAACTCGCGACGCGGCAAGCGGCGCGGGAAAGTCGCGGCGAGGAAGAATCCCCAGGTGCGGCGCGTGCCGGCTCGGCGCAGCAGCGCCGGGATGAGATCGGGGCGCCGCGCCAGGGAAGCCGGCAGGCTGGTGGCCTCGATACCGGCGGCGTTGACCGAGTCCGTGCGCACCGCGTCGTCTCCGGTGTTGCCCTCGGCGAGGGCGACGAGAAGGGAGAGCGCCGGCTCGTCCGCGGCGCTCGGTCCGAGCGCCAGGATGCAGCGCGCCGCCGCCGCACGTCCCTCCTGCTTGGGATCGGCGAGGTGTCTGGCGAGGCCTCGCACCAGGGCCTGTCGTCCGGATGGGGCGCGATTCAGGCCCTCGAGAACGTGGGCCAGCATGCCGAGCACCGATTCGGCGTCGAACTGGGCGGACTGCCGGAGCCAGTGCGCGGCGAGCGCGCGGTAGGCGGCAGGTCCGCCGATGCGCGCCACAGCCTCGACCGCGAACGAACCGAGCAGCAGGTCGGGAAACAGCCGGGCCAGCGCCGGCACGGCGCGCGGCGAGCGCAGGTCTCCGAGCGCCTGGACGGCGGCCATCTGGAGCCAGGGATCGCTGTCGAGGAAGGGCAGCAGGTAGGGGACCGAGCGCGCGTTGCCGAGCCGCCCGATCGCCAGGATCGCGGCCTGGACGATGTTGAGGTCGGTGGCGGCGAGGACCCCGCGCAGCGGCTCGAGGGCGCGTGGATCCCGCAGGTGATCGAGGATGAGGACCGCCTGCAGCACGACGTCCTGGTCCGCATCGGCGAGCAGGCGCAGGGCCAGCGGGAAGCTGCGCGGCCCGCGCAACTTGAGCATCTCCAGCCCGGCGTTGCGCAGCGTCGCGTCGGCGTCGTTGTGCACGTGCTCGGCGAGGCGCTCCTCCGGCAGCAGGCTGGCGCCGAGACGCAGCGCGCGCTCGCGAATTCCCGGACTGGTGACGCGGACGAGCTTCTCGATGGCGTCGATGCGCCGGTTCGGCGAGAGCGTGGGCAGCTTCTCGAGCAGGCGAGTCGCGTCCTCCCAGGACATCTCGCCGGCGCCGGTGGGTCGTTCCGCAGTGGTCATGGCGGGAAGCCTTTCACTGGCGAGCTCAGAGCTTGAAGACGGCGGAGAGACCCTTCAGGCGCTCGGCTTCGCCCGCCAGGCTCTGGGTCGCGTTCGAGAGCTGTTCGGTGGCGGTCAGGAACTGCTGCGCCACCTGGGCGATCTGATCCACCGCTTTGACCACCTGGTCGCCGCCCACCATCTGCTCGGCGGTCGCGTCCGCGACCTGCTGGGTCATCTGGTTCATCAAGGTCGTCGTCGTCATGATCTGCCTGGCCGACTGCGCCTGCTCGCGCGCCGCGGTCGCGAGCTGCTGGGTGACCTGCTGCATGCCGCTGGTGGTGCGCAGGATCTGGTTGGCACCCTTGCTCTGCTCCTGGGTGGCGGTCTGCACGTTGCGCACCAGGTCGGTCGTGCGGTTCACCGAGTCGACGATGTGGCGCAGGACACGCTGCGAGAGCTGCACCGCCTCGTCGCTGTCCTTTTGCATCGACTCGACGAAGCTCGAGATCTCCCGCGTCGACTGGATCGAGCGCTCGGCGAGGCGCTTGATCTCGTCCGCCACCACCGCGAACCCGCGCCCGGCGTCGCCGGCGCGCGCCGCCTCGATCGCGGCGTTGAGCGCCAGCAGGTTCGTCTGGTCGGCGATCTCGTCGATGATGCGGACGATCTTGCCGACGTCCTTTCCCGATGCGCCAATGCCGACGATGATGCCGGACAGCCGTTCGCCGCCTTCGGTGGCGGCGGTGGCGGCCTGGCGTGAAGCCTCGTCCACGACGTTCACCTTCGAAGCGATCGACTCGATGGACGCCGCCATCTCCTCGATCGTCGTCGCGGTCTCCTCGACCGAAGCGAGCAGGCGCTCCGAGCTCTTGGCGACCTCTTCGATCGAGGTCGCCATCTCCTGCATCGACGCGGACGTCTCCTCGACGTTGCTCGCCAGGGCCTGCGACGAGCGGTTGACGCTGTCGAGCTGGCTCGCCATCTCGACCATGGTGGCCGAGGTCTCTTCGGTGGCCCCTGACTGGCTCTCGGCGCCGCGCTTGATCTGCAAGGCGGAGGCCGAGATCTCGTCGGCGGTCGAGGCGACCTGCCCGGCGGAGCCCTTCAGGTCGCCGAGCACCTGCCGCAGGTTGGCGGTCATGGTGCGGAAGGCCTGCCCGAAAGCGTCGGCGTCCGAGCGCGGCTCGATCGTGGCGCGCAGATCGCCCTGGGCGATCGAGTCGGCGGCGCCCGACATGGCGCGCAGGTAGTCGAGCATCTGCTGCATGGCGAGTGACAGGTTGCCGATCTCGTCGCGCGAGCGCACCTCGACCGACGCCGACATGTCGCCGCGCGCCAGGCGGCCCGCTGCGTCGACCACCTCGCGCAAGGGGACGGTGAGTGAGCGGATGATCAGGAAGGAGAGCGCCGCGAGAATCAGCACGATCCCCAGGGTGAGGCCGATGATGATCCCGACCGAGAGCCTCTGGTAGGAGCGCGCCGTGGCGAAGGCGGTCTCCATGTCCTTGCGGCCGCGGGCGGTGAAGGCCTCGAGCGAGGTGCGGATGGCGTTGTACTGCTCGCCCATCGAGCGCAGGGCGCCGACCAGGCTCTCGCCGGTCGCGCCGTTGATCATGCGCTGGCTGTTGTCGCGCGCCAGCGTGTAGTAGGCATCGAAGGACTTGGCGATGCTCTCGCGATCGGCCGCCGGGATGGTCGGGTTGCTCTCCGCGCGCTTGAGCGCGGCGAGGAACTCGGCGCGATGGGTATCGACCTCGTCGAGCAGCGAGGCGTCGCGCGCCGCCACGGCATCCTGCAGGCCGCGCTGGATGGCGGCGAGCGAATCCTCGAGGTCGCGGGCGGTCTCGAGCGCCGGCGTGTAGCCGGTCTGGATGCCGGTCAGCAGTCGTCCGGTGCGGTAACCCTGGAAGAGGATGACTCCCAGGATCACCAGCAGGCCGACCGCCGCCAGCCCCGGCATCAGCGCGACGCGCTGCGCGAACCGCAGGTTCTGGAAAAGGGCGCCCAATCGGCGACCCGCACGGGTACCGCCGGTCGGGGCGCTCATTGCAGGCTGAACTTCACGGAGAGGACGTACTTGACGGCCACCGGCTGGCCGTTGCGGGTCGCGGGCTTGAACTTCCACTTGCGGACCGCGGTGAGCGCCGAGCGGTCGAGCCCCATCGGCAGCGCTTCGAGGACCCTGGCGCCGACGACGTTGCCCTGCTTGTCGATCGTCGCCTCGACGGTGACCGTGCCCTCGATCCGCGCCCGGCGTGCGGCGTCGGTGTAGGCCGGCTCCGGCTTGACGATCGGCTCCGGCAGGGTCATCCCCGCCTCGAGGGTGTAGACCTGCTCCTCGCCGCCCGCCGCGCCGCCCAGATCCGTCACCTGGAGCGCCCGCACGCCACTCGGCAGGTCGGTGCCGGCCGACACATAGCCGATGCCGCCGGGGTTGCTGCGCACGAAGGCGAGGACATCGGCGGAAGAGGCTTTCTCCGGCGGCGGCACGTCACGGCCCGAGAAGATCATCTTCTGCCAGTAGGCCTTCACCGCCGAGGTCGGGCGATCGAGGATGGCCTTGGAGAACGCCTCGCGGGTGGGCGAATCCTCGGTCAGATCGACGGCCATCACCTTTTCTCCGGACGGCCAGCGCGGCGTCTTCTGCAGGAACATCTGCGACAGCTCGGCCACCGACAGGCCGGTCGCCGGGTTGCCGGCGTTGACCACCACCACGAAGTCTACGGGGGCCGCCGCAGACGCGCTGCTGAGGGCGGCGAGGCCCAGCATGGCGAACGTGGCGAGCCGCAATGGTCCCCATCGGCGAGCGAGCCGGCGCCAGGGCCGGTTTCGACGAGGCGATCTGAGATCAGGGATTGGCTTCATTTCTCCACCTCCCACCGGCGGCGCCGGGTGGTCACGTAGCAGGCTTTCGCGATCGTTCACGCGGCTCCTTGGCTCCCCGGGCTGGGTGCATCGAGCGCCTCGGGGACGAGCAACAGCTGATCGATGTCGAGCACGACGATCAGGCCGTCGCCGAGTTGCACGACGCCGACCAGAAACTCCGAGCGCTCGGTCAGGATGTCGGCAGGCGGTGGCTCGATGCGGCTCGGCTTGAGCTTGATCACCTGCCGGGCAGCGTCGACCAGGAGACCGAGGGCGCGCTCGCGAGAGGAGACGACCAGGATGCGGCTGCGCGAGTCGAGCGGGGCCGGCTGCAGGCCGAGCCGGACGCGCAGGTCGACCACCACCAGCACCTTGCCGCGCAGGTTGGTGATGCCGCGCACCGGGGTCGGGGCATGCGGCACGCGGGTGATGTCGTGAGCGCGCTGGATCTCCTGGATGCGGGCGACCGGCAGGGCGTAGGTCTCGCCCGCGAGCTCGAAGGCCACCCAGCTCTCCTCGCGCTCGACCGGCGCGCTGGGCCGCTCCTCGCGGCGCTCGAAGCTGTCGGCAAACGAATAGATGCGGCTCGGACCCACAGGCGCCGCGGGCGGCTCGACCGCCCCGCGGGGTGCCTCGATCGCGGCGAGGATCTCGCTCGCCAGGCCGGACGGCGGCAGCTGGAGGGGCGACTTGGCTTCGGGCTCGGCGGCCGGGCGCTGCTTGCCGTTCTCGGGGTCCTTGCGGCGGCGGCTCATGGTCTCGCACCGAGGATGGGGGACATGCGGCACAGCGAGGCCGGGTCGAGGATGAGGACCGCGCGTCCGTCGCCGAGCAGGGTCGAGGCCGCGACGCCGGGCAGCGCCGCCACCAGAGGATCGAGCGCCTTGACGACGATCTCGCGGATGCCGAGGACGCGATCGACCACCACGGCGCGGGTACTGTCGCCATCCTCCAGGATCAGGGCGTAGCCGTCGCGACGGCGGCGCTCGGCGGTCGAGAAGACGCACCCGAGGTCGAGGGCGGCGAGCACCCTTCCGCGCCAGCGCAGGGCGCCGGCGCCGTTGATCTCGTGCAGCTCGCCGGGCTGGAGGCGCGAGCTTTCCAGGACGGCGCGCAGCGGCAGCGCGTAGTCCTCGCCGTCGGCGCTGACCAGCAGCGCGCGGGTGATCGAGGCGTTGAGCGGCAAACGCAGGCGGAACAGGCTGCCGCGCCCCTCGGCGAACGCCACCTGGATCACGCCGCCCTGCCGCGCCACCGCCTCCTTGACCGCCGAGAGCCCGATCCCGCGCCCGGCCGCGATGTCGGCTTCGCTGCGGGTCGAGAGGCCGGGAAGGAAGAGCAGCTCGAGCGCATCGGCGCCGGGGTCCGGTTGGAGCCCGGCGCGCTGGGCCGCCGCACGCAAGGCCGAGCTCTGCACGCCGCGTCCGTCGTCCTCGACGTCGATGCACACCTCGCGCGAGGTGGCGCGTGCCGCCAGCCGTACCGTGCCGCTCGCGTCCTTGCCGGCGCGCCGGCGCTCCTCCGCCGGCTCGATGCCGTGGATGACCGCGTTGCGCACCAGATGGCCGAGAGCTTCGCTCGCCAGCTCCAGCAGGGCCTTGTCGAGCGTGGTGTCGGCGCCTTCGACGGCGAGACGGACCTGCTTGTCCTCCTGCACGCTGGTGTCGTGGACGATGCGCGAAAGCTGCCGGAACAGCGAGTGGAGCGGCACCATGCGCAGGCGGAGCACCTGCTGCTGGAGCTGATCGAGCGTCGCATCCAGGCGCTCGTGGGCGTCGTCGACCTCGCGCCAGCGGCCCTGCTCGTCGTGCTCGCGGGAGCGCAGCGGCTCGGTGCGCGCCAGCGCGTCGCCGAGCCGGTTGCGCACCACGACGACCTCGGCGAGCAGGTTGACCAGCGAGTCGAGGGCGGCGAACGGAATGCGCACGCCGCCGCCCAGCTTCTCGATGCCGCCGGGTGCCGCCGCCTCGGTGCCGGTCACCTCGCCGGCAGGCTGCGGAGCGGTGGCGTGGCCGGCCTCGGCGGTCAATCGCGCCAAGGCCGACCGGAAGTGATCGATGCCGCTGAGGATCGGACCGACCGCGGGGCGCGCAGGATCGAGACCGGCCACGATGTCTTCCATTTGGTGGGCGCTCGCCTGCAGGGAGGCGAAGCCCATGAGCCCGGCGTTGCCTTTCAGCGTGTGCAGCTCGCGCTTGACCTCGTCGAGGAGCGCGGGGCGCGCGGCCACGGTTGCGGTCTGGGTTCTGAGAAGCAGCTCTTCCAGGTGCTCGAGCCGCTCTCGCGCTTCGGCGATGAAGTCCGGCAGGAGCTCCTCGGCGAGCGCGGCCGAGAAGCCGGGGACGGCGCCGCCATTCGCCGGCGCCGGATCTTCGCCTCGAGTCACGACCGCACCTCGCGAGCGCTCGCGGCACAGCCGGCGGGGTCGGCGCCCTGCCGGGCCCTGTAGCGCCGCGCGGCGCCCATCGTTCCTGAGGCTACTCTGGTCCTCATCCCTCGACAGCCATCAAGTGCATGAACTATAAGGGATTCCGGCCCCGGAGTCGAAGCGGGGTGCCCCGGCTTCTGCGCGCGGGCCTCACGAGTGCGGCACGGGCGTGATCCCGAGGCGACGGGCGATGCGCGGTGCGAGCTTGGAGAGGACCCGATCGGCGACTGCGCGCAGTCGCTGGTCGCGCGGCGGCTCTCCTTTGTGGCGGAACCAGCGCCGCATCGGCCGCATCCCCTCCCGCGTCCAGTGGCCCACGATCGCGCCGTCGCGGGTGCGCACCAGCCAGACCCGCAGCAGCACCGGATCGATGCCGCGGCTGCCGAGCACCGCGCCGCCCACCCAGGTCGCGGTCTCGAGCCCGAACTCGCCGACGCCCGCCCACCAGCCGTAGGTCGAGTTGCCGGTCGCCTTGGCGACCACGACGCCATGCCCGATGCCGGCCGCCAGGCCCTGGGCGGCGAGGACCCAGAGCCAGGAGCGGCGGATGTTGCCGTACGCGATCAGCTCGGAGAAGACGACGACGTCGGCGTCCCGCGCCCGCCCGAGCGCCGCAATGCGCGCCAAGGAAGGCCGCTTGCCGGTGAGCTCGGGGAGATCTTCCTGGACGACGGCGACGCCGCGGTCCTGCAGCTGCTCTGCGAGATCGCCGCGCAGCGCCACCAGGGCGCTTTGGCGCGCCCCCTCCAGGCCCGCGGCGGGCGGTGCCGGCGGAAGCGCATCGCGCGAGCGGATCGGCACGCCGTCGAACGGAGTCGCGATCAAGACGCGCGGCGCACCGCCGGCCTGGCCCACCGGCGCCGAGGCGCAGCCGAGGGCGGCGAGGGCGACGAGGAGCGCGGCGGGAGGAAGTCTGCGCCGTCGCAGCCCGCGGCCGACCGCGGGCGTCGCATCGGGTCCCCTCATTTGAAGAGCTTCAGGAACACGACGTACACGACCACCCCGTGCTCGGGTCCGGCGACCGGCGTTCCGGCGTCGAGGTTGATCACCGTCTCCCACGGTCCGACCAGGGTGCCGACCAGGCCGACGCCGGCGAGCAGCTCGTGGTCGAGACCGGTGAGCCGGTCGGTCGCCCAGGCGATGTCGGCCGCGGCGTCGATGCGGAAGACGTCGCCGATCCCGAAGCCGTACGTGGCGTGGGTCGCCCACACCTGATCGGCGCGCAGCCGGTTGCTGGCATAGCCGTGCACGCGCGAACCACCGAAGAACCCGAACTCGTACTTGCTGAAGCGGTCGAGGTTGCGCCCGCCGAGGTAGTCGGCCTCGATGCCGAAGCGGCGGAAGGCGGCGAAGCTCCAGGTCTTGCTGAACGAGGCGTCCCAGCGCCAGAAGTTGCGGTTGGCCGGAGCGTAGTCGGGATTCCCGGGATAGCCCCAGCTCCGCCACTGCGAGCGCATGCTGTAGCCGGCGCCGGCGGTCGCCTGATAGCCCTCGCGCGCCAGCTTGAGATCGAGCGACAGGCTGTGGACGAAGTGGTCGGCCGGCAGGGTGAAGCTCGGCGCCGTGTCGCGCGTGCGCTGGTAGTGGTTGTAGGCCGCGTCGTACGAAAACGTCGCCTTGAGGAAGTTGCCGATCGGATGCCCGATCGACAGGCTGGCGCGGGCGGGCAGCGACTTCAGGGTCTGGCCGGTCTGCTCCTGCCCGTTGACGTACAGCTTGTCCTCGAGCGGCACGGCGATCGCGAAGGCGTTGCCGCCGACGTCGAAGCCGCTGCCGCCGACGCGCGGCTGGGCGATGCTGACGGTGGCGAGCGCGCCGGCGAAGAACACGTTGAACTGCTTGCCGGTGCCCTTGAGGTCGAGCGAGAAGTAGTTGATGCCGGCGAGCGGCAGGGGATAGTCGAGCGACCTCTCGTAGTAGGCGCCGCCGACCAGGAACAGCTTGTTCTTGGCGAAGCCCTCGCGCACCACGCGCTGGCCGGTCGTCTTGTCCTTGGCGAGGTAGCGCAGCCCGTCGGGCGTGTCGCGCACCATGGTCGAGGCGGAGTCGAAGGCCTGCTGGCGGTCGGCCTCGAAGCTCGCCGGGTTGAGGCGCAGATCGGTGAGCTTGGTCTCCTTCTCGACCAGCGTCGTGCCGTTGAGGATCGACAGGATCTGCTGGCCGTAGACGCGCAGCGGCAGGACGTAGCTGTCGGCCGACCACGCCGCCGGCTGCCCCTGCCCGTTGACTGGCGTGTAGTCGAGGGTCTCCTCGTTGGAGATCACCTCGCCCTCGAGGCCGAGTTGCAGCGCCCGGGTGCGCACCCGGGCGAAGAGCTTCTGGTCGATCCACACGGTGCCGCGGTACAGGTGCTGGCCCTTGGCCGCCTCCTGGAGTGGCGTGAAGTCGACCACCCAGCACGGCCGGCCGGCGATCTCCTCGCTGCCGCGCAGGCTGTAGCGGTACTCCTTGGTGAAGTGGATCTCGAGCGGCATGGCCGCGGCCTTCTGCGGCTGGATCAGCGGGATCTCCGGGATCGTCTTGCCCCGCCAGCGCACGCCGTTGAAGAAGAAGTCGCGCCACATCCAGTCGGGCGGCTCGCCCTGGCGGACGAAGTACGGGCCCTGGAACGTGGCCTCGATCGTCTGCACGCCGGCCGAGACGCGGAAGCGCAGGCTGGTCGTGTTGGTCGCCTCGTACTGGTGCAGGCGCCGATTCTGGGCGTCCTCGAAGGCCTGCAGCCGGCGCAGGATCTCCTCGACCGGGATCGACTTCTCACCGGTCACCTCGACCCGCTCCTTGACCTGCTCGAGGTCGCCCGGCGCGCCGCGCTCGATCTTCAGGACCTCGACCGCCAGCGGCTTGGGGATGGTCGTCTCGATGGCGTTCCCGATCCGTCGCCCGCCGAGCCCGACCTCGCGCCCGCTTGCCGGGTCGACGCGCACGATGCGGGTGAGGGTCGGATCGGGGAAGGTGAGGGTTTCGCTCTGGCCCGGCGTCGGCGCCAGCACGACCACCCGCAGGGCGAGGTCCTTGCCGCGCACGAAGGCCCAGCCTTCGGCGCCGGCGGGCTTCGAGCCGGCATCGTAGGAGACGTCGCCCTGGAACTCGGCGGCGAGGACCTTCAGTGGCCGCAGGTCGACGGCCGCAACCGACGATAGATCGTAGATCTCCGCGGCGAACCCGGCCGCGGCGTCGCGTGCCGCGTCGGCCAGCACCAGCGACGGCGTCGCCGCCGGATAGGCCTCGCCTTCGCGGACCACCGGCTTGCCGGGATCGAGCTCGGCGAGCGCCGTGAGCGCGGCGGCGTCGCCGTCCGGCGGGCCGCCGGCCAGCGCCACGACGTCGGCGTAGGCCGCGACCTCTTCGCCGTAGAAGCTGCGCAGAAACGCCGCGCTCGCCGGCAGCGCCGCGGTCGTGACGTGCGCGCCGGCCGCGGCACCGGTGATCGCCACCGAGGCGCGCTTGAAGAGGAACGCATACTCCTTCGGGTCCATCTCGCCGCCCGGCTGCCAGCTCACCTGGTAGACGGCGTCGGGGCCGCCGGCACGGGCGATCGCCGCCGCCGCCGCGAGCTCGCGCGACAGGGCGTCGAGGTGCGTCGCGAGCGGCGGCGGTACGGTGAAGCTCAGGCTGATCCACGGCGTCAGGCGGGCCTGGCGCAGCGCGTCGGCGGGCTGTGCGTCGGCGGTGCCGTCGAGCGGCAGCGGCCAGGCGGCGAAGACCCGCGGCTCTCCCGCCGGCTGCCAGTCGGTCTGCCACGCGACGGCGAGGGCGCGCGGGTCGCCGGTCCGCATGCCGGCGCAGGGCCGGCAGGGGAAAAGCGTCGTGGCGCCGAGGTTTGCGGTCAGTGTGACGGCGAGAAGAACGGTGAGGATGGCGGCGCGTGGCGCGCTCGGGACACGGGTCGGAGTGACGCGCGGGCGACGCGCAGCAAGGCTCATGGCGGCAATATAGCAAGGCGACAGCGCCGCCCTGCCGCGGCTCTGCGGCTGATATCATTTCTTGGAGTCATGGAGTTCTCGGGCCGCATCGCCTCGTTTCCGGTCAGCGACATCCTGCAGTGGGCGAGCAATGACCGGCGCACCGGCGCACTGGTTCTGCGCCGCAGCCGCCGCGAAAAGCGCGTCTACTTCCGGGACGGCAAGGTGGTGGCCTGCATCTCGGACGACCCGGCGGAGTACTACGGCCAGCACCTGCTGCTGACCGGGAACGTCAGCGAGAGCGCCCTGGTGCGGGCGCTGACCTACTGCCGCGAGAAGCAGGCGCGGCTCGGCGTGGCGCTGCGCGAGCTCGGCATTCTCTCTCCCGAAGTCATCCAGAAGACCCTACGCACCCAGATCGAGGATTCGGTCTGTGACCTGTTCACCTGGCGGGACGGTCTCTTCTTCTTCGAGAGCGAGATTCGCCCCGACGAGGAGATCCTGCCGCAGCCGATCGAGACCATTGCGCTGATCATGGAAGGAACGCGCTGGATCGACGAGCTGCAGCGCATGCGTGGCGTCTTCGTGCACGACAACATCACGCTGTGCCGCGGCAAGCGCTGGCCGGGCGACAAGCTGAGCCCGATCCAGCAGCGGGTGGTCGCCGCGGTCGACAACCGGCTGACGCTCGCCGAGCTGTACCATCTGGTGCGCGGCGTTCACTTCCGCTTCGTGGAGGCGACCTTCGACCTCGCGGTGCGCGAGATCGTCGACATCCATTCGGTCGGCGAGCCGCAGCGCACGGCGTCGCGCGAGCTCAACCTGTACGACCTGCTGCTCGAGCAGGCGGCCGAGGATCAGCTGGTCCTCTCTCGCCAGCACTTGGCGATCCCGATCGACGTGGTGGAGAAGTTCTTCCCGGTGTGGATGAACGGCGTTCCGCCACGCGATCCGGCGGAGGCCCCGGTCGAGGCTCGAGTCTTCCTGCGCCGCATCGACGGCAAGACCAGCCTGAAGGACCTCTTCTCGCGCGACCGCAGCCAGCTCTCGCAGGAGCTCGAGTGGCTGCTCCGGCAGCTGCGCGCCGGCCGGCTGGCTCTGCTGCCGGCGCCGATGGCCGATGTCGAAGCGGCCGGCGAGCGCGCCACCGAGGCGGGATCCCGGCCCTGGTGGCGCTTCGGGCGCTGATCGGGAGCGAGCGCCAGCCGGCGCTCGCTCAGCCCTTGGCGGCGACCGCCTCCTCGGCGCCCTTGGGCACCGGCAGGTTGAGCGCCGCGCGCAGCTTCAGCTCCAGCTCCTCACCGAGATCCGGGTTGTCGCGCAGGAATTGCTTGGCGTTCTCGCGGCCCTGGCCGAGCCGCACGTCGCCGTAGTTGTACCAGGCGCCCGACTTCTGGACGAGCTTCTGCTCGAGCCCCAGGTCGATCAGCTCGCCGGTGCGCGAGATGCCCTCGCCGTAGTCGATGTCGAACTCGGCCTGGCGGAACGGCGCCGCCACCTTGTTCTTCACCACCTTCACCTTCACCCGGCTACCGGTCACCTCGTCGCCCTCCTTGAGCGCGGCGATGCGGCGGATGTCGATGCGCACCGAGGAGTAGAACTTCAGAGCCCGGCCGCCGGTCGTCGTCTCCGGGTTGCCGAACATGACGCCGATCTTCTCGCGGATCTGGTTGATGAACACCATCGTGGTGTTCGACTTGGCGACGATCGCGGTCAGCTTGCGCAGAGCCTGCGACATCAGGCGGGCCTGGAGTCCGACGTGCGAGTCGCCCATCTCGCCCTCGAGCTCGGCCTTGGGGACGAGCGCCGCGACCGAGTCGATGACCACCACGTCGACGCCGTTCGAGCGCACCAGCATCTCGGCGATCTCGAGGGCCTGCTCGCCGTTGTCGGGCTGCGAGACGAGCAGGTTGTCGATGTCGACCCCGAGCTTCTTGGCGTACTCGGCGTCGAGCGCGTGCTCGGCGTCGATGAAGGCGGCGACGCCGCCACGCTTCTGGGCCTGGCCGACGACCGAGAGCGCCAGGGTCGTCTTGCCGGAGGACTCCGGGCCGTAGATCTCGACCACGCGCCCGCGCGGAAAGCCGCCGACGCCGATCGCGTAGTCCACCGCCAGCGAGCCGGTGGGGATGAATTCCATGACCAGCGATTCGCGCTGGCCGAGGCGCATGATCGAGCCCTTGCCGAACTGACGCTCGATCTGCATCAGCGCGCCGTCGACGGCCTTGAGTTTGTCCAGCTTCGCGTCTGCCATGAGAAAGCTCCTCTTTTTCGGTCCGCCCGAAGGTTACACCATTTTGGGTCGGCATGGCGTAAGTAAGGCGGCAATTCCTTTACGCTGCACCGCACCCGCATCCTAGGGGTCGGATTCGCCAGAGGTATCCTTGCAGGGAATGGATCGGGGAGCCGGAATCGCGCGCGGAAACGGGCTGGCCGAGGCGCTGGCAGGCGTCGCCGGCCTGAAGGTGCGGCCCGGCGAGCGGCTCGGGCGCCACACCACGTTCGGCATCGGTGGGCCGGCGGAGCTCTTTGTCGAGGTCGGGAGCCAGACCGCCCTGGTGACGCTGTTGCGCGCCGTGCGCTCGAGCGGCATGCCGTTCTTCCTGCTCGGTTTGGGCTCGAACGTGCTCATCCCCGACGCAGGCGTCGCCGGGGTCGTCGCCAAGCTCGGCGGCGAGCTGCGCCGGGTGCGGGTGCGCGGCGAGCTGGTCGGCGTCGGCGGGGCGCTGCCGCTCGGCCTCCTGGCGCGGCGCATGGCGGCGCGCGGCCTCGTCGGGCTCGAGGCCATCTCCGGCTTTCCCTCGACGGTGGGCGGCGCGGTGTGCATGAACGCCGGGAGCTATGGCACCGAGGTGAAGGACGTGCTGATCCGAGTCAGCGTCGTCGAGCGCGATGGCACTCCGCGCCGCCTCTCGACCGCCGAGCTCGAGCCGCGCTACCGATCGACCAGCCTGCAGAGAAGCGGCGCGGTGGTGACGCGGGCCGTCCTCCGGCTCACGCCCGGCGATCCGCAGGCGGCGCTCGCCCGCATCGAGGAGCTCAACCGCAAGCGCTGGGCGTCGCTTCCCTCCGGTCAGCCCAACGCCGGCTCGATCTTCAAGAACCCGCCGGGCGACCACGCCGGCCGCCTGCTCGAGCTGGCCGGCATGAAGGGCGTCCGCCAGGGCGGCGCCGAGGTCAGCGCCAAGCACGCCAACGTCATCGTCAATGCAGGCGGCGCGACGGCCGAGGACGTCTTCTCGCTGATGGTGGAGATGCACCGCGCCGTGGCCGAGCGATTCGACGTGCGACTCGAGCCCGAGATCGTGCTCGTCGGCGTTCTCCGGCGGCGGTGGACGGAGGCGACCGGCGGCTGAGTGATCCCCCGTGAAGGCCGTCAGCTCCCGGGGCGGTGGAAGAGGTTCAGGGCGGTGTCCTCGTTCGCGGTCACCGGAGGGACGCTCAGGCCCGAGCCCTGGAACTTGAGCGAGGCCCACGGGTTCCCCAGGGTGACGTTCCAGTCCACGCGTGGTTCGTACGTGAAGCCCAACAACGGCATGGCGGCGTCATGCCAGACGAAGAAGTGGACCGCCTCGTAGGCCGGCGCGAACAGCCCGGCGAAGAAGGGTGCTCCACTCGTCCCGTTCGGGCATCCGGTGGCCTGGAGCTGCATCTGCGGATTACCGGTCGCGTACGTGAGCTCGATTTTCAGGGGCGGCGGGTTGTCCTCGTACTGGTTCACGTCGAGGATCATCTCCGGGACGGAGAAGGCGTCCGGCTTCAGGTTGCCGGTCGCCGCCTGCTTGGTGCAGGGTCTGGGCGCTCCACCGGTATACGTCGCCTTGATGTAGTTGTTGGGAGTCGGGGGGGCGCTACCGAACGCAAAGGGTGGGTGAAAGTGGATCGTCGCATGGGTGTCGAACTGATGACTCGCCCGGATCATGTAGCCCTCTGGAGCCGGGTTGGAGTGGGAGAAAGTCGTCTTCCACTCGAGCATGAAAGTGAGGCAGGTCTCGAGTGTGGATGAACTGACGAGCGAGGTAGCGCCCGCGTCCTCCAGCTCGTGCCACCACTGGAGCGCCGGTACGGGCTGGGTGTGGTTTCCCGCGTTGCACGCCTGGACCGCGTCGGCGTAGCAGTGCACCGCGCCCAGTTTGAGCGCTTGCTTGATCTGGCCGATCTCGGTGCCGAGCTGCCCCGCGACCCCGTCCGCGACCGCCTTCCGGATGTAGTTCTTTAGGCTGTTCGCGTACTGCTTGCGGCCGGCGCAGCTCGCCGCGGCGGCATCCGCCCATCTGCCAACGGTGTCGTCGAAACGGTCCTGGTAGTAGCCCAGGTCGCCGCTCCCGGCTGAGACGACGTCGGAACTGGAGTGGAGCGACTGGCGAAGCTGCCAGTGCACCTGCCAGAGGCCCTGGTCGAACTGGTCCTCGAGCCGCGCCGGCTTCTTCTTGAGCTCGGTCGCCTGCTCGCTCGCCTTGCCGGCCGCCAGGCCGTAGCCGCCGGTGTGGAGGATGTCGAGCCGGACCGACCGCTGGCCGAGCGCGGCCGGGTAGAGGAAGAAGAGCGAGCCCCGCAGCCGGTAGCCGAACGTCGTCTCGGAGGCGAGCGCCACCGGCTGCACGGGCTGGATCGAGAGCGCGGCGAGCGCCTGGAAGCGCAGTCCGGACGGACCGATCTCGACGCCGGCCGCCAGGCCGGGTGTGAGCGGCAGGCCGGCGATCGACTTGATCGGAGTGAGGGTGATCGTCTCGGGGAAGAGCAGGGCCTGCGGTGGGATCGTCAGCGTGAAGCGCGCGCCGCTGGCCGCCGTCGCTTGGAGCGTCCCGCCGGTCGCACCGATCGACTTCGAGACCGCGCGCGCGGTGTCCAGGGTCACCTTGAGTCCGCGCCGCCGCGCCGGTGCGGCGTGATCGAAGAGCAGGGTCTGCGGGGCCTTCGCTTCGAAGGGCAGGATGCGGGCGCTGCCGTCTTCGCGGCAGGCGAGCGTGAGCTCGAACCGGCCGGCTTCGAGCGCCGTCGCGAGCAGCCACCAGTGACCGTTGTCCTGACGGCCGTCGAGAACGCTCGCGATCAGGACCGGAGCGAGCGAGCCCGCGCGGCGGAACGCCGTCGTGCCGTCGTCGCGCATCTCGGCGTCGAGGGCGACCCCCGCCTCCCGGGCGGTGACGGCGGGCGCCTCATTGTTCGACTCGGCGCGCGGCGCGGCGTGGGCGAGATTGGCGCCAAGGATGGGGGCGGCCAGCACCGTCGTGGCAAGTCGCCAGTGAAAACGACTCGACCGACGACGCCGCGGGGCAGTCGGCATGGCGGACCTCCTCGGAGGGCCTGGGGATGATCGCCATACGGTAATGCAAAAAGCGCTAAGTGACAACGGTCGGAAGATCACGGTCGGTCCGAGGCGCGCTCCGCTCGCCGTCTCGAGCGCGATGGCGCAGCGGTTGGCGGAGATCGATCAGACGTGCTCGAGGGACGCCGCTCGTTCGCGAACGGTCTTCAGGAGCTCGCGCAGGTCGAGGATCACGCCGAAGACGTGGCGCCCGGGACGGCGCAGGATGTTCGACAGCTCCGTGGCGTTCCTGGCCATCTCCACCTCGCTACCGACCACGACGAAGGCCGCCTCGGCGAGACCGTCCGTCACGTCGGCGAGCTTGTGGATGACGCTGCGTAGGGTCTCGAGCGACACGTGCTGCTCGCGCAGCTCGCGGGCGATGCGTAGGCGGATGAGATCGCCGTAGGAGTACATGCGCTGGCGCCCCTTGCCGCGCCCCTGGCCCTGGGCGACGCTCGGCACCAGGGTCTTCGTGCGTCCCCAGTAATCGATCGTGAAGAAGGGCACGCCGCTCACCTGCGCGGCCTGGCGGGACGTGTAGGCGCGCGTCAGGGGGGCGGTGGAGGGGGCCTTGCGGCGGGCGCGGCGCCGAACGTCGTGGCTCATGTCGATCTCGTGGGCTGGACGAGAGGTGTTAAGAGAACGTAAAGGTGATTGTAAACGGTCGCACAACTGCTATGGTCTTGGTTGTAAAAGGTCTTCCTGTGGTCGCGCGGTCGTAAGGAACGCGCGGTTCCCGGAGACCGGAGCAGCTTAACAAAGCTCTGCGCTCGATGAATTCGCTCGAGGTCTCCCGTCCGGTAGGAACGACTGAGCGCGCCGGGCGCGGGACGCCCCTGCTGCGCGCGCTGGTCGTCGTCGTCGGCCTGGTCGCGGCGCTGCTCCTGGCGGAGGTCGGCTTGCGGCTGGCCGGCTTTTCCTTCCACGTCTACCCGGAGAAGGTCCAGTTCGGTTGGCCGAAGAGCATCGGCGGTGCGGCAGACCCCTACGTCCGTGACGCGGACTTGCTCTGGGTGCCGCGCGACTGGCGCGAGAGGCTGGCGCGGGCGCGTGAGGAGCCGCCGCGGATGATCTTCCTCGGCGATTCGTGCACGGAGTTCGGCGCCTACCCCAGCGAGCTGAATCGCCTCCTGGTCCGCTCGGGTTCGCGTCACCTCACCAGCATGAAGTTCGGGGTCGCCGGCTGGACGACCTACCAGGGACTGCACGCCCTCGAGCGCGACTTGCTGCCGCTGCGCCCGGCCCTGGTGACGGTCGACTTCGGCTGGAACGATCACTGGAAGGGCTACGGAATCGAGGACCGCGACATCGGTGGGCTGCCGTTCATGCGGTCCGCGCTCGAGCCCTTGCGCCTCGTCCAACTCGTGCAGAAGGCGACGATCGCGCTGCGCGGCCGGTCCTACGCGGCGCAGCGGGTCGCGCTGGCGGACTTCCGGGCCAATCTGCGCCAGATCGCGCGCCAGACCCGCGCGGCGGGGGCGGTGCCGGTGCTGCTCACGGCGCCGACATCGAACGTCGAGGGCCAGGAGCCGAGCTACCTGCGCGACGGCTGGCTCGACGACATCTCGCAGCTCCTGCCCCTGCACCGCCGCTACGCACAGGCGGTCCGCGAGGTCGCCGCGAGCGAGCACGTGCCGCTCTGCGACCTGCTCGAGGATTTCGATCGCCTGCCGGAGGAGCAGCGCCGAGCAAGTTTCGGCAGCGACGGGATCCACTTCACCAACCCCGGCAGCGCGCGCGCCGGCGAGATGCTTTACCGCTGCTTCGCGGCCCATCCCGAGGTCCGGGTGGCGCTCGGCGGCTGAGGCGCCCGATTTCGATTCGCGCGTCAGCCGGTGCGCCGCACCGCGAGAATGACGGCGAGCACGAACAGCGCCCCCCAAAGCGGCCACGGGGCGCGGAACGAGGCGAGGATCGCGCCGGCGACCAGCGAGAAGCCGGCGAGCAGCGTGCCGCGCAGGCCGGCGAAGGGGTTCTCGGTCGGCTTCTTGGTCGCCTGCTCGAGCATGCGCAGGCCTTCGGTGACGAGCAGCGGCGCCTTGACCAGAGCGTCGACGACCTCGGGAGCGCCGCGCAGGCTCTCCTTGATCAGGCGCAGCGGGCTGAACTGCGACAGGAAGAGGCGGTTGATATGGCGCTGCGAGACCTGGGCGACGTCGAAGCCCGGGGAGAGCACCTGGCCGACGCCCTCGAAGGTCACCAGGGCCTTCACCATGAGCACCATCTCGACCGGGAAGTAGATGCGGAACTGGGCGCCCAGGCTGACCGACGACATGATGAGCTGGGCGATCGAGAAGTCCTTGAAGTTCGCGGCTCGCGACCAGCGTCGGCAGATCTCCTCGACTTCGCGCCGGAAGCCGTGGCGGTCGCCGCCCGGACCGAGCTGGGCGACCGAGGCGAGGTAACGGGCGGCGTTGTCGGCGTCGCCCATCACCAGGCAGTAGTAGTAGTACATCATCGTGCGCCGCAGCTCGTCGTCGAAGCGGCCGACCATGCCGAGGTCGATGAACCCGGCCTGCGGTCCCGGCAGGACGATCAGGTTCCCCGGGTGCAGGTCGGCATGGAAGAAGCCGTCCTTGTACAGCATGCGAATGATCGCCGCGGCGCCGAGGTCGATCAGCCGTTCGCGGTCCTCGGGCGACATCGCCAGAACCTGCGGCGAGTTGGGCTTGAAGCCGTCGAAGAACTCCATGCACAGCACGTTCAGGCTGCTGTACTCGCGCCAGATGCGCGGGAAGCGGATGTCGGGCTCGTCCTTGAAGTTGGCGGCGAAGGTCTCGGCGTTGTCGGCCTCGCGGCGCAGATCGACTTCCTTGAGCGTGTAGTCGCAGAACTCGCGGATGACGCGACGCGGCTGGAAACGCGGGATGATCAGCTCCAGCCAGGCGCCGGTCATCTTCAGCAGCACGGCGTCGCGCTGCAGGGTCTCGCGGATCCCCGGCTTCACGACCTTGAGGATCACCTCGTCGCCGTCGTGGGTGCGGGCGCGGTGGATCTGGGCGATCGACGCCGAGCCCAGCGGCTGCGGATCGACCCAGGCGAAGACTTCCGCCGGCGAGCGCCTGAGGTCCTTCGCCACCAGCTCCATGTAGCGCTCGAAGGGCACCACCGGCAGGCGGTCGAGCAGGTTCTTGAGCTCGTCGGTGACCGTCTTCGGCAGCAGGTCCTCGCGCAGCGAGAGCACCTGGCCGAGCTTGATGTACGTGGGGCCGAGGATCTCGAGGCGCCGGCGCAGCTGGACCGGGAAAGGCAGGTTGCGCAGCTTGCGGCTGAGCAGCGGCCGCCAGAACAGGGCGACCAGGCGCGCGGAGTAGGCGCGCTTGCCCTGATCCTTCTGCCAGCGGGCGTAAGCGACGGTGCCGCCGCCGAGCAGGCCCCAGAAATGCCGCGTGGTGGTGAAGAACCGGCGCAGGATTCCCGCCGGCTTGCGCTCGATCATCAGCTCGAAGCCGGGGTCCTGGGGCGCAGCGGTGGCCGGGGTCGAGGCCGAGGCCGAAATCACGAGTTCATCCTGACACGAAGCTCGGGTAGTCGCTAGGATCGGAGCCTCTGGCGGCCCGCCCGCATCGGGTGGAGCCGGACGCGGGAGGCGAGGCGTGCGTCCAACCTGGCGAATCGTAGTCGGGGTGTTCGCGGTGACCGGGCTGGTGGCCTGCGCCGGGACGCGGCCGCCGCGGCCAACGAAGCCGCCCGCGACGAGGCCGAAAGCCCCGCCCGCGCCCACTCCCGAGCGCACCGTCGCCGACGTCATGGCCGCCGTCGGACCCGCGGCGGAGAGCCGCCTGCGCGCCAAATTCGAGGCCCACGGAGTCGCCTATCCTCCCCGCAAGGTGGCCTTGCTCGCGTTCAAGGAGGAACGGCGCATGGAAGTGTGGGCCGAGGGCGACTCCGGCCCGAGGTTCATCGAGGTCTACCGCATCCTCGCCACCAGCGGCGACGCCGGGCCGAAGCTGCACGAGGGCGACTACCAGGTGCCGGAAGGGATCTACCGGGTGATCTGGCTGAACCCCAACAGCTCCTATCACCTGTCGCTCGAGCTCGACTATCCGAACGAATTCGATCGCGCCCGGGCGCGCGAGGACGGCCGCACCAACCTCGGCGGCGACATCTTCATCCACGGCGACGACGTCTCGGTGGGCTGCCTGGCGGTGGGCGACCGCGCGGCGGAGGACCTGTTCGTGCTGGCGGCGCGCATCGGCCCTGAGAACGTCGAGGTGCTGATCGCACCCTGGGACCTGCGCCATCGGCCGCCGCCGGAGAAGGTCGAGGCACCGGTGCGCTGGCTGGGGCAGCTCTATTCGCAGCTCGAGGCCGAGCTGGCGCGCTTTCGCTAGGTCGACAGGGGGGTCTTCGGCTCGCCCGCGACCGCCTGGCGGTCGCGGCTCTGCGCCTTGGCGCGGTACATCGCCGCGTCGGCGGCGGCGAGGAGCTCGGCCGTCGTGCCGCCGTCCTCCGGATAGATGGCGATGCCGACGCTCGCCGTGACGGTATGCGGCAGCTCGGCAGCGAGCGCGGCGCCGGCGGTCACCGCCGCCAGCTTCTCGGCCAGGCGGGCGGCGTTGCCGGCGGTCCCGATGTCGGCGAGGACGATCCCGAACTCATCGCCGCCCAGCCGAGCGACGGTGTCCGCCTCGCGCACTGCGGCGTGCAGCCGGTCGGCGACGGAGCGCAGCAGGCGGTCGCCGGCGGCGTGGCCGAAGCGGTCGTTGACCTCCTTGAACGAGTCGAGATCGAAGTAGAGGACCGCCACCCGCTGGTGACCGCGAGCGGCGCGGGCGAGAGCCACCTGCAGCTGGGCGTCGAAGAGGTCGCGGTTGCCGGCGCCGGTCAGCGGGTCGTGGAGCGCGCGGCGCTGCGCCTCCATCTCGGCCCGCCGGCGCTCGGTCACGTCGACGGCGTGGCCGATCACGTGCGGTGGCTGCGACGGCTCGCGCACCAGCATGTTGTGGTAGTGCCAGGTGCGTACCTCGCCGGCGCGGGTCGCGAGCTCGAGCAGGCCGTCGGCTTGCCCGTCGCGCAGGATGGTCGCGAGGTATCCGGGGAAGCGCTCCCGCGCGAATGGCGTCATCAGCTCGCCCAGGTTGCGGCCGACGAGATCCGCCGGCTCGAAGCCCAGGGCGTGCGCCGCCGCCGGGTTGACCAGCAGGAGCTTGCCCTCGAGGTCGTGCTGGCAGACGAAGCCGAGGGTCTGCTCGACGAACTCGCGATAGCGCCGCTCGCTCGCGGCGAGGGCGGCCGTGCGATCACGCACCCGCGCCTCGAGACTGTCGAGGGTCGAGGCCAGCTCGCCGTGCGCCGCCCCCAGCCGCTCGGCCATGCCGTTGAAGGCGGTGATCAGCGAGGCGGTCTCCGAGGACGCGTCGGCGGGTGTCGGCAGAGGCTCAGGGCGCCCCTCGAGCGAGAACTCGTGGAGCCGTTCCTGCAGCTCGCGCACCGGCTGTGCCAGGCGACGCGAGCCGCGGACGACGAGGAAGGCGAAGATCGCCAGGGCGCCGACGAGAGCTGTCCAGGTCCACATCTCGCTCCGCAGTACGGCGCGACGTACGCTTGCCTGCGGCCGCCTTACGATGACCAGCCAATCGCCGGTCGCGGTGCGGGCGGTGCCGGCGACGAAGGTCGGCCCCGCTCCTCCCGCCGGGCGGAGCTTTCCCGACGAGCTTCCCGCACCGTCCTGCCAGCGCCAGGCCGCGACCGAGCCGAGGATTGGGATCCTGGAATCGGTCGTGAGCACCACGCGGCCACCATGGTCGACGATCAGCACCGAACGGTCGAGGATGGTCTGGCCCGGGCCGATCAACTCGTGCAGCCGCTGCAAATCGAGCGAGCCCTCGATCACGCCGATCGGCTCACCGCTCGGTCCCCGCAGGCCGATGCTGATCGCCAGGATCGGGTCGGTGCCGAATCCACGGCCACGGAAGGACTCGGAGACGATGGCGCCGCGCGCGGTCAGTGCATCGCGGAAGTAGGGCCGGTCGGCGACGTTGTAGCCCTTCGCCACCACGTCGGCGCCGGCCACGGCGGTCGCCGGCGAGGCAGCGATCACGCGACCGGTGGCGTCGGCGACGATCATCGTCTTGAAGCCGGGATTGGCGTCGCGGCACAACCCGAGATAGCGGGTCAGCAGATTGCGGTCGAGCTCGGCCTGTTCGTGGCGCAGCTCCTGCTCGAGGAGAGTCAGGGCCGAGGTGTGGCGAGCGAGGTAGTTCTCGCAGACCAGGGCGATGCTCTCTGCCGCCGCCTGCAGGCGGGCGGTGGCCGCCGCCAGCTCCCGGCGCACCATCAGCGCGAACTGCACCACGCCGAGGCCGAGCAGCACCGCGACGCCGAACGGTGCGAAGGTCAGCAGCAGCTTCTGGCGGAGCGTTCGCCGACGCTCGGGCCGTGGGGGCACGGCGAGCCCGCGCCTGCTCATGAACGTAGTGTACGCCGCGAGATCGGGCGCTCTATGAGCGCGTTGCCATGGGGCAATCTCGCGTCGGTCCCTGGCGCGATCGGCGCTACCGGTTCCGCCCGTACTTCTCGTGGCTCGACACCCAGTCGAGCGAGGAGATCGCGGCGGCGAGCGAGATCTCGCCGGCGAGCACGACGCCGGCCACGATCTCGGCGAGCTTGCGCACCTTGCCCTTGCCGTGGCAGCCGAGGATCTCGAGACACTCGCGCTGAGTCGGCAGGTTGGTGCCGCCGCCGTGGGTGGCGACGATCAGCGACGGGATGGTGAACGAGATGTAGAGGTCGCCCGCGGGGGTGAGCTCGGTGTAGACGATGCCGGCCGAGGACTCCGAGACGTTGGCGACGTCCTGGCCGGTGGCGATGAACATCGCGGTGATGCCGTTCGGCGAGTGGGCGCCGTTGTTGTTGGCGCCCGACATGAAGGCGCCGACGTTGGCAACCTGGCCGTGGTAGTGGAGCTGCTCGGGCTCGACGCGCATGTTCTCGACCAGCACGCTGCGCGGGATCGTCGCTTCGGCCACCACCCGCTTGCCGCGGGTGCGCATGACGTTGACCTGCGAGGCCTTCTTGTCGGTCGCGAAGTTCGACTCGAGATAGAAGCGCCGGCAGTGCTCCTTCGGCCACTCCTGCTCGAGGATCCACGAGCAGGCGGCGAAGGTGGCGCGGCCGACCATGTTCTGGCCGGCGCCGTCGCCGGTCGTGTAGTTGAAGCGCAGGTAGGCGAACTTGGCGGCCAGGTAGATGTCGATGTAGACCAGCTTGGCGATGCTCGAGGTCGCCTCGGCCTCGTGGCGGATGTGCGCCAGGTTCTCCGGATGGTTGACCCAGGCCGCGAAGTCCCGCGCCTCGCGCGCCGAGTCGAACACGAACACCGGCGCGCGCTGCATGCAGTCGTCGACCACCGTGCAGGTGACGCCGCCGGAGAGGTTCAGCACCTTCATGCCGCGGTTGTAGGAGGCGACCAGCGTCCCTTCGGCGGTCGCCAGCGGGATGATGAACTCGCCCTGCGCGTGCTCGCCGTTCACCTGGAGCGGCCCGGCGAAGCCGACCGGCACCTGGGCGACGCCGGTGAAGTTCTCGATATTGCCCGCCGTGACCTTGGGGTCGAAGGAGTACTTGTCGAGGTGCTGGAGCTTCACCCCGGCGTATTTCTCGACGAAGCGCTGGCGCTCGGCGACGATCTTCGCGGAGTAGTTGTCGTCCTTGTCGAGCGGCACCCGGACCCGCGCGTGCGCCTCCTCGGCGATCGCGTCGTGCACCTTCACCGTCAGCTCACCGAAGGAGGAGTCGAACGAGATGAGAATGTCGTGGTCGCCCTTGGCGAGCGGCGGGTGCGGCGCGCTGACGATGACCGCCCGGCGCAGCGGGAAGTCGAGCGGGCTCTGCGAGGTGATCTCGGTCGCCAGCCGGCGGTGGCCGCTGCCGAAGTCGAGGGTGACGCCGGAGAGCGGCAGCGCGGTGCCGTCGATCCGCACCTCGCGCAGCCCGCTCACCGTGGCGTCGGCGAGCCGGTTCTTGATGCTGAACTCGACGCCCTGCTCGGTGTTGCGCAGGCTGCCGAAGGTGTACATCTGCTTCAGGATCAGGGACGGAATCTTCATCGCAGCTCTCCTCGCCGGGACTTCTCAGTCTAGCGCGGAAAGGGTCGTGAAGAGCCTGGCGCCGGGTATACTGCGCGGCAATTTCGCCATGACGCTCACGGTCGGAACCCGGCTCGGTCCCTACGAAGTGGTAGCGCCGCTCGGCGCCGGCGGCATGGGCGAGGTGTACCGCGCCCGCGACCAGCGGCTGGAGCGCGACGTCGCGGTCAAGGTGCTGCCGCAGCCCCTCGCCGAGGACGCCGCGGCCCTGGCGCGCTTCGAGCGCGAGGCCCGGGCGGTCGCGGCGCTGTCCCACCCCAACATCCTGGCCATCCACGACTTCGGGCGCAGCGACGGCATCACCTATGTCGTTACTGAGCTGCTCGAGGGCGAGACGTTGCGCGAGCGGCTGCGCGGCGGCGCGTTGTCGGCGCGGCGGGCAGTCGAGCACGCGGCGCAGGCGGCGCGGGGGCTCGCTGCCGTCCACGAGCGCGGCATCGTGCACCGCGACCTCAAGCCCGAGAACCTGTTCCTGACCCGCGACGGACACCTGAAGATCCTCGATTTCGGGCTCGCCAAGCAGGCGCTCGAGCCAGGCTCCACGACGCACGTGGCGGGCGCGCCGACGATGACCGGCACTGATCCGGGTGTCGTGCTCGGCACGGTCGGCTACATGTCTCCGGAGCAGGTACGCGCGCAACCGGCCGATGGCCGCTCGGACATTTTCGCGCTCGGCGCCGTGCTCTTCGAGATGCTCACCGGCGAGCGCGCTTTCCAGGGTGACACCGCGGCCGACACGATGAGCGCCATCTTGCGCGAGGACCCGCCGGCGCTGGTGACGGCCGGCCGCGACCTGCCGCCCGGCCTCGAGCGCATCGTGCGGCACTGCCTCGAGAAGCGGCCCGAGGACCGCTTCCAGTCGGCGCGCGATCTGGCTTTTGACCTCGAGGCACTGTCGACGGCGCCGACGGCCG
>JBLMYC010000185.1:0-8694 GCA_050258075.1 Acidobacteriota bacterium
TCGCGCAGCGTGGCGCGGGCGCGCGCCACCAGTGCCGGGCGGCGCTGCACCAGGGCGAGATAGTAGCCGTCGGGCAGCGGCAGCACGTGCACGTGCAGGGCGTCCTTCTCGATGTGCACCAGCTCCGGCTTGCCCTGCGTGCTCGAAGCGAGCATCTGCTCGAGCTGGCGCAGGTAGATGCCGAGGTAGGCGCCGACCACCCGCATCTGGTACGGCGTGAACTCGGCGCACGCCATGCCGACCGTCTCGCCGCTGTCGTCGAGAAACAGCGCGCCGACCGCGCGCTCGTTGTTGGCCAGCAGATTGGCGAGGACGTAATCGAACATGCCGCGCTACGACCCCGCCGCCGCCTGGAGCGGGGCGGGCGCCGCCGGCTCCTCGCGCGCCGCCTGGATCTCGCCCGCCTGGAAGGCGCGCAGGAAGGCGGTCACCACCTTGGCGTCGAAACGGCTGCCCGCCAGCTTGGTGATCGTCTCCACCGCGAACTCGGGGGCATAGGCGCGCTGATACGGGCGACTGGTGGTGATCGCGTCGAAGCAGTCGGCGACCGCCACTACCCGGGCGAGCAGCGGGATGTCCTCGCCGCGCAGGGCGTCGGGATAGCCGCGGCCGTTCCAGGCCTCGTGGTGCCAGCGCACGATCGGGATCATGTCGTGGAGCTGGCCGATCGGCTTGATGATCTCCGCGCCGATCACCGTGTGCTGCTTCATCTGCTCGTACTCGTCGGCGGTCAGCACCCCGCCCTTGCGCAGGATGCGGTCCTCGATGCCGATCTTGCCGACGTCGTGCAGCAGGCCGCCGATCCACACCCGGTTCTGCATCTCCTCCTTCAGGCCGAGATGGCGGCAGATGTTGCGGCTGAACGCCGCGACGCGCTCGGAGTGGCCGCGCGTGTACGGGTCCTTGGCGTCGATCGCGGCGGCGAACGCGCGCAGCGAGCTGATGAACAGCTCGCGGTTGGCCGACGCCGCCTGCTTGAGCTGGTCGATGTAGCTCGCCAGGGTCCCGCCCATGCGATTGAAATCGGCGGCCAGCGAGCTGATCTCGGCACCGCCGCCGGCGATCTGGACCCGCTGCGCGAAGTTGCCGGCCGCGATCTCGTGCGTCGTCTCGGCGAGGCGCTGGATGGGCTCGCTGATGCGCCGCGCCGCGAAGGCCGCGAACACCAGCGCCAGGACCGCGATGACCAGCGTGGCGAGCAGCGCGTTCCAGGCCATGCGGCGCGCGAACTCGAAGGCCGCCGAGGCCGGCCGCTGCGACACCACGCCCCAGCCGGTCTGCTCGAGCGGGCTCACCCGCCCGAGCATGCGCAGGTTGCGCGCCCCGGGATGCAGGGTGTACTCGCTGGTCAGGCTCAGCGGGTAGCGCAGGAAGTCGCGCACCAGGTCGGATTTCTGGACGGCCGTCCGCATGGCGTCGTCGGCGCCGCGCGACCACAGGACGGTGCCGTCGCGGTCGATCAGGAACACGCTCTCGCCGCCGATCGCCTCGCGCCCGAGGATCGCCTCCATCAGACGCAGCCGCGCCAGCATCTCGACCACCACCTTCTGGCCGTTTGCGGCGGCGACCGGGGCGGCGAAGGCCACGCCGGGCTCGTCGTGCGCCAGCAGCACGAAGCGATAGACGCGGCCGTTCGACGTCTTCGCCGCGGCGAACAGCTCGTCGAGCGCGCTCCCCGCGCTCGACGGCAGGTCGGGCGGCGCGAAGCGCATGCCCGAGCCGTCGTCGTCGAGCACGCGCAGCGCGAGAAGCGACGGGCTCTGGCGCAGGAAGCTCTGCACGTAGCTCACCACCCAGGGCTGCTGCAGGCGGGTCTCGATCGGACCGTCGTTGGGATCGGCGAGCAAGCCCTCGCCGAGCTGGGTCGCCTGGCGCGGCAGGCTGGCGAGATCGTCGTTGAGCTCGCGCGACAGCGCCTCGGCGGAGCTGGTCAGGGCGGCCTTCTCCTGGGTCTCGAGGTAGTCGCGGTTCTGGCGGACGAGCAGGAAGCTGCCCAGCACCACCGGCAGGATGCCCAGCGGCAGGAGCAGCAGGAACAGCAGATGGCGCAGCTTGAGGCGCTGGATCAGACGAGTGGAAGGCACCGAGCCCCCTCGCGGGCCGAGCGAACGAAAGCGCGCGCCGAGCGCAACATCGCGCGAAGTATAGAACAACCGCGACCGGGGCCGCGGTCCGTCTGGCACCCCGCGGCGCTACCCCGCCAGCGGGTCGGCCAGGAAGCCGCGCAGCTCGGCGGCGAGCTCGTCCGCCGCGACGTCGCGCACCACCCGTCCGCTGCCGAGCGCCGCCGGCAGCACCCAGGCGAGGCCGTCCTCGAGCGCCTTCTTGTCGCGCGCCATCAGGCGCTCGAGAGCACCGGCGTCGAGCCGCGGCAGCGCCGGCAGGCCAAGGCGGCGCAGCAGGGCGGCGACGCGCCGGCTGTCCGCGGCCGGCAGGCCGCGGCGCGCGGCGAGGCGCAACGCGAAGAGCATCCCGTACGCGACCGCCTCGCCGTGGCGCAGGCCCTCGTAGCCCAGGGCGGTCTCGACGGCATGGCCGAGCGTATGGCCGAAGTTCAGCAGCCGACGCTCGCCGGATTCCTCCGGGTCGGCCTCCACGACGCGCACCTTGGCGGCGGCGGCCGCAGCCACCACCGGCGTCAGGGCCTCCGGCTCCCCGGCCAGCAGCGCGTCGAGGTCGCGCTCGATGCGCTGCAGCAGGTCGAGGTCGAGCAGGATCGCGACCTTGATCGCCTCGACCAGTCCCGAGCGCAACTCCTCGACCGGCAGCGTCGCGAGGGTGTCGCTGTCGGCCACCACCAGGTCGGGATGATGGAACAGACCGACGCTGTTCTTGGCCTCGGGGACGTCGACCGCGGTCTTGCCGCCGATCGCCGCGTCGGCCTGCGCGAGCAGCGTGGTCGGCGCCTGGGCGAAGCCGACGCCGCGCAGGAAGCAACCGGCCACGAAGCCGGCGAGGTCGCCGACGCTGCCACCGCCGAACGCCAGCACCCGGCTGTCGCGCTTGCCGCCGGCGCGCAGCATGGCGCGCCACAGCTCCTCGGCGGTGTGCAGCGACTTCGCCGCCTCGCCCTCCGCCACCGGCAGCACCTCGATCCGGCGGGCGCCGGCCAGCGCTGCCCGGAGCCGCGCGCCGTGCAGCCCCACGACCCGCGGCGTCGAGACGACGAACAGCGTCCGGCCGTCGCACCACTGGCGCAGCTCGGCGCCGGCGGCGGCGAGCGCCCCCGTCCCGATCACGATCGGCGTCGAACCGTGCGGGTGCCGGAGGAAGAGCCGCTGCACCGGTCCTCAGCTCTTGGGCGGCGGCGCGACGACTGCGATGCCGAGCTCCTTCAGCTGCCGGGCATCCACGGTCGACGGGGCCTCGGTCATCAGGCAGGCCGCCGAAGCGGTCTTGGGGAACGCGATCACCTCGCGCAGCGACGGTGCCCCGACCATCAGCATCACCATGCGGTCGAGGCCGAGCGCCAGGCCGCCGTGCGGCGGCGCGCCGAGCCGCAGGGCGTCGAGCAGGAAGCCGAAGCGCGAGCGCGCTTCCTCGACGCCGATGCCGAGCAGGCGGAAGACGCGCTCCTGCACCTCGCGATCATGGATGCGGATCGAGCCGCCGCCGAGCTCGGTGCCGTTCAGCACCACGTCGTAGGCCCGCGCCCGCACCGTTCCGGGGTCGCTCTCCAGGCGCTCGAGATCGTGCGGATCCGGGCTGGTGAAGGGATGGTGCATCGCCACCCAGCGCTGCGCCTCACCGTCGTACTCGAGGAGCGGGAACTCGGTCACCCAGAGGAACTCGTAGCGGCCCTCGGGAACCAGACCGCGCGAGCGCCCGAGCTCGAGCCGCAGGCTGCCGAGCGCCGGCGCCACGGTCTTCGCCGCGCCGGCGGCGAGCACCGCGATGTCGCCCTCGCCGAGACCGAGGGCGTCGGCGAGACCGCTGAGCTCGGCGCTCGACAGGGCGTTCTTCACCTGGAACTGGAGCTCGCCATTCGCGCGTCGCAACGTCAGGATGCCGGGCAGCCCCATGCGCTTCGCCGCCTCCGACCACTGGTCGGTCTGCGAGCGGGTGATCGCGGCGCCGCCGGGCAGCACGAAGCCGCGCACCACTCCCCCGCTCGCCGCCGCCTCGCGGAAAGCGCGGAAGTTGCTCTCCCCGAAGCGCGCGCCGAGGTCGTGGATCTCGAGCCCGAAGCGCAGGTCCGGCCGGTCCGAGCCGTAGCGCGCCATCGCCTCGGCGTAGGTCATGCGCCGGAACGGCGTCTGGACCTCGATGCCGACGATCGGGAAGACGCGCGCGAACAGGCCCTCGATCAGCGCGTAGACGTCTTCCTCGCTGGGGAACGCCATCTCGAGGTCGATCTGGGTGAACTCAGGCTGGCGATCGGCGCGCAGGTCCTCGTCGCGGAAGCAGCGCGCGATCTGCATGTACTTCTCGAAGCCGGCGATCATCAGCAGCTGCTTGAAGAGCTGCGGCGACTGCGGCAGGGCGTAGAACTCGCCGCGGTGGACGCGCGATGGCACCAGGTAGTCGCGCGCCCCTTCCGGCGTCGACTTGGTGAGGATCGGCGTCTCGACGTCGAGGAACCCCTGCTCGTGGAAGTACTGGCGCACGGCGTGGGTGATCTCGTGGCGCAGGATGATGTTGCGCTGCAGCTCCTGGCGACGCAGGTCGAGGTAGCGGTACTTCAGGCGCAGGTCCTCGGAGACGTCGGTGCGCGATTCGACGGGGAAAGGCAGCGGGTCCGACTTCGACAGCACCACGGCGCGCTCGGCCAGCACCTCGACCTCGCCGGTCGCCATCTTCGGATTCACCGCCTCGGGACCGCGCGGGATCACCTTGCCCTCGACCTCCACCACCCACTCCGAGCGCACCGGTTCGAGCGCCTGGAGCGCGGCCGCGCACTCGTCCGGCTTGGCGACCACCTGGGCGATCCCCGAGCGGTCGCGCAGGTCGAGGAACAGCACGCCGCCGTGGTCCCGCCGGCGGTGCACCCAGGCCTGGAGCAGCACGGTCGAGCCGATATCGGCGGTGGAAAGGGTCCCTGCACCTCGGCGTCGCATGATCGGGTCCTCGCTCGTCTTTCTCGCTGAATGACTTCCGGCTGAATCCGTTCGCCTGCTGGCGAGACTCCAAATCGTATGGCAAAAGGAGTACAGGGGCGAATCTGCTGGGTGGGCGTCTCGGCCGCGTCGAACGCCCGGCCTGCATACGAGGGCCCAGCGAGCGGCAGAATCACGCCCCGAGGCCAGCGCCACCTTCACGTAGGACGGTCTGGCCTCGTCCCCCACCCGAGAGTGGCGCGAGCCGCCGAGCGTTCGACCGCCGGTGGCTGGGCCCCTTACGCCGTCCGGGCGTGCAAGATCGCCGAGACGCCCACCCAGCTCAGGTCAGAATTCTGATCGAGTGAAGGACTACGAGTACAGCCGCCACAGCTCGGCGATCGCCTCACCGCGCGAGAGCGTGCGCTGGCCGCGGGTCGCGAGCTCGCGGAGGGTGAGCGTGCCGTCGGCGAGCTCCTGCTCACCGAGGAAGACGACGTAGGGCGAGCGCTGGCGCTCCGCCGCCTCGAACAGCTTGCCGCCCTTGCCGGAACCCTCGACCGTGGGGATCCCGGCGCGACGCAGCTCCTCGATCAGGGCAAAGAGCGGCGCGACGCCGTCCGCTGGCGCCGGCAGCTTCCCCATCGCCGCCACCACGACCGGCCCGCGGCCCTGCAGGCGATCGCGGAAGCTCTGCGGCAGCACCTCGATCAGGCGGTCCTCACCGATCGCGAAGCCGACGCCGTAGGTCGGCGGGCCGCCCAGCTCCGCGACCAGCCCCTCGTACGCGCCGCCGCCGCAGATCGCGTTCTGCGCGCCGAGGCCCTGCGAGACGATCTCGAATACCGTGTTGGTGTAGTAATCCAGACCGCGCACCAGACGCGACTCGATCCGGTACGGCACCGCGAAAGCGTCGAGATGGGCGCGCACGCGGCCGAAATGCGCACGGCTCGCCGCGGTCAGGCAGTCCTCGAGCCGCGGCGCGCCGGCGAGGATCGTCTGCTCCGCCGGGTCCTTGGTGTCGAGGATGCGCAGCGGATTGGTCTCCAGCCGGCGCCGGCTGTCCTCGCCGAGCGCAGCGGCATGCGGCCGCAGGAACGCGACCAGGCGATCGCGATAGGCGGCGCGCGATTCGGCGTCGCCGACCGTGTTCAGCAGCACCTGGAGGTCGGCGAACCCGAGCTCGCCGAGGAACGCGACCAGGACGAGCAACGTCTCGACGTCGGACTCCGCGCCGCGGCCGCCGAGCAGCTCGGCGCCGATCTGGTGGAACTGACGGTAACGCCCCTTCTGCGGCCGCTCGTAGCGGAACTGCGGCCCGATGTAGAACAGCTTCACCGGCTGCGGCAGCGACTGCATGCCGTGCTCGACGTAGGCGCGGCAGACCGCCGCGGTCGACTCCGGGCGCAGCGTCAGGCTGCGGCCGCCCTTGTCCGCGAAGCTGTACATCTCCTTGCCGACGATGTCGGTCGCCTCGCCGACGCCGCGCGCGAACAGCTCGGTCTCCTCGAAGATCGGGGTGCGGATCTCGCGGAAGCCGTAGCGCTCGAACACGCGCCGCGCCGTCTCCTCGACCGCCGCCCAGAGCGCGGTCTCCGGCGGCAGCAGGTCGCGGGTGCCCTTGACGGCTTGCAGGCGCTGGCTCATCAGTACCCCCTGCCGAGCTCGGCGATGTAGCGGTCCTTCACTCCGACGTAGCGCCGGGCGATCTCGACGATCGTCGCGCGCTCGGCGTCGGAAAGCGCCCGCACGACCTTCGCCGGCGTGCCCAGCGCCAGCATGCCCGCCGGCACCCGGGTCCCCGGGGTGACCACCGCGCCGGCCCCCACCTGGGCGCCGCTCTCCACCACCGCGCCGTCGAGCACCCGCGCTCCGATGCCGACCAGGCAGCCGGGCTCGAGCGTACAGCCGTGGATCATGCAGGAGTGGCCGATCACCACGTCGGCCCCGATCGCCAGCGGAAATTTCTCGTGCGTCACGTGCAGGACGGTGGCGTCCTGCACGCTGGTCCGCGGCCCGATCCGGATCCAGTGCACGTCGCCGCGGGCGGCGGTGTGGAACCAGAACGAGCAGTCGTCGCCGACCTCGATGTCACCCGCGAGGTCGGCCGACGGCGCCAGGAAGACGCGCTGGCCGAGGCGCGGGAGCTGTCCCTGATACGGATGGAGCGGCATCGCGATCGCGGCCTGCGACTTCCGGTTCCGGTACCGCGGTCAGGATGCCTTCTTCAGCGAGCTGAAGATGCGCTCGTACAGCGGGCGGTACTCCGAGAAGGCCCCGGTCGGACAGGACACCGTGAAGTCGATGCTCTTGTCGCCGAGCGGAACCTTCAGCCCGTACGTGATGCGCCGCGCGTCGCCGTCGCCGCTCTCGATCTGCGACACGATTCCCTTGACTCCCGCGACCTCGCGCACCTCGAGCACGTCCACCTTGAGCTGCTTGTCCTGCGCCAGGTTGGCGCGCATGTTGGCAACGACCGCCTCGGGATCGCGGATGTCGACGATGCTGTGGCGCACGATCATGGCCCGCGGATTCGCCGGCTTGCCGACTTCCCCCGGCATCTCGCCCGGCGGCGCGATCAGCACCCACTGGTCGTTCAGCCACGGCCGCGCCTGCCAGCCCGCGGGCAGCTCGATCGTGTACGGCAGGGGCGCGGTCGAGCGCGGCATCTGCAGGGTATGGGTCTCGAACTTGCCCTGCTCCGCGGCGCCCTTCGCCGGCTCCATGGCGTGAGCGGTCCCGGCCAGAGCCAGGGCGGCGGCGACGGCCGCGGTGATGCGAACGGTGCGCGACATCGATCCTCCTCGGTGCGGGAACGGCGGGGCGCGACAGCGCGCCGGCCGAAATCCTATCGCAGTCGCCGCGGACAGAAGCAAAAGCCATGCCGCGACGAACGCCAGACCTGCGCTACAGTCGCCCCATCATGAGCCCGCCGCTGCGCACCGCCGTCGACATCGAGGTGCGTTACGCGGAGACCGACCAGATGGGCGTCGTCCACCACGCCAACTACTTGGTGTGGTTCGAGCTGGCGCGCACCCGCCTGTGCCGGGAGAGCGGCTTCCACTATGCCGACATCGAGCGCCTCGGCTACCTCCTGATGGTGACCGGCGCCGAGCTGCGCTATCGCCGTGGCGCCCACTACGGCGACACGGTCAGCGTCGACTGCTGGCTCGAGCGGATGAGCAGCCGCGGCCTGCGCTTCGCCTACGAGGTCTGGCGCGGCGACGATCTGCTCGCCGAAGGCGCCACCGAGCACCTCTGGGTCGAGAAGGCGAGCGGCAAGCCCTGCCGCACGCCCGCGGCGCTGCGCGAGCCCTTCGCGCGCCTGGCGGGCGGCTGAGTCCCATCCCGGCCTCCTGCGCCGCGGCCCGCGGCGTGCGCAGGTGCTAGACTCGCGCCTACTTTCCGCCAGTGAAAGGAGCCTGCGATGGCTACCCGCCGAACGGCCCAGGAGCCTGAGACCGGAGCTGGTCTGCGTTCTTTGGTCCTCCTCGCCCTCCTCGCCCTCCTCGCACTCGGGTTCGCATCCTCCCCCGCCCGCGCTCAACCCTTCGGCCAGTTCCTGCTGCTGTCCGGCCCGACGACAGGGTACGTGTCGGTCCCCAGCGCGGCTGACCTCAACCCCACCACCGCCTTCAGCTTCGAGGCTTGGGTCAGG
>JBLMYC010000186.1:0-2803 GCA_050258075.1 Acidobacteriota bacterium
AGGTGCTCGATCCGACGCCGATGGCGGCGTTCGCCCCCGCGGCCTTCGCCGCCCAGCGCCGGGTCTTCGCGGGCGGCGAGGTCGACACGCCGCTCGTCGTCGCGACGACGCTCGAGAGCGAGTACCTCGCGACGCCGCGCTCGGCCGCGAGCGAGCGTCTGCTCGCGCGGCTGAACGGCGATCCGCGAATCGAGGTGCTGCACGACGGCATCCAGCTCCTGGTCCGGGTGGTGCCGGGCAGAAACGACGAGTTCGTTCTCGACTGGCACCTCGCGCCGGACGAGGATGCGGCGCAGGATTCCCGGAGCACCGAGCGCTCCTGGCCGGAGTACCCGCGCGCCGAGAGCCCGCTGGGGCGGGCGATCGAAGGCTTCGTCGACCTCGGGCGCCTGAAGGTCCAGGGCTGCGTGGTCGTCGTCCACGACTGGGTGGAGGGCGCGGCGAGCGAGAGGCGGCTCGTCATCTCGCCGGCCGGCCCGGTCGCGCTCTCGCTCGATGGCCGGCAGGTGCTCACGGTCGGCACGCCGGACGGCGCGCTGCCGGGGTCCGGCGTCGAGGTTCCTCTGGCGCTCGCCGCCGGCCCGCACCGGCTCGCGGTGCGCTCCTGCCCGGGCGGCCCCGAGGTCGACGGCAGGAACGGCTTCTACCTGCGCTGGCGCAATCCTTGAGCGTGCGCGGCGCCGGGCCGCGCTAGCATCGCCGAGTGCCCGAGCTTCCCGACGTCGAGGTCTACCTGGATTGCCTGCGACCGCGCGTCCTCGGCCAGCCGCTCCAGCGGGTGCGCCTGGGGAGCCCGTTCCTGCTGCGCTCGGTCGAGCCGCCGCTCGTGGCGGTCGAGAACAAGCGGGTGGTCGGATTGCGCCGCGTCGGCAAGCGGCTGGTCTTCGAGCTCGAAGACGACCTCTTCCTCGTTCTCCATCTGATGATCGCCGGCCGCCTGCACTGGAAGCCGCCGGGCGCCAAGACCGGGGCGCGAACGGCGCTCGCGGCATTCGATTTCCAGACCGGCACCCTGCTCCTGACCGAAGCGGGATCGAAGCGGCGTGCCGCGCTGCGGGTGGTGCGCGGCGAGGCTGCGCTGCGAGCGCTCGATCCGGGCGGCATCGAGCCGCTCGCCGCGAGTGAGGCCGAATTGCGGGCGGCGCTCGCGCGCGAGAGCCACACCCTGAAGCGCGCCCTGACCGATCCCCACCTCGTCGCCGGCATCGGCAACGCATACTCCGACGAGATCCTGCACCGCGCGCGGCTGTCGCCGCTGCGGCGCACCAGCCAGCTCGCCGACGAGGAGTGGCATCGCCTGTGCGCCGCGGTCGGTGACGTTCTGCGCGACTGGACCGAGCGCCTGCGCCGCGAAGCGGGCGACGGCTTCCCGGAGAAGGTGACTGCCTTCCGCGAGGGCATGGCGGTGCACGGCCGCTACCGCCAGCCCTGCCCGGTGTGCGGCGCGCCGGTGCAGCGCCTGGTCTACGCCGAGAACGAGAGCAACTACTGTCCGGAATGCCAGACCGGCGGGAAGCTCCTCGCCGATCGCGCCCTGTCGCGCCTGCTCAAGGGCGACTGGCCGCGCACCTGGGAAGAGCTCGAGCGGCGCCGCGAGGGCCCCGCGGTGCCGGCCGGGACTCAGCCGCGCGCCAGCCCGAGGTCCTCGTAGATCGCCGCGGTCAGCGCCTGGAAGCGGCGCAGGTGGGCCTCGTCTTCCGGCGTGCCGTTCACGATCAGCGCCACCGCCAGGCCGTGCTCGGGATCGGCGAAGGCGGTCGAGGAGCGATAGCCGCTGTGCCCGTAGGCGCGCCGCGAGGCGTGCGGTCCGTAGGCGTAGGGCACGTCGGGATCGCCGTAGATCGCCGGATTGGGGATGAAGCCGAGACCCCAGTCCATCACCTTGCGGAAAGTCTGATCGAAGAGCCCGGTGCGGTGGCGAGCGACGAGCGCCTCGACGGTCTGCGGCGCGACGATCCGCTTCCCGTCCAGGCTGCCGCCGGCGAGCAGCATCCGGTAGAAGCGCCCGAGCTCGCGGGCCGGGCCGCAGCCGTTGCCGCCGGGCGAGCAGCCGGTGAGATGCGCCTCGTCCGTCCAGGCGTGCGGGCGCGGCGGCGCGCCGGTCGTCAGCCACATCGGGGCGAGGCGATCGCCATAGGCCTGGAAGCGCTCGAGCGGCATGCCGATCCAGCAGTCGTCCATGGCGAGTGGCGCGAAGATCTCCTCGCGCACGTAGCGCGGGAAGGGCCGGCCGTCGAGGCGTCGCACCAGCTCGCCGAGCACGAACCAGCTCGACGACATGTGGTAGCCCGCCTTCTCGCCCGGCACCCAGCGCGGCTCGAGGCGCAGCGCGCAGACGCGCTCCAGGACCTCCTCCCAGGTGGCGCGCGGCCAGCCGATCTCGAAGCCGCGAAATCCGCCGGTATGGGTGAGCAGGTGGCGGATCGTGATCGCTTCCTTGCCGCCCTGGCCGAATTCGGGGATGTGGCGGACGACGCGGTCGTCGAGGCCGAGCTTGCCGCGCTCCCAGAGCTGAGCGACCGCCACCGCCGTGATCGGTTTGGTCGCGGAGAGCCAGAGCATCAGGTGCGCCGGGGTCAGCGGCTCGCCGGGACGTGCTTCGCCGAGCGCAAGGTCGGCGGCGACCTCGCCGCGCAAGGACACCTGGAGCTGGGCGCCGAGGTGCAAGCCCTGGTGGATGCCGGCCTCGAGGAGCCCTACGGTGTGCGGGAAGCGGCGGGACATGGCGGAGGTGACGCCCGAGGAGCTTAGCAGCGCGGGCCGGGCGCCACCGGCTGCCGCGCGAGCTCGACCCGGTGCGCCC
>JBLMYC010000187.1:0-9747 GCA_050258075.1 Acidobacteriota bacterium
GGCCAGATGGCCGGACTGTTGTACTGGCAACCTGTCGGGTCGTCGCAGAACGAGACGGGGCCGAAGGGCGTCGCAATGTTGACCTCAGGTGCTCCGAAGACCTCGCTAGAGCCGGCGATCGGGAACTGATGGCCGCTCGCCAGCGTGACGAACCCGTTCGACTGTTCCGCCCGCACCTTGTAGCGGTAGTGCTTGGACAGGACGGCGAGATGGTCCTGGTTGTAGGTCCCGAAGCCGAAGTTGACCTGGCCCTTGACGCCCTGCAGAACCTGGGCGAGCGCCTCCTTGGCCTGGCGGAACTTCGACGCCTCGTCGTCGCCGTTGCGCGGCACCCAGCAGTCGCCGTCCGGGCACAGGAAGTTGCAGACCCCGGCCGCGTAGTCGGTCGCCGAGCAGGGCGGCGCCCAGTTCATCGATCCCGACGTGTCGAGGATCACGAACACGTAGGGGTTCGCCGAGCTGTTGCGCAGCAGGGCGCGGTCGTCGGCGCGGGCGGCGGTCGCGAGCCCGAGGGCGCCGATCGCAAACAGGGCGACGAGGAGGAACGGAACGAGCTGGCGCGTCTTCATGGGGCGTCTCCGATCTACTGCCGCTTGCCGATCTGCTGGACTTGCTGCTGCTGGTCGAGGATGTTGATCGAGTTGGCGTCGATCTGGGTCGGCTGGATGTCGACCATCGCCGACAGGATCTGCTGGGCGAGGATGCTTTGCGCGCCGCCGGTCTCGATGCCGACCCGCGAGCCGGTCGAGGCGACGAGGTTGTTCACCCGCTTGTAGTTCGCGTTGTAGCTCGTCGAGTTGTTGATCTGGCAGAGGTTGCAGGGCGCGTCGAGGATGGGCAGAAACGCGCTCGAGTCGATCTGGTCGACCATCGTGTTGGCGCTGCTCAGGGTGGTCGAGTTGATGCGGATCGTCTGCGGCGAACGATCGTTCTTGACCAGCACCCGAGCGGTCATGATGCCGATCCCGGAGTCGGCGGTGTAGAAGGCGCGGTTCGCCAGGCGCTCGTTGGCGCCGATCAGGAGCTCGCTCTGGGTGATGAAGGTCAGGGCGACGCCGAAGATCGTGAGCACCACGAGCGCCAGCAGCACGAGGATGAAGGCGGCGCCGCGCTGGCGGCGGCCGGCGCGCGGCGACAGGGTGTGGGAGCGGCTCATCCGAGGTTCCTCATCTTGACGACGGTCTCGAGCATGCGCCGTCGGAACATGCGCTGCTTGTCCTGGTTGTCGTAGTCGGTCGAGGCGTACGTGTGATCCTCGATCCGGGCGATCACCGGCGCCTGATACGTGGTGTCGCGGCGGTCGGTGCGGGCCACGGTGCTGATCCGCACGTACAGCAGACGGCCGCTCGCCCACTTCGCGTTGGTGTCGTCGTCGGCGGCGGCGTTGTACAGCCACTCGTCGTTGGCATCGTTGGAATCGTCGATGATCCCGTCGAACACCCCGGCCTTCAGGGTGTCGATCCCCAGCGCGACCTGCAGGTCGGTGATGTCGTCGGCGAGGTCGAGGCGCAGGTTCTGGTCGTCGTCGGCGTACGCTTCCTCGGTGTTGGGATAGAAACGCGCCCGCGCCAGGCGCGGCGCGCTCTCCGAGCTGGAATCGCCGGCGACCTCGAACTCCTGGCGCACGTAGTAGCGGTACTCCTCGACGATGCCGAGGTACGCGGCGCGGGAGAGCCCGCTCGGCAGACCGCTCGCGCCGGGGTAGAGGCCGCGATACTTGTCGCGCCGCAGCGTCCCGGCGGTGTTGCCGACCTTGAAGGCCAGGCGCACGCCGTGGGTCGCGTCGCTCGGGTCGGCCGGCGGGCAGTTGGTCGAGGTCGCCGACGTGGTGAGCGGCGCCGAGGGCGTCGGATCGAACTCGACCACGGCATAGATCGAGTCGTCGAGCGGGCTGGTCAGGACCAGCGCCTCCGGCCGCGCCGCGGTGATCAGGTCGCGCAGGCCCTTCAGGTAGCCGGTGGGATTGCCGCTGCTGTCGTACGTCCCGTCCTGCGGCACGCCCGAGCTCGCCACGTTGCAGATCTCGATCATCCCCGCGGCCGCCTGCGTCGGATCGGTGGTGACGTTGTTGGCCGCGTCGTACAGCGCCAGGCTCCAGATGCTGGTGTAGTTCACCTGGTAGATCGGGGTCGAGAACACGCCGCGCAGGGTCAGCACGTCGGTGTCCTTCAGCACCCGCGAGGTCGTCGAGCTGCCGCCGAGCGCGATGTTGGTGGTGCTGTTGGTCGTCTTGCGCACCGCCACCGCGACGCTCTGCGGCAGCGGCGTCGCCGGCAGGCCACCGCGGCCGGCCATGCGCAGCAGGCGCACCATGTCGAACTGCGCGACGCGCAGCGACTGCTGCATGTCGGCGACCTGGGTCTGCACGTGGGTGAGCTTGTTGTTGAAGTCGAACAGCACCAGGACCGCGACGATGATCTCGGTCATGATGATCAGCGAGGCCAGCAGCTCGATCAACGTGAAGCCGCGCTGGGCGCGGGAGCGGCGGCGGGCGGGGACGGTCGGACGCATGCCGGGCTCCTCAGAACGACTTGTAGTAGGTGAACGTCGTGCCCTGGGTGCGCGACAGCGGACCGGCCGAGCCGGAGGGCGTCAGCGTCACCTGGATCGCCTTGACGTGCACGTTGCCGGCGAGCGCCGCGCCGTCGAGCGGCGTCGCCAGATCGAAGACGTTGAACTCCTGCACCCGGGTGGTGCGCTGCCAGGACACCAAACCGTTGGCGGCGACCGGCGCGGCGAAGAAGCCTTCGTCAGCGTCGCCGATCTGCGTCGGGTCGCCCTGCGCCCAGTAGTCGGTCGTCAGGAACTGCGTCGAGCCCGCCGGGACGGTGAGCGTCGGGTCTCCGAACGGCTTCTCCGCCAGGGTCTCGATCTGGGTCTTGCCGAAGTTGGTCGCCAGGGTCGACTGCGCGCCGGAGACGTTGCTCAGCACGGCGCGGGTGAACATCGGCAGGATGCCGATCGTGATGATCAGCAGGATCGCGGCCGCGACCAGCACCTCGACGATGCTGAAGCCGGCCTGCCGCCCTCGGCGGCGCGTGCTCGGGCCTCTCATTGCCATGTCCATGTGTGACTCGCCTCGCCGTTCTCGAAGTACTGCGTGAGGTCGTCGGTGGCGCTGGTCGGATCGCCGAAGTACTTGCGGATGGCGATGCGGGCGGTCGAGGCCGGGGAGACCCGCACCTCGAGGAGGTTGCCACGCCCGTCGCGCAGCCGCACCGCGCCGAGCTTGTCGACCGAGCCGTTGGTGGCGAAGCCGGCCTGCGAGCCGGTGAAACCGACCACCGCATTGGAGTTGCCCTCGACGAAGTCGCCCGGACCGGCGAGCAGCACGCCCGAGGGCAGGTCGTACCGCGACAGGATGGGGCCGTCTTGCGCCGGCTCGTAGGCGCCGCTGTTGTTGACGTCGGCGTACACCCAGGCCGCTTTGCCGGCGGTGTCGGCCACGAAGTAGACGGTCTGGCCGCGCTTGATCGCCTCGAAGTGCGCCAGCCGGACGAGCGACGCCGTCTGATTCGCGGCGCCGACCATCTTGCCGCGCACCAGCATGTTGGCGAGCGAGGTATAGCCCATGGTCAGGATGATCCCGAGCAGGGCCATCACGACCAGAAGCTCGATCAGGGTGAAGCCGCGCCGACCGCGCGCTCTCATCCTCGACATTTCTTCTCCTCCGTTGCCGTCACCTTTAGCAAGCCGCAAGCCAGGCCCGGACAAGGGCAGCAAGCCTTTTATCGCCAGCGATTACAGCAGCAGGGCAGAGCCTGCGGGCGAATCTTCACAACTTCTTGATGTAACTAATGGTAGCGAAAGAGCCGGTCAGGGGGCGGCCGGCAGAGCGACCCTGGCGCGCGTGCCGCCGCCCGGCCGGTCCTCCAGCGTCACCCGCCCGCCGTGCAGGTCGACGATGCGATGGGTCAGGGCGAGGCCCAGCCCAACGCCGTCCGCGCGGCCCGAGGCGAACGGATGGAAGAGGCGGTCGCGCAGCTCGGCCGGCACCCCGGCGCCGCGGTCCTCGATCACCACCTCGACGCCGTCGCCCTCGCGTACCAGGCGCACCTCGACCGGACCCGCCGCACCGGCGCTGCGCTGCGCCTGGACCGCGTTGTGGAGCAGGTTGCGCAGCGCCCGCTCGAGGAGCTGGGCGTCGCCGCGAATCCGCGCCGCCTCGCCCGGCTGGGCCGCGACCGCGATCGCGGCGCCGGCGAGGGCCGGGTCGGCGGCGGCCCGGCGCACCACCGCCAGGAGGTCGAGGTCCTCGAGCCGCGCACTCCCCGGCCGGGCGAAGGCGAGGAAGTCCTCCAGCACGCGCTGCAGGTGATCGGTCTCGCGCCGGATCTCGCCCAGGTAGTCGGCGATCGTCTCCTCGTCCGGCCGGCGCTCGATCAGGGTCAGGTAGCCCTTCAGCGTCGCCAGGCTGTTGCGCAGCTCGTGCGCCACCCCGGCGGCGAGCTCGCCCAGACGCTCCAGGCTCTGCGACAACCGGCTCTCGTCCTCGTGCCGGCGCACCTCGGTGAGGTCGGCGAACAGGACCAGGAAGCCGCGCACCCCGCCGTCGTCGCGGCGCAGCGGATGGAGGGTGAGCCCGACCACCCGCTCGCCGCCCGGTGCGGCGATCGCGCACTCCCGCCGCCGCTCGCCGCGGCCGGCGGCGATGGCGTCGGCGAGCAGCGCGGCGAGCGCCGGCTGGCCCGCGAGCAGCGCGGCGAGCGGCGTTCCGGGCGCCGCCCCGCCGACGCCGAGCAGCTCGGCCCCCACCGAATTGACGGCGAGCAGGGCGCCGGCGCGATCGAGCAGCAGCAGGCCGCTCTCGAGGTTCGGCCCCAGGGCGCGCTCGAGCGCCGCCAGCTCGTCGCTCTCCGCGCTCTCGCCGGCGGGGCGCTCCGGCGGGCGGGCGAGAGCGGCGAGAGCGCGCTCGAAGGTGCCGACCAGGAACGCCGCCTCGTCCTCGCCCTCGACCCCCGCCCCGGCGGCGCGCGCCCGCTCGAGCATCGTCTCGTAGGGCTCGAGGGCGGTGCGCAGGAAGAGGATCACGACCAGCGCCAGCCCGACGTTCAGGCCCAGCAGGATCCAGCCCAGAAACGTCGCGGCGCGCCGCTGCGCGATGAGGATCGGCACCGCGAGATCGACCCGCACCACGCGCCGGGCGGCACCGGCGCCGTACGCCGCGAAGCCGGACACGACCTCGCCCTCGGCGCCCGGCCCCACCCCGACCGCCGCGCCAACCGCGCCGCCCGCGAGCGGCGCCAGAAGGTTCTCCGGCGGCATCTCGCCGAAGCGCGCCAGCGGATGGCCGGCGGCGTCGAGCAACGCCACGCCGCGGGCCTGCGCCGGCACGTGCGTCGCGTCGAGACCGGCATCGCCGCGCGGGGCGAGATCGACCGCCAGGTCGCGGGCCAGGCGCGCCGCCTCGCCGCGGCGTTCCTCGAGCACGCCGGCGAGCGCGCCGCGAAACGACAGGAAGGAGATGGCCGAGACGGCGACCAGGGCGAGGGTCGCCACCGGCAGCATGAGGAGCATCTGGCGCCGCAAGCCGAACCGGCGCGGCCGCAGGGTGGGGGGGCCGTTGTCGACCGGGCTCATGGCCAGGCGAGGTAGCGGGCGACGAGGGCGGGTCCGAAGAACAGCGCCAGCCCACCGCCGAGCCCCAGGAAGACCCCGAACGGCAGGCGCAGCTTCCAGCTCGCCCGCCGGCTGGCGGCGAGGATGAGCGCTCCGAGGACACCAAGCGCGCAGGCGAGCACCAGCGCCACCAGCGCGCCCTGCCAGCCCAGGAAGGCGCCGATCATGGCCAGCATCTTGGCGTCGCCCAGTCCCATGCCCTCCTCGCCGCGCAGCCAGAGCCAGGCCTCGGCGACCAGGAACAGGAGACCGGCGCCGCCCAGCATGCCGACGAGCGCATCGGAGAATTCGACCAGCACCAGGTTGGGCGGCGGCAGGCCGCGCAGCAGGAACGAGGCCGAGACCCCCTGCGCCAGGAGCGCCAGAAGCATCCCGGAGAACGTGAGCTTGTCGGGCAGCAGCAGGTGCTCGAGATCGATCGCCGCCAGGCCGAGGAGCAGGAAGCAGAGCGCCGCCACGAGCAGCGCCGCGAACGAGACCCGGAAACGCGCCAGGCAGGCGACGAACAGGAGCGCCGTCGCGGCCTCGACCAGCGGGTAGCGCAGCCCGATCGGCCCGCCGCACTGGCGGCAGCGACCGCGCAGCAGGAGGAAGCTCGCGAGCGGGATGTTGTCGAGCGCCCGGATCTGCGCCCCGCACCACGGACAGCGCGCGCGCCCGCGCACCGTCGAGCTGCCGCGCGGCAGGCGGTGGACGAGCACGTTCAGATAGCTGCCGCAGATCAGGCCGATGATGGCCGCGTAGATCCAGATCAGCGGATGGATCACTGCGCGATTCTACGCGAGCGCTCCGCGGTCCGCGTGGCGCTCCCGCGTGCGCAGCGCCGCGAGCAGCAGGCCGAGCGCGGCGACGGCGCTCGCCGCGCCCCCGACTCCCACCCAGGGGTCGCGATACGAGAGCAGGACCTCGTGTCGCCCGGCGGGGACCTCGAACGCGATCTCTCCCGCCGCGGTCGGCCACAGGACGAGCGGCTCACCGTCGGCGCGCGCCGCCCAGCCGCTGTCGTAGGTCGTCGCCCAGACCACCAGCGCCGTGCCCGGCGAATCGACCGTGATCCGCCGGCGATCGGGCCGCTCGGGATCGCTCGCCACGACCACGGCGCCGGAGGCGTACTCGACCAGCGGCTCCGCCGCGGCGCGCTCGGGGGCGATGCAATGCTCGGTTTCGCCGACGTTCCAGCCCGCGGCACGCGCCGCGGCGACCGCCGCCGCCGCGTCGGGGTGAAACGTCGCCCGAGCGACCGTGCGCAGCAGCGGCAGCGCCGCGATCGGCTCGAAGCGCGCTGGCTGCGGCGCCTTCTCGCCGGAGCGGATCTCCGCCAGAAGCTCGCTCGCCGAGCGCAGGCGGACCAGGGCGCCCACCCCCCAGGCGGCGAGGTAGCGACGGGCGGCGTCGGGCTCCTCCCAGGTCTGGTGCAGGTCGGCGACCGCCAGGCGCCCCCAGCCGCCGAGCATGAGGTCGAAGTCCTCGTGCAGCGCGTACGGCAGGCCCCAGAGATTGCCGCTGTACGGTTCCAGGCGCTCCAGGCGGCCGCGCATCTGGAAGAAGCCGACCCGCCCGACCCGCAGCCCGAACGCCGAGCCGGCGGTGAAGGGAATGTCGGTCGCCACCCGCTCTCCCGGGCCGAGATGGGCCTCGAGCTGCTGCACCAGGCGGGGCGGCTCGAGGAGCTCGGCGCGCGGCAGGACCGGCAGCAGGCCGCGTCCCTCGTGCACCTGCTCGGCCAGCAGGAGCACGATACCCAGCCCGCCGAGCAGCGCGGCGGACCGCGCCCGGCGGCTGCGTACGAGCGCGAGCCACAGCCCCACCGCCAGGGCGAGAACGCAGGAGATCCAGGCCTCGCGCCGCAGGTACGCGAGACCCGCGAGCAGACCGCTCGGCGAGATCGGCCCGCCGGCGTGCCGGCGCACGAAGGCTTCGGCCGAGCTCTGCGCCAGCCCCAGCCAGAGCGCGACGGCGAGCCCGGCGGCGGCGATCGCCGAGAGGACCACGAGGGCGCGGCGGCGAATCGCCCCCGCTCCCGTCTCGCGCTCGGCGAGCAGCCGCTCGAGGCCGAGACCGCCGGCGATCGCGAGACAGGTCGTCGCCAGGAGCAGGAACTTCTCCGGGTAGCGCACCATCGACAGGCCCGGCACGACGGCGCGCAGCGCCGGCCATAGCGGATCGAAGCGCCCGACGCCAAGCAGCAGGCCGAGCCCGAGGGCGCTCGCCCACACCCGGCGATGCGGAATGCCAGTCCCCATCAAGGCGGCGAGCGCCAGCACCAACGCCGGCAGGCCGGGGGCGATCGAGATCAGGAACGGGTACTGCTTGTCGTTGAGGTCCCAGCCGAAGTACAGCCCCTCCTCGTCGCGCGACGGATCGCCGAAGAAGCGCGGGAAGACCATGTCGATGAGGCGCGCCGGATGGGTCGACCAGCTCGCGGCCTGGGCGGCGCCGAGACCGGCGCCACGCACCGACTCGCTGAGACGGGCCGCGGTCGGAACGACCTGCACCGCGGCGAGCAGGAGCGCCAGCGCGGTCGCCTGCCCGAGCCGCCGGAGCGCCTGGCGCCGCCGCACGGAACCCTCCGCGGTTCGGTCGCCGAGCAGGGCGCGCAGCAGGAGCAGGGCGCCGGTCGTGAGCACCGCCGCGGGGTCGCCGTTCAGCATCTGCAGCCCGAAGCCGAGCGCCAGGCGGCCGGTCGCGAGCACCCGCTCGCGGGCGGAGGCCTCCGCCGGCAGCGTCAGGAGGTCCTCGCCCCACGCGAGCAGCCAAGGCAGCCAGGCCATGCCGGTGAACATCAGCAGGGTCCCGGCGAGGCCGACGAAGGTGCCGCCGCCGGCGTAGGCGATCGCCCCGAACGCCGCCGCCACGCTGCGGCAGCCGAGGCGGCGCAGCAACCGGTACGCCCCGAACAGGGCGAGCAGCGCGTGCAGCAGGATCAGCCAGCGGATGGCGTTGGTGGGCTCGAGCGGCAGCAGCAGCCAGGTCGCCGGGTAGAACGCCGAGTAGTGGGGGTTCGACAGGATCGCGTCGCCGCCGTGCAGCAGCGGGTTCCAGCGCGGCAGGCCGTGCGCGGCGAGGGCGCGGAACTCGCTGCGCAGCGGCAGGTGCAGGAATGGGATGTCGCGCGCCGCGAGCGCCTGGCCGGGCAGCAGGAGCGGCCCGTAGCTCAGGACGAGCACGACCGCCGCGAGACCGGCGAGCAGGAGCGCGCGCCGCTTCACGCCCTCACTCCCCCGCCGCCGCGGCGACGATGCGCCGCATCCGCTCCACCCCGCGGTCGAGCTCGGCGAGCGGGATGCGCTCGTCCGGCCCGTGGATCGTGCGCAGGTCGTCGCCGTCGAGCGCGAACGGCATCAGGCCGTAGGCCGGGATGCCGCGGCCGCGGAAGTAGCGCGAGTCGGTGAAGCCCGAGATGAAGGCGGGCACGATCGCCGCGCCGCCCTGGCCGAGCACCGCGGCGACCGCGCGGTAGGCCGGCGAATCGGTCGGCGACGCCGCGCCGGGCGGCGCCTCGAGCAGCACGGTTACCGTGACGTCCGGGCCGGCGGCGCGGCGGATCTCGGCGAGCATGGCGGCGGAGTCGGTGTCGGGCAGCAGGCGCACGTCGGCGTCGGCGGTGGCGCGCGCCGCCACCGCGTTGATCTGCTCGCCGGCGTGCAGCACGGTCACCTGCACGGTGTCCAGGAACAGGCTTGCCATCCCCGGCAGCAGGCCCTCCTTCGGCCCGTCCGGGGCGATCACCTCGTCGATGCGCGACAGCACGTGGGCGAGCGCCGGGTTGTGGAGCGGCGCCAGCGCGTGAACGTACTGCCGGGCCGCGGCGCTGACGTGGAACCGCGGCGGCAGCGCCAGCACCCGGGCGAGGGCCTCGATCAGCTGATGGGCGGCGCTGTGGGGCTGCAGCGAGGCGGCGTGCCCCGCCCGTCCGTCGGCCTCGAAGTGCAGCCATAGCGGGCGCTTCTGCGCCACCTCGACGCCCCACCACAGCACCTTGCCGTCGACGACGCGATTGGTGCCGCCCTCGTTGAAGACCGCCTCGACGTCGGCGAAGAGCTCCGGATACTGCTGCAGCACCCAGGCCGTGCCGTGAGCGCCGCCCGCCTCCTCGTCGGCCACCGCCAGATAGATCACGCTCTTCCT
>JBLMYC010000188.1:0-7836 GCA_050258075.1 Acidobacteriota bacterium
CCCGAGCACGTCGACGGCGGGCCGGGCGAACATCAGCCCACCGGCGCGGTCGAGGTTGCCGGTGACGACGGCGAGGGCGTTGATCAGCCACTGGCAGAGCCCGCCGAACTCCTGCACCGACACGCCCAGCCGTCCGTAGACGGCGGCGCTCCGGGCGGCGGCGAGCTCCCGCGCCAGGCGGCGGATCTCGTCGGCCGCGATCCCGGTCGATGCCGCCACACGCTCGGGGGCGAATGGGCCCGCGACACGGCGCAGTGTGTCGAGACCGTCGGTGAACTCCGCCAGCCGGCCGGGGCGCGCCAGCCCCTCGGCGAACAGCACCTGCAGCAGGGAGACCAGCAACAGCGCGTCGCTACCGGGCGCGATGGAGAGATGGCGGTCGGCGACGCGGGCGGTCTCGGTGTGGCGCGGGTCGACGACCACCAGCGTCCCGCCGCGCTGGCGCAGCGCCGCGAGCCGCGCGCTCATGCCCGGCGCCGTCATCATGCTGCCGTTGCTCGCCAGCGGGTTGCCGCCCAGCACCAGCAGGAAGTCGGTGCGGTCGACGTCCGGCACCGGCAGCAGGAACTGGTGGCCGTACATCAGCAGCGCCGCCAGATGATGAGGCAGCTGATCGACGGAGGTGGCGGAGAAGCGATTGTGCGTGCCCAGCGCCTGCAGGAAGGGCCGCAGGTAGAGCATCGCGCCGAGGTTGTGGGCGTTCGGGTTGCCGAGGTAGACGCCCACCGCGTCGCGGCCGTGCGCCGCCTGGATGCGCCGGGTGCGAGCGGCGATCTCGTCGAGGGCCTCGTCCCAGCCGACCGGCTGAAATCCGCCACCGACAGTCCGCCGCAGCGGTTGCCGCAGGCGGTCGGGATCGTCCTCGAGATCCTGCAAGGCCACCGCTTTGGGGCAGATGTGGCCGTGGCTCAGCGGATCATCCGCGTCGCCGCGGATTGAGACGATGCGACCGTCCTCGACGGTGATGGCGATGCCGCAGATCGCCTCGCAGAGGTTACACGCCCGGTAGTGCACGCTGGTCTCGGCCATCGCTCCTCCCGCATCGCCGTCGTCCCGGGCAGTCTAGTGGCCGGAGGCGAGGCGCGGCACAATCTCTTGGTCGGCAGCTTCTCGAGCGACCTCCTAGAGCAGCTTCGCCAGCCCGAGCAGGAGCTCGATCAGGATCAGCAGGACGATCGCGATCTCGAGCAGCGCCGCGCGGCGATCGCGGGCCGTCTCGAGAACCAGCGATAGCGCCTCCTGGATGCTGCGCGACTTGGCCTCGAGCGAGGCGTAGCGGTCGGCGAGGTCGAACTCGTCGCGCAGGTCCTGGTAGATCTCGTCCATGACTGGGTCGTTCCACATCTCGTCGGGTTTGTCGAGCAGGTGGAGGACCGAGAGGACCTCGGTGCGGGTGATGACCGCCTCGGCGATCACGCGGTGCAGGCGGCGGGTGCGCAGGCTGACGGTGCCGCGCCGCTCGAGCTCGGCGACGATCGACTGGGTGCGAGCGAACATCTGGTCGACCAACTGCTCGTAGAACTCCATCGCGGCGCTCTGCGCGACGATCAGCGCCACCACTCCCGCCCGGGCCGGTGTCAGGCGGTCCAGGGTGAGCGTGCCGGGGCCAACCGCGATCGTCGCCGCGGGCTCCTCGCGCACCGTGAACTCCTCGTGCGACAGCTGGGCGGTGAGCTTGGGCCGCGCCCGGCGCAGGCGCGCCAGCTCGGTCTCGGCGCGCTCCCGCGGCACGTCGCGGAAGACGACGGCGCCGAACGGGTAGAGGAACATCTCGCCGCCGCCGGGCGGCAGGGCCAGGCGCAGACCCTGGACGCCGGGCGCCGCCTCCGGGAAGACCGTGGCGAGCTCCTTGAGGGTCGGGTTCTCGAGAAAAGCGAGGGCCTGGAAGATCTCGGTTCGAGCCGCCATGGCGTTCACTGTTTCCATGCTAGACCGAATCGGCCGTCGCTCACCTGCGGGCGGACACGCGGTTTGGGTTAGGCTCATTCGGAAATGCTGCGGGCGGTCCTCCTCGACATGGGCGGCGTGTTGCTCGACGTCGGCAACGCCGCCGGTCTGCCGGTCGGGAAGGCCGACTGGCGGGGCCGCGAGGTGCTGGTCCAGGCGGTGCGTCACGCCGGCGGGCGAGTCGAGATCGATGAGCTGGAGCGCCTGCTCTTCGCGCCTTGGCAGGTCGAGTACGAGCGCCGCTACGAGACCGGCCACGAGGCCGCTTGGGAGCCCCACCTCCAGCGCCTGCGCAAGGCGACCGGCTGCAGGGCGCGCACCCTGACGCTGCTCGCGGCCTGGTTCGAGCCCTACGCCGAGACCGTGCGGCCGATGGCCGGCGCCGGTGAGGCGCTCGCTGCGCTGCGCGAGCGCGGGCTCAAGCTGGCGCTGGTCTCCAACGTCCCGCTGCCCGGCAAGCTGTACGCCCGCCTGCTGCGCCGCCATCACCTGCTGAAGCCGTTCGATTCCCTGCACTGGAGCTACGAGTCGGGCTCGCGCAAGCCGTCGCCGGCGATGCTGCGCGCCGCGCTCGCCGCGCACGGAGTGGCCGCGGAGGAGGCGCTGATGGTCGGCGACCGCCGCAGCGTCGACGTCGCGGCGGGTCGCGCGGCGGGGGTGCCGACCGTGTGGGTGCGCTCGCTCGACACCGGCGGCCCGCGCCCGGACCACGAAATCTCGTCGATCGGCGAGCTGCCCGCCCTGGTGGAAAAGCTGCGATGAGGACGACCGTCGTTGCGGTGGCCGGCGGCACCGGCTCCGGCAAGACGACCGTCGCCGAGGCGATCCTCGCCGAGGTGGGGCGCGAGCGGATCGCCTTCCTCGCCCAGGACAGCTACTACCGCGACGTCGTCTGGCACGACAAGGCGGAGCTCCTGCGCCACAACTTCGACCATCCCGACGCCCTCGACAACGACCTGCTGGTCGAGCACGTCACCGGCCTCAAGGCGGGCCGCGTGGTGGAGGTCCCGGTCTACGACTTCGTGCGCCACCGCCGCACCTCGGAGACGCGCCGCGTCGAGCCGCAGCCGGTGGTCCTGGTCGAGGGCATCCTGGCTCTGGCCGAGCCGCGCCTGCGTCGGCTCCTCGACTTCAAGATCTTCGTCGACACCGACGCCGACGTGCGCTTCATCCGCCGCCTGAAGCGCGACATCGCCGAGCGCGGCCGCACGGTCGAGGACGTGGTGCGCCAGTACCTGGAAACGGTGCGCCCCATGCACCTGGAGTTCGTCGAGCCCTCCAAGCGCTGGGCCGACGTGATCGTGCCGGAAGGCGGCGAGAACCGCGTCGCCCTCGAGATGGTCGTGGCGCGGATCGAGCAGCTGCTCCGGCAGCCGTCCGTGCCGACCCGCTAGGCCGGCGGCGGGCTAAGATCCGCCCATGGCCGATTACCTGATCCGAGTGCGCGCCCGCTTCGAGGCCGCGCACCATCTCACTTCCTACGAGGGCAAGCCCGAGCCCAACCACGGGCATAGCTGGCGGGTCGAGGCGGTGCTGCGCGCCGAGCGCCTGGACGACGAGGGGATGGGCGTCGACTTCATCGCGGCCAAGCGCGCTCTCGACTCGCTGGTCGGACGCTTCCATCACCGCGACCTGAACGCGGTGCCGCCGTTCGATCGCCAGAGCCCGACGACCGAGCACGTCGCCGCCTGGCTGTGCGCGGCACTGCAGGAGAAGCTGCCGGCGGCGCAGGTCGCGGAGCTGACGCTCTGGGAGGGTCCCGACTGCGCGGTGACGTATCGACCTGGAGGCGAGGCGTGAAGGGTGAGCTCGACGCCATCCTGCGGCCCGAGCAGGCGCGCTATCTCGAGCGTCTGCTGCCGCCGCGCGATGCTCTCTTGCGCGAGATGGAGGCGCACAGCGAGCGCGAGAAGATCCCGAGCTCCGACCCCGAGGTCGGTCACCTGCTCGAGGTCCTGGTGCGGGCCCGCGGCGCGCGGCGAGGGCTGGAGATCGGCACGGCGATCGGCTACGGCACGCTGTCGCTGCTGCGCGGCTCCCCCGAGATCCGGGTGGCGTCGGTTGACCCCGATCCCCGGCGCCTGGCCGCGGCGCGCGGCTACCTCGAGAAGGCGGGAGTCCTCGCGCGCGCCGAGCTCGTCGAGGGCAAGGCGCTCGACGTGCTGCCGAGCCTCGCCGGGCCGTTCGACATCGTGTACGTCGATGCCTTGAAGACCGAGTACCGGCGCTATCTCGACCTGACGCTGCCGCTCCTCGCGGTCGGCGGCTTGGTGGTGGTCGACAACCTGCTGTGGAAGGGCCGGATCGCGGCGCCGCCGGCGGGCGAGGAGCCGACCGCCGACGACCGCGCGATCGCCGCCTTCAACCCCTACTTCCTCTCCCATCCCCAGCTGCGCTCGCTGATCCTGCCGCTCGGCGACGGCGTCGGCCTGGGGGTGAAGACCCAGCCGCTGATCCTGGAGATGGGCGGGCCGTTCTAGGTCCTCAGTACTTCACGCTGCAGCCCCACGACTTGGTGGTCGCCGGGTCGGCGCTCCTGCCGGCGGCGTGGGCGGCGAGCGCCAGGTCGACGTAGTTCGTGCGCTTGGCCTTGGGCTGGCTGCCGCCGGGATCGTCGTCGATGGCGCCCTCGTAGACGAGCTTGCCCTGCTCGTCGACGACGAACATGTGCGGCGTCGTCGTCGCGCCGTAAGCGCGGCCGACCGTTCCCGCCGTGTCGTAGAGCACTGGGTAGGTGATGCCGTACTGGGCGGCGTACTTCTTGAACGCCGCCGGGGTGCGGTAGTCGGCGCGGTTCCTGGCGGTGCTGCTGATCCCGAGCCAGACGACACCGGGGTGCCGGGCCAGGGTGTCGGTCATCACCCCCTCCGCGGCGGTGCGGTGCGAGAACGGGCAGCCGGGGTTGATCCACTCGAGCACCACGACCTTGCCGCGGTACTGCGCCAGGGTGTGGGTCTGGCCGTCGAGGTCGGGGAGGCTGAAGTCGGGCGCCGCCTGGCCCACGGCGAGCGCGGTGGCCGGCCGGCAGGCCGGCAGGAAAGCGAGCAGGAGGACGGCAACGAGAGCGAGGCGAACGAGCTTGGGCATGTCGGGTGCTCCGGGGAGTGAGTTCACTCTTCGGGCCGTGCGGTTCTGTGGGCACGCGCCGCGCGCAGCAGCCAGAGGAAGACGAGAGCGACGGCGATAAATGGCAGCACGAAGAGCCAGGACAGGGCGCCTCCGGCGGTGCCGCCCGCGACGCGGGTGCGGCCGCTGACTGCCGCCGGCGCGGGTGGCGCGAGGCCGGTCGCCACCCAGGCGACGGTGAAGACGGCGGGCGGCGCGACGTCCGCCCGCTTCCAAGTCAGCGCTACGCGAAAGCGCAGCGCGTCGGGAAGGGTGTCGATCTGCGGCGTCGCGGCGTCGAACAGATCGGAGCTCTCGAGGAAGAGATCGGCGCCCCCGGCGAGCGCCGGCTGCGCGCCGCGCAGGACGATCTCGAGCTCGCCTCTCCCGGGCTGCGGCCGGGTCAGGGTTGCGGTCGCGACGAGGTGCGCCTGCTCGACCGGCGTCGGGACGCTGGAGAACGCCGCCACCAGCGCCGGTTCGGCTGCGGGATCGCCGCTCGGGGTCGCGCCGAGCGGCTGTGCGAGCTCCAGCGTGTCGCGATACGGCACGCATTCCTCAGCGCAGACGACGTAATCGAGTGCCGCGCGCAGGGCCAGGCGCGGGGCACCGGCTGCGATACCGATCTCGACCGGATAGATGACGTCGTGCTCGTACCCGAAGGCCTGCAGGCCTCCCCTCACCTGGAAACGACGCGGCGCCGGCCACCGGAGCTCGCTTCTCGCGAGGCCCTCGCTGGAGCGAAAGTCGACACGCGGCGCGAACCCGGCGTCGCCGCTGTTCTTCCAGTACGCGTGCCAGCCCGGCGCGAGGGCGAACTCGATGCCGGCGAGCAAGGGCTCGCCGGGGGCGGCGACCGTCCGCGCGGTGAGCAGGCGGGCGCGGACCTGCGGGTGGACCGCCCACTCGCTGGTGGCGGAGCGCGACGGCGCGGCGAGCGCCAGGAGCAGGGGCGAGAGCGCGAGGGCCAAGCGGACCGGACGAGGCTTCACCATCAGTTGAAACGCTATCAAAGAGCGGCGACTGAGCGTTCCGGCGACGCATGGCGCCGCGACGCGTCGGATAGACTGCCGCGGCGTGAAGGAGACGTCGAGATGAGCGCTGGACCGGGCTTCTCGCGCGGCGGCCGCTGGGCTCCGCTCGCCGGGCCGCTGGTCGTCTTCCTGGTCGTCTTCGCCGCCACGCTGGCGCTTTACTCCGCGTATCCCAACCTGCAGGACACCGACAGCTACTTCCATCTCGCCCTGGCGCGCGAGATCGCGCACCACGGCATCCCCGCTGCGCTGCCCTGGGCGCGCTTCACGCCGGCGGCGAGCCACTTCGGCGACGGGCAGCTCCTCTTCCACCTCGGACTGGCGCCGTTCGCCGCCAGGTCCGACGCCGAGGCGGGAGGCCGGCTGGCGCTCGCCCTCTACGACGCGACGGTCTTCGCCGCGCTCGCCGCGCTCGGTCAGGCGGCGCTCGGGGCCTGGGGGCTGCTGCTGCCGTTCGCGCTCTGCTTCGGCTCGACCGAGGCGGCCTGGCGGCTGGTGCGGCTGCGCCCGGAGCACCTGTCGCTCCTCCTCCTGCTCCTGAGCGCGTGGCTCGCGGTGCGGCGCCGCTTCCGCTGGCTGGCGGTCGCGGCCCTCGCCCACACCCTGGCCTACGCGGCAGGCCTCCCGGTCTACCTCGGCTGCTTCGCGCTGCTCTTCGTCCTCTGGGGCGTGAGAGACCAGAGATGGGAGTGGCAGCTGCCGCTCTACGCGACGCTCGGAAGCCTGCTCGGACTCGTCCTGCACCCGCAGTTCCCGGCCAACCTCGCCGCCCTGGTGTTCACGCTCCAGGTGCCCTTCGCCAGCGGGTCGGCCCTCGGGCTCGGCCGCGAGCTCGAGGCGCCGACGACGAGCGTCGCGCTGCTCACCCAGCTCGGGCTGTGGATCGCGGCCTGGGCGCTGTGGCGGGCGCGCGCGCCGGTCGGCGAGCCGCCGGCGGACGCGGCGCGCGCCCGCGACGCCTTCGGCGTCCTGGCGCTCGCCTACGGAACGCTCTACGCGCTTCACGTGCGCTTCATCCTGTTCGCGTGGTGCTTCGGCGCGCTGTGGCTCCTGTGGCTGCTCGCCGCCCGTGGCGAGCGCCCGGGCGCGACGCTGCGCGTGGTCGGGAAGCGGCGCGCGCCGCTCGCGCTCGCCCTGGCCGTCGCCGCGCTGGCGGCGGCTTGGCCGTTCGCCATCCAGGCGGCGCAGTTCGCACGGCGCGCCGCGGTGGGGCCGAACGCCGAGCGCCTGGCCGATCGCCGTGAATTCGCCGCTCGCCTGCCTGCCGGCGCCCGGGTCGCCGCGCCGTGGGGGAGCAGCGACCTCTATACGTTCTACGCTCCGCAGGCCCAATACCTCCAGGTGCTCGATCCGACGCCGATGGCGGCGTTCGCCCCCGCGGCCTTCGCCGCCCAGCGCCGGGTCTTCGCGGGCGGCGAGGTCGACACGCCGCTGGTCGTCGCGACGACGCTCGAGAGCGAGTACCTCGCGACGCCGCGCTCGGCCGCGAGCGAGCGTCTGCTCGCCAGGCTGAACGGGGATCCGAGGATCGAGGTGCTGCACGACGGCATCCAGCTCCTGGTCCGGGTGGCGGCGGGGAGAAACGGCGAGTTCGTTCTCGACTGGCGTCTCGCGCCGAGCGAGGATGCGGCGCAGGATCCCCGCGCCACGGATCGCTCCTGGCCGGCGTACCCGCGTGCGGAGAGCCTGCTGGGGCGGGCGATCGAGGGCTTCGTCGACCTGCGACGCCTGAAGGTCCAGGGCTGCGCGG
>JBLMYC010000189.1:0-5808 GCA_050258075.1 Acidobacteriota bacterium
GCGAAGACGAAGGCGATGCGCTGTTTGCTCACGAAGGTTCCCTCCTCGGGTTGGGGGTTTCCTGCCAGTCCCAGAAAAAGTCGGCGTTGCTGAGCTCGGCCTCGGGCTCCCGCGCCGCGGCGGTCTCGGCGGGCGCCGGCCGGCCGGTCTAGTCGGTCTCGCCACCGCGCAGCAGGCCGACGATCTCTTCCAGCCCCAGCGTCTCGCGCTCCCAGTACTCGTCGCTGCCGAAGTGCGGAAAGGCGCGCGGGAAGATCGGATCGTGCCAGCGCCGGCCGAGCCAGGCGGCGTAGTGCACCAGGCGCAGGCCGCGCAGCGGCTCGATCAGGCGCAGGCTGCGGCGGTCGAACTCGCGAAACTGCTCGTAGCCGGCGAGGAGACGCTCGCGCCGCAAGAGCGTCTCCTCGTCGCGACCGGGGAGCGCCAGCCACAGGTCCTGGACCGCCGGCCCCACCGCCATGTCGTCGAAGTCGACCACCCGCAGCAGGCCGTCGCGCAGCAGCAGGTTGCCGAGGTGCAGGTCGCCGTGCACGCGGTGTACGGCCACTCCGGTGCTCCACTCGTCATAGACCTGGGCGATCTCTCCTGCCGCCGCGGCGTAGCGTCCCCACAGGTGGGCCGGCACGCCACCCCAGGTCGCCAGCCATTTCAGACTGTCGCGCACGAAGACGTCGGCGCCGAAGCGCACCCGGTGCCGCGCCGGATGCGCTGCCCCGACGTTGTGCAGCCGCGCGACCAGCCGCCCCAGCCGCTCGGCGAGCGCGTCGTCGAGCTCGTCCGGCGCCCGCCCACCCAGCCGCTCGAACAGCGCGTACCAGATCGCGCCGGTGCGGTGCAGGGTCGAGCCGTCGGGGAAGGGCCGCGGCGGACAGACCGGGATCTCGGCCGCCGCCAGGTCGCCGAGGAAGGCGTGCTCCTCGAGGATCTGCTCGCGCGTCCAGCGCTGCGGGCGGTAGAACTTGGCGATCACCCGGCTGCGGTCCTCGAGCTCGACCTCGTAGACCCGGTTCTCGAAGGAGTTCAGCGGATAGCAGACCGGCCGGCAGCGCACGCCCGCGGTCTCGACCGCCGCCAGCACGCGCTCGGGCGTGAGGGCGAGGAAAAGATCGGTGCCGCCGCCTTCGCCGCTCACCGGGCTCCTCCGGCGGCGCGCTCGAGGACGCGCTCCTCCAGCCAGTGGGCGAGCATGCCGCGGACCCGGAAGCTGTCCGCCGCCGAGCCCGCCTCGACCTCGCGCGGCGTCGCGCCGTCGCGCACCCGCGTCCAGACGTCGCGCACCAGGGCGCCATCGGACTCGTCGGGCGGCGGCGTCGGGCGCGCACCGGTCGGCTTGAGGACGGCATCGTCGGCGACCAGGGCGCGGGCGCGCTGCAGCTCGTCGTGGCGCCGCATCGCCTCGAAGACCAGCGCCAGCGGGTCGGCGGGACCGAAGCCGGCCGGGATCTCTCCCGGCTCGCGGCGGAAGAACTCGAACGCACCGGCGCGCGGCTCCTCGTGCAGCTGGTAGAAAGCGGCCTCGCCGCGGCGGTGGCCGACCAGACAGTCGGCCAGCTTGCCGCCCACCAGCCACAGCCGCCCCACTTCCAGGCCGCCCGCATCGCGCAGCACCAGCTCGCCGGTCGACTGGCGCGCCGCCAGGCTCTGAAGCAGCTCCGGCAGGCCGAAGAGCTCGAGGTCACCCTGCAGTCCGCCGCCGCGCGCCGCCGGCGCCGCCTCGGGTGCCACGACCTCCATGGCCGCCGCCGCGGCCTCCTCGTCCGCTTCCTCCGGCTCGGGCAAGGGCGCCGGCCGCCGGGGCGCGGCCCGCGCCTCGAGCGCCTGGCTGGCGGCGCGCCCGGCGACCTCGCCGGCGAAGCGGCGGGAGATCTCGAGCAGCGCCTCGCGCACCCGGCGATCCTGGGTCCCGGCGAGCGCCTCGATCACGCTCACCATCCCGAGCTCGTGACGCTGCACGACGACGCCGAGCACGCGGCGCGGCATGAAACCCTGCAGCGCTTCGAGCAGGCGATCGATCGAAGCCTCGTCGGCGGTGAGATCGGAGCCGCCGAGCTCGGTCAGCCGCGACAGCGTGTCGCCGAGACGCGGCTGCTGGCGCAGGCCGTGTTCGATGACCGCCCGCCGCGCCGCTGGCGTGCCGGCGCGGATCAGGCTCGAGCAGACGTGGTTGAGCAGACGATCGAGCTCCCCTGGGTCGCGCGCCGGCGGAGTCTTTTCGTCGAGCAGCATGCGCTCGATCTCGCCCAGGCGGGCGAGCAGGGTCGGCACGCCGCGGCCGCCCGGTACGAGACCCAGATACACGACGCACTCGCGCAGCAGGGCCATCGCCTGCCCGACGCCGGAAAGCTGCACGATCACCTGCAGCTCACGCTCGCTCACCTCGCCGCGCGGCGGCGGGATGCGGTAGAGCAGGAACACGAAGTTGCGCTGGTGCCACCAGGCGTTGCGGTCGAGCAGCGGCTCGGCGAGCGACTGCTCCAGGCGCTCGAGCGCCAGCTCGCGAGCTCGCGGCCCCCACATCTCGGCCAGCGCCAGCCAGAGCTTGCGCCGCTGGCGGTCGGGCTCGTTGGTCAGGCGCTCGAAGACGCCCTCGGGGGTGAAGGCGGTGAAGAACCCCAGGACATTGCGCAGCGGCGCGTGGTGCTCGCGCTCGCGCACCAGCTCGAGCAGACGCTGGGTATCGAAGGCGTCGCCGAGCGAGCCGCGGATGAGATCGCTCGTCCCCTTCTCGACCTGATGGTCCTCGACCACCCGCCGCGCCGCATCGATGATCGCCACCGCGCGGCCGAGCTCCCCGGCGTTGGTCTGCTCGATCGCCGCGCGCAGCATCTCGCGGAAACGCTCGGCGCTGGTGGCGCTGTCCTCGGCCATGCCGACGATGCGGCGCATCGCCGTCGCTGGCGCGCTCTCGTAAGCCGGCGCGCCTTCCTCGCGCGACAGCAGCCAGCCGGGCAGCCCGCGCGACAGGGCACGCATCGCCTCGCCGGCGCCGGCCTCGCCGAGCCCCACCTTGGCGAGGTACTGGCGCAGATCCGAGCCGCTGTGCGCGCTCTCGATCGCCGCGGTCAGCAGCTCCGGCGTGACCTCGCGCGGCGCCGCCCCCGGCTCCGGCGCCAGGCGCTCGAGCAGCAGCGAGAAGCGTCGCAGGCCGCGTAGCTCCTGCGGTGACAGTTCGGCGGCCGGCGACGCCGCGGCGGTGGGGCCCGGCCCCGAGCCCGGCTGCTGCAGGCGCGACACGCCCGTCGCCGCCGTCGACTGCCCCTCCTCCAGGCGCCCGAGGTGCTGGCGCAACGTCTCGCGCTCCTCCTCCGGGGCGAGCGGCACCACCAGCTCGGCGAGCCGCACCAGGTACTCGCGCAGCGCCTCGTCGGGCGCCAGGTGAAGCTCGCCCATCATGTGCAGCTTCTTGACGGTGTGGAACAGATAGTCGCTGACCCGAGAGCGGCCTCCGAGGACGCGGAACTGCGCTCCCACCCAGCCCTGGATGCCTTCCAGCATCACCGCCGGCGGCTGCTCGAGCAGCAGCAGGAAGGAGTCGGAGGCGAGCAGCGGCGGCAGGTTGTCGGAGAAATAGCTCTGCAGCTCCTCCAGAGCTTCCCGCACCTCCTGGTTCAGATCACGCGCTGCCATGGCCGTGGCGCCCAAGGCGGACCTGTTCGCGACGTCAAGGCCGTACGCCGATCGCCTCGAAGATCTCCGCCGGTCGGAACATCGTACCTCCCTTGACGACCAGGTCGGCGCGACGGGCGTCGGAGATCGACTTCGTCGGATCGCCGTCGATGAGCACCAGATCAGCGGTCTTGCCCGGCGCAATCGAGCCGGAGTCACGGTCGTGATGCATCACCCGCGCCGCGCCGAGCGTCGCGAGGCGCAGGATGTCGACCGGCGGGATGCCGGCCTGGGCGTAGAGCTCGAGCTCGCGCTGATACGCGAAGCCGGCCAGGCTGTCGGTGCCGGCGACGATCGTGATGCCGCGCCGGTAGAGCTCCCCGACCAGGCGCACCATGGCGCGGAAGCCCTCGTGGTAGCGCTCCTCCATGCCCGCCGGCGGCTGCAGCCCGCCGCCGAGCAGCCCGCGGCGCACCTGCGGCGGCAGGCGGTCGGCGACCGACGCGAAGCTCGGATCGACCTGCCCGGGCGCGCCGAGGAACATGCCCTCGAAGGCGACCAGGGTCGGATCGCTGACCGTGCCCTTGACCTTCAGCAGGTCGAGGAACGCCTGCACCGGCGCCGACTGGAGGTCGAGGCCCGCGGCGCGCTCGCCGATGGCGTGGAATCGCGCCGGGGTGCGGGTGTCCGGCACCTCCTTGGCGAAGAAGTTGAGGAGCAGGAAGTTGGCGTGCTGGATCTCGTCGAAGCCCAGGCGCACGCACTGCTCGGCGGTCATGAAGGCGGGCACGTGGCCGCTGACCCGCAGACCGCGGCGGTGCGCCTCCTCGATGATCGCCGGCACCAGCTTCGGGTCAACCGAGCTGTAGATCTTGATCTGCACATAGCCCGAGTCGGCGTAGCGATCCACCCACTGCCGCGCCTCCGCCTCGGTCGAGACCAGCACCTTGGTCGGGCCGGCGTAAGGGCCCGGGCCGTCGATGATCCCGGCCAGCAGGACGTGTGGGCCCACCGCCTCGCCGGACTCCCAGCGCCGCTTGAGGTCCTGCACCACGTCCATGTCGTTGGCGAGGTCGCGCACCGTGGTGACGCCGTTCGCCAGGTGGAGCAGCCCGTCCTGCTCGCCGAGATGGGTGTGCATGTCCCAGAAGCCGGGCAGCAGCATGCGGCCGTTGGCCCCCACCCGCTCGGCGTCGGCCGGAATCTCGACCGTGCCATCCTGGCCCACCGCGGCGATGCGGTCGCCACGCACCAGGACGGTGATGCCGTCGACGACGCGGCCGCTCTCGGAGTCGAACAGGCGGGCACCGGTGATCGCCAGCGCCGCCGCCCGGTGTGAGAGGCGGCGCGCGAGATCCGCCGAACGCGCCGCGGCGGCCTTGCGATCCGCCTCCTCGAGCGTCGGCACGGCGCCCTCGTAGCCGGCGCGGACGAGATCGAACCAGCCGCCGCCGGTGACCGCGAACAGCCGGTCGTCGCGGTCCACCCAGACCGGCGACGGCGAGAAGTCGAGACCCAGGAGCTCGATGCGCTGCACCTCCAGCTTGCCGCCCGTCCCTTCGACCGTCCGCTTCTCGCCGCGCACCGCGCGTGCCTGGCCGGCCGGCAGGAGCGGCAGCCCGGCGGGTCGAGCCAGGGCAGCACGCGCCAGGAACTCGACCTCCTGCGGCATCGAGTTGAAGGTGACGTAGTAGGCGGCGCCCGCCTGCGCCGCGCTGCCCTGCTCGCCCTGGCTCTTCCAAGTCGCCTTGCCGGCCGTCCGCTCGAAGCTCTCGTCGACCTTCGCCTTGAGGTAGTCGTTGCCGGTCACCCGCAGCTTGCGCGGCAGGCCGGAGGCATCGAGCGTGAGCTCGCTCTGCAGCTTCGGACCCCGTCCGCGATCGTTGTACTCGTAGCTCAACGCATAGCGCCGGCCGCCTTCATCGCGCAAGGTGGCGCTACCGGCGACGTGGCCGGCGAGCAGGACGACGAAGCGCTGCTCGGCGCCCGCGGCAATGCCGGAGGAGACGAGACTGGCGAGAAGCAGGACCGGAAGCATGCGACGGACGGACATTTCGCCTCCTTTCGAGACCGCAACTGCCCCCATATGGGCCGGCTCGGGGGGCTCAGCATACGGCAGGGCAATCGGTGGTGAGGTGGGATGCGGGTGCGCCATCAAGGTGCCATCGAGGTGCGGTGCCATCGAGGTGGCCATCGAGGTGC